>NZ_PSMQ01000004.1:0-49059 GCF_040290245.1 Thermus sp.
ACCGCCTTAGGGGAGGAACACCTCGAGGCCTTTGGAGACCTAAAGACGGTGATCCGGGAGGAGGCCCGCCTCCTCGAGGCCCCTTTAAGCCTCGTCCACGAAGAGGCGGCCCGGCTTTTGGATACCCCCAAAGCCTTCCCCACCTACGGGTTTCAGGAGGCCACGTTTTTGGGAAAGGAACTGGAGCTCCTCCCGGAACAAAGCCGCTTCCGCTACCTTGGCCTCCGGGTGGAGATCCCCTACCCCGGCCTGGGGCCTGCCCTGGCCGGGCTTGCCGCCTTGGCGGTGGGCGAGCTCCTCGGCTTTGACCTGGAAGAAGTTTCCGCGCGGCTCGCTGGGCTCCGCCTTCCCCCCGGTCGGATGGAGCGGAAGGAGCTCGCTGGGGTGGTCTTTCTGAACGACGCCTACAACGCCAACCCCCTCTCCGTACGGGCTGGCCTGAGGTGGCTTTCCCAGCAGCCTGGGCGGAAGTGGGCGGTTTTAGGGGAGATGCGGGAGCTGGGCCCGGCGGCCGAAAGGCTCCACCTGGAGGTGGCAGAGGAGGCCTTGAAGCTCGGCCTTTCCCCCTTGTTCCTAGGCCCTTTTGCCCGGGTCCAGGCCCGTCTGGGCGGCGCGTATGCGGAAAGCCTCGAGGAGGCTGTGGCCTGGCTGAAGGCCCGGGTAAGGCCTGGGGACCTGGTCTATCTGAAGGCCTCGAGGGCCGTGGGTCTGGAGCGGATTCTGGAGCTATGGGACGCCTTCTAGCCCTCCTGATCCTTCCCGCCTGTGCCGTCCAGACGGGCCTCCCCTTGAGGGTCTACCCCGGAGGGTACGCGGAGGGGCCTTACGTAGAAGGGCGGTTCAAGGCGGTGTTGCCGGGCACGCCTCTTTTTCTGGACGCAGGCGAGGCGGTGCTCTACGCCGCCTACCCCTTCCAGCTTCTGAGGCTGGACGGGGGGGTGCAAACCCTTCCCCTTCCCGGCAAACCCCTTTTCCTACGGGCCAGGCCCCGGCTGGTGGTGGGGCTGGAAAACGGGATCTACACGGAGGAGGGCCTTTTCCCCTACCGGGCCAAGGACGGCGTTTTCCTCGAGGCGCTTTACTACGTGAACGAGGCTGGGCTTTACCGTGAAGGCACCCTCCTCAAGGGGGAGGCGTTCCAACAGGTGGTGGCCTTTAAAGGTCGGGTGTACGCTCTGGGAAGTCTGCTTTACCGCTATCCGGACGGCCATACCGCTCCTTTGCCGCCGGGCCTTAAGAAGGCCGAGGCTGGCGAAGACGCCCTCTTCCTCCTAGGGAGCGAGGGGCTTTACCGGCTGGATGAAGAGGGCCGGATCCTGGCCCAAAAACCAGGCCGGTTTAACGACCTGGCCGTAAGCGATGCGGTCTACGCGGTGGAGGACAACCGGGTCAGGCGGTTTACCCTTCTTTTGGAGGAACGATGACCTTCGTCACAGGCCTTATCCTCTCCTGGCTTTTCGTCGGCCTTTGGGCCGGGCTGATGAAGGGGCTCGGCCTGGGCAAGAAGGTGCGCAAGGACGGGCCAAAAACCCACCTGGCCAAGGAGGGGACGCCCAGCATGGGCGGGGTGGGCTTCCTCCTGGCGGGAGGGCTCGCCTACTACTTGACGGCCAAGGACGGCCTGGCCTTTCTCTGGCTCCTGGGGCTTGGGTTCGGCCTTCTAGGCCTCCTGGACGACCTGGGAGGGCTCAAGGGCAGACCCCTGAGGGCGAGGGAAAAGATCGCCCTCCAAAGCCTCATGGCCCTGGTTTTCGCCCTTTTCGCAATGCGGCAGGTGGCCTACACCCCCTACCCCATCCTGGATCTTCTCCTCATCGCCCTGGCCGTGGTGGGGGCGGCCAACGCCTTCAACTTCACCGACGGAGTAGACGGCCTCCTCGCCTCGGTGAGCGCCCTCATCCTCCTGCCCTTCTACCCCCTCCCGGTAACCCAGGCCCTTATGGGAGGGGTCTTGGGCTTCTTGTGGCACAACGCTCCCCGGGCCAGGGTCTTCATGGGGGATGTGGGAAGCCAGGCCTTGGGAGCCATGGTGGCGGGGCTTTACGTCATGGAGAAGGCCCTCTGGCTTCTGCCCCTCGCCGCGATCATCCCGGTTTTGGAGGTCCTCTCCGTGGTTTTGCAGGTGGCCTACTTCAGAAGGACCGGCCGGCGCCTCTTTCGCATGGCCCCCATCCACCACCACTTTGAGCTCTTGGGCTGGGAGGAGGGCAAGGTGGTCTTCCGGTTCGTGATCATCACCGCCTTGGCGGTGGCCTTGGCCTTTGGAGGCAAGGGATGAGGCTGGTCTTCGGGCTGGGGCGAAGCGGGCTAGGGGCGGTGCGCTACTTAAAGCGCAAGGGGCTCTTTGCCGCCGTGTACGACGACCGGCCGGACCCTAAGGAGGTGGCCTGGGCGGAAGGAGAAGGCTTCCCTTTTGACCCGGACCCCAGGCCGGGCGCCTACGCCGAGGTCATCGCCGCCCCGGGGGTTCCCCTGGACCACCCCCGGCTAAGGGCCCTAAGGGAAGCGGGGGCCTTGGTGATGGGTGAGGCAGAGCTTGTCTTCCGCCACTCCCAAACCCCCCTCATCGGCATCACCGGCACCGCGGGGAAGACCTCCACCACCCTCTTCACCGCCCACCTTTTGCAAAGCCAAGGGCTCAAGGCCCTACCCGGGGGCAACCTGGACCCCCCTTTGGCAGAGATCGTTGAGGAAGCGGAGGTGGCGGTGGTGGAGCTTTCCAGCTTCCAGCTCGAGCGCATCCACCTCTTCCGACCCCGGGTGGCAGTCCTTTTAAACCTGGGAGTGGACCACCTGGACCGGCACGGCACGGTGGAGGCCTACCACCAGGCCAAGCTGAACCTCCTTAGGAATCTCACCCCAGAGGACGCTTTGGTCTACAACGCCCAGGACCCTAAGGTGAGGGAGGCCGTACAAAAGAGCCTCGCGCGCCTTTACCCCTTCTGCCCCCAGGCCACCCCCAAGAAGACCAACCTCGAGGCCGCCTTGAAGGCCACCCAGGCCTACCTGGCCCTCCTGGGCCGCACCCCGGACGAAAGGGCGCTTTCGGAGGCGATCAAGACCCTCCCCCAGGCCCCAAGCCGGTTCGAGGCCTTTGCCCGCAAGGGCCGGGTGGTCTTCATAGACGACTCCATCGCCACCCGGGCCGATGCGGTGGCCGCCGCCTTGGAGGCCGCCCCCAAGCCCATCGCCTGGATCCTCGGGGGGTTGGACAAAGGAGCCCCTTTGGAGGGCCTGAACCCCCACCTCAAGGGCGTGCGGGTGGTTCTGGCCATCGGACAGGATGGCCCGAGGATGGCCCGGGCCTTCAAGGGCGTGGAGGTGGTGGTCATTCCGGAAAAAGACGGAAAAAAGGCCCTTCTTCGCGCGGTGGAGGAGGCCTTGAACCGTCTCGAGGAGGGAAGCGTCCTCCTTGCCCCCTTGGCCGCCTCCTTCGACCAGTTCAAGGACTACCGGGACCGGGCCCGGGCCTTCCGGGAGGCCGTCTTCGCCCTAGGAGGTGAGCCTTGGACCCCCTTCTGATCCTGGCCCAGCTCGCCCTTTTGGGCTTCTCGTTGGTGGGGGTCACGGCAGCGGATCCCAGCCTCCTTACGGCCCACCTGTTGAAGATCACCCTGGGGCTGGCCGCCACCTTGGCCTTTGCCTTTCTGATCCCCCCAGGACCTCTTCTGCGGCACGCCCTGGGGCTCCACCTCACGGTCATGGCCCTCCTGCTCCTCGTCCTCCTCGTGGGCCAGGGCCCCGGAGGGGTTAGGCGGTGGCTGGACCTCGGCCCCTTCCAGCTCCAGCCCTCCGAGCTGGCCAAGGTGACCTTGGTCCTTTACCTGGCCTCCTTCGTGGGCCGGAAAGGGATGGACTACCCGGTCCTAGGCCCCTTTATCCTCATTGGGGCCACGGCCGGCCTGGTCCTCCTCGAGCCGGACTTTTCCACGGCCCTCTTCCTTTTCACCTTGTCCTTGGGGGTCCTCTTGGTCATCGGCCTCCCCTGGCGGCGCTTCCTCTCCATCCTCTTTTCCGCTGCCCTCCTCGCTTTAGCCCTAGGGGGAAGTTACCTGGGGAGGTTCCGGTACGTAGCGGAGCGCTTTATGGCCTTTTTAGGCTTCTGGCAAGGCACGGCCGACGCCAAGGAGGAGGCCTACCAGGTGATCCAGGCCCAGAAGGCCATCCTGACGGCGGGGCCCTTCGGGCACGGACCGGGGGCGGGCCTCCTCCACCTGCCCGAGGCTCACAGCGACATGGTTTTCGCCAGCGTGGTGTATGCGACGGGCTGGCTGGGGGGGGTGATGGTTCTTTTCCTCTACGGCCTCCTCTTCTTCCGCGGCCTCCAGATCGCCTTAAGGCTCAAGGGGGCGGAAAGCGTACTGGCCACAGGGCTCACCCTTTACCTTTCGGCACAGGCCGCCATCAACATCGGGGTCACCCTGGGGTTTTTGCCGGTCACGGGTGTCCCCTTGCCCCTTCTCTCCTACGGAGGGAGCTCTCTTTTGGTCTCGGGAATGGCCTTAGGCCTGCTCTCCGCCTTGGCCAGGCGGGGGGAAGGGAGGCGGGCATGGTCTTGATCACCGGGGGCGGGACCGGGGGGCATTTCTTCCCAGGCCTTGCGGTGGCCCAGGCCCTAAGGGCCAGAGGCGTGGAGGTGGCCTACGTGGGCAGCCTAGGAGGCCTCGAGGCCCGGCTCCTTCCCCAGACCGGGCTTCCCCACTTCCTTATCCCGGCGGGCAAGCTGGACCGCTCCGCCTTCCGGCCTAAGCAGGGGCTGGAAGCGCTAAGGGGGTTGCGAGCGGCCCACCGTCTTTTCCAGCAGCTCAGGCCCCGGCTCGTCCTCTCCACCGGGGGGTACGCGGGCTTCCCCATGGCCTTCGTGGCGGAGATCCGGGGGGCAAAGGTCCTGGTCCACGAGCAAAACGCCAAGCTGGGCCTGGCGGCCCGTCTCCTGGCCCCCAAGGCCTCGGGCCTCGCCCTTTCCTTGCCCCTCCCCCTCCCCCCCGGCCTGGCCAAAAAGGCCCGGGTGGTGGGCTACCCCGTCCGGGAGGTGCGCTACGAAAAACAAGAAGCCAAGGCCCGGCTCGGCCTTCCCCCCGGGAAGCCCCTCCTCCTGGTCCTGGGGGGAAGCCAGGGCAGCCTGGAGCTCAACACCCGCCTCCCCCCTCTCCTTAAGCCTCTTCCCTACGCGGTGCTCCACCAGGTGGGGGCGGCTTTCGTGGAAAGGATGCAGCCTTGGCAGGACGAGGACTACCGCATCGCCGCCTTTGTGGATGCCCCCTTGGCCATGAGCGCTGCGGATCTCCTGATCAGCCGGGCCGGGGCGGGCACTTTGGCCGAGGCGGCCTACCACCATCTTCCAGCCATCCTCTTCCCTCTCCCGCCCAACCTCGACGGAGGGGCGCAGCTTGCCAACGCCCGGCTGTACGCGGAAAAAGGCGCGGCCCTCTTAGGGAGGTATGAGGGGCTTCCCAGGCTCGTGCAAACCGTTTTGGAAGGGGGTCTCGCTAAGCTCAAAGAAGGGATGGCCCGGCTCTCCCCGGAAGGGGCGACCGGCCGGCTTGTGGACTGGATCCTGGAGGCGATATGAAGGTGCACGTGATGGGGCTGGAAGGCGTGGGGATGAGCGGCTTAGCCCGGCTCCTTCTGGCCGAGGGGCACCGGGTCTCCGGGTGCGACCTGGCTCCGGGAGACCGGTGCCGAAGCCTCCTCCACCTGGGGGCTGGGCCCATCCACCAGGGGCATGACCCCCGGCACCTGGAGGACGAGGAGATCCTCCTCCTTCCCACCCCCATCCCGGAGGACCACCCCGAGGTCAAGGAGGCCAGGAGGCGGGGGATGCGGGTCCTCCACCGGATGGCCCTTCTGAAGGAGCTCCTTTCCCAAACCCCCTCCCTGGGCGTCACCGGGACCCATGGAAAGACCACCACCACCGGGATGCTGGCGGCCATCCTCCTCGAGGCGGGGCTTGACCCCTGGGTCCTGCTGGGGGGGGAGGTGGAACCCTTCGGAAATGCCCGGTACGGCCCAGGACCCCGCCTGGCCGAGGTGGACGAGTCCGACCCTCGTTTCCAGGAGGTGCGGGTGGAGGTGGCGGTGGTCACCAACCTCGAGGCCGACCACGTCTCCCCCGACGGCCAACCCCGCCCCAACTATTACCCCTCGTACGAGGCGCTTTTGGAGGCGGTGCTGGCCTTTGGGAAACGGGCGGGCGCCTTGGTCTTCCCCGCCTTCGACCCCGGCCTTTCCACCCTTTTCAGGGGCCTCGAGGCCTACCCCTTTGGCCCAGGGGGGGTTCTCTGGGCGGAAAACCTGGAGCTTTTGCCCTTTGGAAGCCGGTTTCAGATGGTCTACAAGGGAAACCCCCTGGGGGAGGTGAGGCTTGGCGTGCCGGGGGCACACAATGTGCAAAACGCCCTGGCCGCAGGCCTGGCCGCCTTGCTCTTCGGCGTGCCCTTCCCCAAGGTCCAGGCCGCTTTGGCCCGGTATAAAGGGGCAAAACGCCGATTTGAACCCCTGGGGGTCTACCGGGGGGCGCTCTTGGTGGACGATTACGCCCACCATCCCACGGAGGTCCGGGCCACGCTCCAGGCGGCCCAAAGCACTGGCCTTAGGGTCAAGGCCCTCTTCCAGCCCCACCGCTTCGGCCGCACCCAAAGCCTCTGGAAGGCCTTTGCGGAAAGCCTCCTCCTGGCGGAGGAGGTGGTGGTCCTTCCCGTCTACACCGCCGGGGAGGAGGGCGACCCAGAAGCCCTGGCCAAACGCATCGCCGCGGAGATCCAAAACCGGGGGGGCAAGGCCCACTTCCTCAGGCCTAAGGAAGCCCAGGCCTACCTCGAGGCCCAAGCCGGCCCCGGCGAACTCTGGGTGAGCCTAGGGGCGGGGGACGTGAACCGCATCCTGAAGGCCCTTTTAGGGGGTGAGAGATGAAGGTGGAAACCGTCCTCCTGAAGGACTACACCACCCTGGGGGTGGGCGGCCCCGCGGAGCTTTGGACGGTGGAGACGCCGGAGGAGTTGAAAAGGGCCACCGAGGCCCCTTACCGGGTTTTAGGAAATGGATCCAATCTACTCGTCTCAGACCAGGGGGTGAAGGAGCGGGTCATCCGCCTGGGCGGGGTCTTCCAGACCTATGATCTGAAGGGCTGGGTGGGGGCGGGGGTGCTTTTGCCCCTTTTGGTCAAGGAGGCCTCTGAGGCAGGCCTTTCCGGCCTCGAGGGCCTCCTCGGCATCCCCGCCCAGGTGGGGGGGGCGGTGAGGATGAACGCGGGCACCCGGTTCGGGGAGATGGCGGATGCCCTGGAGGCGGTGGAGATCTTCCACCAGGGCCGGTTCGAGGTCTTCCGGCCGGAGGAGCTGGGCTTTGCCTACCGCACCTCCCACCTCCCCCCAGGGGGGATCGTCACCCGGGTCCGGCTCAGGCTCCAGGAGCGCCCCCAAGAGAAGATCAGAAGGCGCCTTATGGAGGTGGACCGGGCGCGCAAGGGCCAGCCTAAGAGGAAAAGCGCCGGATGCGCGTTTAAAAACCCTCCGGGCCAGTCCGCGGGCCGCCTGATAGACCAGCGGGGCCTGAAGGGGCTTAGGGTGGGCGGGGCGATGGTAAGCCTCGAGCACGGAAACTTTATCGTTAACCTGGGGAACGCCCGGTTTGAGGAGGTCATGGCCTTGGTGCAGCGCATCCAGGAAGAACTGCCTTTGGAGCTGGAATGGGAGGTCTGGGCATGAGGCTTCTCCTCCTTGGCCTCCTCTTCGCCACCCTCTATGTGGGCAGCCTGGTCCTCTTTCCTCTAGAACGCATCCAGGTGGTGGGGACCCACCGCCTGAGCCCCCAGGAGGTGGTCCGGACCCTGGACCTCGCCCCGGGGGAACCCTGGCTTTGGGTCTTCCCAAGCCGGGTAAGCCGCCTCTTGGCCAACCCCTGGGTTCGGGAGGCCCGGTTGGAAAAACCCAGGCCCAAGGAGATCCTCATCCGGATAGCGGAGCGAACCCCTATCGCCCGCTTGCAGAACGGGGACGGGCTTTCCCAGGACGGGGTCGTCCTCCCTGGGGGGGGGCAGGGGCCTTTGGTGGAGGGAAGGGGCCCCCTTCCCGTCCGCTCGGTCATCGCCCTGGTGGAGGCCTTTCCCAAGGCCCGGCGCATCCTCTACACCCCCGCGGGCTTCTGGGTGGAAGGAGATGGGGGGCGGATCTTCGCCCCCGATCCCGCCCTTCTGATAAAGTGGGCTAAGGTGAACGCGCCGAAGGGCACGGTTTGGATTTACGAATGGGGGGTGAGCCACAGCCCATGATTATCGCCGGATTGGACGTGGGAACCACCAAGGTCACCACCGTCATCGGGGAGGTCGCCCCGGATGGCGAGCTGGACATCATCGGAGAGGGGACCGTCCCCTCGCAAGGCCTCAAACGAGGGGTGGTGGTCAACCTGGAAAAGACCACCGAGGCCGTCCGCCAAAGCCTCCACCAGGCGGAACGGGTGGCCGGGGTGAAGGTGGAAGGCGTCTATGTAGGGGTGGGGGGAAGCCACCTGAGAAGCGTCACCAGCCAGGGCCTGGCCGCCATCCGCCGGGGATACAGCATCGCCCCTCAGGACGTGGAGCGGGCCATAGAGCAGGCCCGGGCCTACCCTTTTGATGCGGACCTGGAACTCATCCACACCCTCCCTCTGGAGTACAAGGTGGATGGCCAGGAGGGGATTAAAGACCCCCTGGGCATGGCCGGGGTGCGCCTCGAGGTCCAGGTCCACCTGGTGGCGGCGGGCCGGGGGCCCTTGGCCAACCTGAGAAAAGCCGTGGAAGGGGCAGGGCTTTCCATCCTAGGCCTGGCCTACCAGGGCTACGCCTCGGGGCTTTCCGTCTTGACCCCGGAGGAGGAGACGATGAACGTCCTCCTCGTGGACCTGGGGGGTGGGACGACCAGCCTGGCCGTCTTCCGGCAGGGACGGCTGGCCCATTCCGCAGTCATCCCCATCGGGGGGGAACACGTCACCCACGACATCGCTCAGCTTCTCAAAATCCCTGCGGAAGAGGCGGAAAGGGTGAAGCGGAAGTACGGGGCGGCCCTTCCCGAGATGGCCGACCCCGAACTGGTTCTGGAGATCAACCAGGAGGGAGGGGCCTTCGCCGCCGTTCCCGCGCCGGAGCTCGCCCGCATCATCCGGCCCAGGCTAAGGGAGATCCTCTACCTCGCCCGCTCCAGCGTGGACGAGGCGCTGGGGCCCTTGGAGGTGACCGTGAACCGGGTGGTCCTCACCGGGGGTGGGGCGATGATGCGGGGGCTGGACACCTTAGCCCGCACCCAGTACAATCTCCCCGTGCGCATCGGCAAACCAACCCGGGTGGGGGGGCTTTTGGATGTCGTCGCCTCCCCCGCCCACGCGGCGGCGGTTGGGCTCGTGCGCTACGGAACGGTGCACCAAGGCCCCCAACCCAAAGAGTCCAGGAGCTACTCCAGGCGGGAGGCCGCGAGCGGCGAGGGCTTCTGGAAACGCATTAAAGAAATATTGAGCAACCTTTTTTAGGAGGGAAGGATGGAAGGCGCGGTCATCAAAGTCATCGGCCTGGGCGGGGCGGGAAACAACGCGGTCAACCGCATGATCGAATCGGGCCTCACCGGGGTGGAGTTCATCGCCGCCAACACCGATGCCCAGGTCCTGGCCAAAAGCCTTGCGGACATCCGTATCCAGCTGGGGGACCGTCTTACCCGGGGCCTAGGAGCAGGGGCCAACCCCGAGGTGGGGGAAAAAGCAGCGGTGGAAGCGCAGGACTTGATTGCCGAGCACCTCGAGGGGGCGGATCTGGTCTTCCTCACCGCCGGGATGGGGGGGGGTACGGGCACCGGCAGTGCCCCGGTGGTGGCGGAGATCGCCAAGAAGCTCGGGGCCCTGACCGTGGCGGTGGTCACCCGGCCCTTCTCCTTCGAGGGGCCCAAGCGGATGAAGGTGGCCGAGGAGGGAATCCGGAAACTCAAAGAGCGGGTGGACGCCATGGTGGTCGTCTCCAACGACCGCCTCCTCTCCGCGGTGGACAAGAAGGTCACCCTCAAGGACGCCTTTTTGATCGCCGACCGGGTGCTGTACCACGGGGTCAAGGGGATCACGGACGTCATCACCCTTCCCGGGCTTATCAACGTGGACTTCGCGGACATCCGCACCCTTTTGGAAGGGGCGGGCCAGGTCCTGATGGGCATCGGGGCAGGCCGTGGGGAGGAGCGGGTGGAGGAGGCAGCCAAAAGCGCCGTCCACAGCCCCCTCCTCGAGCGCTCCATCGAAGGGGCAAAGCGGCTCCTTCTGAACGTGGTGGGTTCGGAGGAGAACCTCTCCCTCATGGAGGCGGCGGAGGTGGTGGAAAAAATCCGGGAGGCCACGGGGAACGATGCGGTGGACATCCTCTATGGGGTCACCTACGACGAGCGGGCCCAGGATGAGCTTCGGGTCATCCTCATCGCCGCAGGCTTTCACGAGGGGAGCGTCGTGCCCAAACCCGCCCGGCCTGTGGACTTTCCCTTAAGCGGGGTAGATCCCGCCAACTTTGAGATCCCCGCCTTCATCCGATACGGGGACGGGGACTTCCCGCCCAGAAACTAGCCGATGACGGTCCTCGGGGTGGACCCGGGCATCACCCATCTGGGCCTAGGGGTGGTGCGGGAGGAGGGTAAAGCCTTCCGCTTCCTTCACGCGGAGGTGGTCCAGACCCGGTCGGACGAACCCGCTCCTTCCCGGGTGGGACGGCTTCACGAGCGGGTGCGGGCCGCCGTGCACCTTCACGGCGTAGAGGTCATCGCAGTGGAGGAACAGTTCTTTTACCGGCAAAACGAGCTGGCCTTCAAAGTCGGCTGGGCCATGGGCGCGGTGCTCTTGGTGGCCCATGAGTTCGGCCTTCCCGTCTACGGGTACGGCCCCATGCAGATCAAGCGGGCCCTGGTGGGGCACGGGCACGCGGACAAGGAAAGCGTAGCCCTCATGGTGGCCCGGTTTTTGGGCCTGAGGACCTCCGCTCTGGAAAACCACGCTACGGATGCCTTGGCCATCGCCCTGACCCACCTTTTCCACGCCCGGCTGAACCCCAACCCTTTATAGGCCGAGCTCGCCCCTTAAGGCCTCGTCGGAGAGGTCCTCCTGTACCTCTTCTTTCTTGGTGGCCCAGGCGGGGAAGGGGAAGAAGAGGAAAAGGGGCACGGGAAGCTCGGGCTGGTGGAGGATCACCGCCCCTTGAGGGAGAATGACCGCCCGCTTCCTAAATGTAAAGGGCAGATACCCATACTCGGGCCGCTCCGCCTCAGCGGCATCCAACCGGCCCACCACCCTTATGGCTGCGTTGGCCACCACCCGGCGCTCCACCTCGCTCGCCGTCTGCTGGGCCCCGATGAGGATAACCCCCAAGGAGCGTCCGCGCTCAGCAATATCCAGAAGAACGTCCTTGATGGGGCTTTCCTCATCCTTGGGGGCGTACTTGTTCAGCTCGTCCAGAACGATAAAGACCCGTCCCAGATAAAGCCCCCGCTCCTTCCGGGCAAACACCTCCTTCAAAATGGCCCCCACCACGAACATCTGGGCCTGAGGGTGGAGCTTGGCCAGGTCCACCACATGGATCTGTTCCCCTTGCAAAGGATCCGGTGGGTGGCCCAGCCGGTCCCCCCGGATGAGGTGGCCCACATTCTCCACACTGGCCTTCAAGCGGCGGATAAAGGCTTCCCGGGTAGCCTTGGCCTGCCGGGCCGTCCAGGCCCGGTCCCCCTTGTCCTCCTCCCCCGCCGCCGAAGGCCCGAGGAGCTTCTCTTCGAGGTACTCCACGAGCTTGGCGAAGGTGTCCAGCTTACCTTGGCCGAGGGCTTCAAACTGGGGCTCGGCCAGATCCCCCCCCCAGTCGTCCACCCTGAGGTAGGGCCCTTTCTGCCCCTTTGCAAGCTGCCTCAGCTTCTCCGTCACGTGCTGGATCAAAAACCCCAGGTTGGTCAGGGCCTGGCGGTCGGTGAAGAGGAAGGGCAGAAGCCCCATCTGGCAAAACTGGACCAGATCCCAGTAATATGCCTTTACCCCTTCCTTTCTCGAGTCCAGGTCGGGCAGGAGGACTCCTTCTCCCTTCCGGGCCGGGGCGAGGAAGGCCACGCTGGAAAAGGGGGTGGGGGACAGGCCAAGCCTCTCGTAAAGCCCGCGGTCCTCGGGGCGCAGACGGGCGTTGGGCTTATCCAGAAAGAACAGGTCCTCTCCCTTGACGTTGAAGATGAGGGCCTTGGCCAGATGGGCCGCCTCCTGAACCCCACTTTCCAGAATACTTTTCAAAAGAAAGGTGGCATAGCTGGTTTTAGCCGCTACCCCCGAGATGCCGGAGATGTTCACGTGCCCCCCCTTTACCCCGTTCAAGAACTCCAGGTTCACATACCCCACCTCGCCGTTTTTGAGCATTCCCACGGGAAGCTTGGTGTGTCCCCTTTGGTTCTTCATCCCGTCGTAGTAAAGGGCAAGCTCCAGGTCCTCCCCCTTCGCCAGAAGAACCGGGGCCCCGGGGTCCGGGGGAAGGTACTCGTCGGGAATGAGCCGGGTCACGCTCACATGGGCCACGTAGGCCAAGGAAACGGGAATCCGGTTCTCCGCCGCCAAAAAGGTGTCCGTGGGGTACTCCTGGCCTTCGTACAGCTTCATCACCTGGTCCACCACGCCGAAGTAGCGAAGCCTCCCGACGGTGGGGTGCTGGTACTCCACCACCACGAGATCATCCAGCCGGAGCGCCTTTCCCTCTTCCACGCCCACCCAGAACTCCAAAGGGGTCGCCTCCTTGCTGCCCAAAACCACACCCACCTTCACACTCCACCCCCTATGGTGCGCAAAATCCGCCGCTGGATAACCTCCCGCTGGCCCAGGTACCGGCCCAAAAGGGCCTCCAGCGCCCCCACCGGGGCCGGGTTCTGGGGGGCCCGGGGGTCCTTGGCCGGGGAGGAGGCCAAGGCGCAGAAAAGGTCCAGGGAAAGATCGGCCAGCCCCCGTGCCTCCTCGAGCTCGGCGAGGGGCATCTCCACCCGCAAAAGCGCAGCCTCCGGGGGGAAAAGCCCCTCCGGGGAAAGGGGAAGCCGGAGGTACCAGCTCAAAAGCGCCGGCCTCCGGCCCGAGGCCTGGGCCTCGGGGATCCGGAAGAGGGGGGTCCGCTCCTCGGGTCTGAGCTGGGAAAGAAGCCCCTGGTAGGGGTCCGGAAGGTACCGGGCCCAGAGGGTCTTCACGTACCCCAGGACCTGTCCGTAGGGCTGGCCCACCTGATAAAGGGGTCCGTCCAGGAGGACCAAGGCCTTTTGGGAAAGCGCCTGGGCGAGCTCGGACTCGAGGCGGCGCCGCTCCTTCTGGGCTTCCCGCCAAAGCCCCAAAGGGTCCGCCGCCTGAGGCGCCTGTAAAGGCTGGTACTCTAGGCCCTCTCCGAAGGAAAAGGTCCTATCCGCCCCCACCGCGACCCGCCAAAGCCGCACCTCACTAAGCCGCATCCCCTGGCCGTCCCGGTGCACCGCCCCCACCGCCAGGCTCACCAGCAGGACCCGCCTCTCCCCATCAAACAGGAGGCCGTCCACCCGCTCCCGCCCGTCCACCAGGTAGAAGGAGGGCCAGACCAGCTTTTTCCGGGCCACCGGGGCCCAGGGCTCTTCCAGGGGAACCCCTTTGGACCCCACCTCTTCCGAAAGGGGCGGGAGGCCAAAGAGGGCGTAGTCCGGGTCCCAGGGCTCGAGGCGCCACATCGCTTTTTGGATTATACTTTGTAAGGAAGGTAGTCGGGCTCCCAGAACCGGGCCCTCACGTACTCCAGCAGGGCCTCGAGGGAGAGGCCCTGGATCCGTTCCTCCTCGGCCACCCCCTCCTCCAGGGCCCTCTGCATCACCCGGGCGGCGATATAGGGGCTCACCGCCCGCAAAGCCCCCACCGGGGGGTAGAGAAGCCCAGGGTAGTGCAACCGGGTAAACTCTGAAAGGGCATAGGCGGCCTCCAAGACCATCCCGTCCGTCACCTCCCGGGCCCGGGCGAGCACCGCCCCGAGGCCAAGGCCTGGGAAGACGAAGGCGTTATTCCCCTGCCCCACGGGAAGGGTCCGGCCCATGTACCCTACGGGGGGGAAGGGGCTTCCCGCCGCCACCAGGGCCCGTCCCTCCGTCCAGTAGATCAGGTCGTCGGGCAGGGCTTCGGAAAGCGAGGTAGGGTTGGAAAGAGGAAAGATGACCGGCCGGGAGGTGTGTTCCAGCATGGCCCGAACCACGGGCTCGGTGAACCCCCCTCCCTGGCCGGAAAGGCCCAAAAGCACGGTGGCCCGGGCGTTTTGGATCGTCTCCAGGAGATTCGGATAATCCCCCGCATACCGCCAGCCCAGGAGGCGCTCTGGGCTCTGGGCGAAGGCCTCCTTGTAGGCCTCCATTCCCCTCCCCTTGACCAAAAGGCCCTTGGAGTCCAAGACCAGCACCCTGGCCCGGGCCTCCTCCTCGGAAAGCCCCTCCCGTTTCATCCCCTCCCGCAGGGCCCAGGCCACCCCGATCCCCCCGGCCCCTGCCCCATAGACCACGACCACCTGGTCCCTCAGGGCCTCCCCCTTGAGGCGGCAGGCGGAAAGCACCCCGGCCAAGGCCACCGCCCCGGTGCCCTGGATATCGTCGTTAAACGAGGGAACCGCCTTACGGTACCGCTCTAAAACCGCGAAGGCCGTATCCTTGGAAAAGTCCTCCCACTGGATAAGGGCCTTGGGGTATCGCCTCTTGACCGCTTCCACAAACCGGTCCAAGAACTGGAAGTAAGCCTCGCCCCGAAGCCGCCTGTGCCGCACCCCTAGGTAGAGGGGATCGTTTAGCAGGTCCTCCCGGTCCGTCCCCACGTCCAGCTCCACCGGCAGGGTCTTGTCCGGCCCCACACCCCCTGCTGCGGTGTAAAGGGTGAGCTTGCCGATGGAGATGGCCATTCCCCCGTACCCCTGGTCCCCGAGGCCCAAGATGGCCGAGGAGTCCGTGGCCACGATGAGCCGGACATCCTCCAGGGGCACGTTCTGCAGGGCCTTTTCCACCTCCTCGATGTTCTTGGTGCTGGCGGTGAACCCCCGGGGATACCGGTAGATGTGGGAAAACTCCCGCACCGCCTCCCCCACCGTAGGGGTGTAGAGGATGGGCAGCATCTCCTCCAGATGCTCCACCACCAAGGCGTAAAACAGCACCTCGTTCCGGTCTTGGAGGTTGCGGAGGTAGATATGCTTTTCCAAAGGAGAGGCCTGCAGGCGGTAGCGGCGGTATACGCGTTCCTTTTGTTCCCTTAGGGTGTTTACATGGGGTGGTAAGAGGCCCTCGAGGCCCAGAAGCCTTCGCTCCTCCTCGGTGAAGGCCGTCCCCTTGTTCAAAAGGGGGAAGCGCAGCAAAAGAAAGCCTGTGACGTAGGGCTCGATATACCGTTTACCCCTCTCATCCCGCTTGACATCGTAGTACCGGCTCACCGCCATACCCCTATGCTACCCCCGGACCCCGCTTAAGATGGAAGGGGGCCAGACCCCCGAAGGCTTATGGGCAGGAGGAAAGCATGAAAAACCCCGTTCGTGTAGCGGTTACAGGAGCTGCAGGCCAGATCGGGTACAGCCTGGTCTTCCGCATCGCCGCAGGAGAGA
The DNA here is from genome assembly GCF_040290245.1 of Thermus sp. Classification (GTDB taxonomy): domain Bacteria; phylum Deinococcota; class Deinococci; order Deinococcales; family Thermaceae; genus Thermus_A. The sequence goes on from NZ_PSMQ01000004.1 coordinate 15,587, forward strand.
TGCTGGGGAAGGATCAGCCCGTCATCCTTCAGCTTCTGGAGATACCCCAGGCCTTACCCGCCCTGGAAGGCGTGGTCATGGAGCTGGAGGACTGCGCCTTTCCCCTTCTAAAGGGCATCGTCACCACCCAAGACCCGCGGGTGGCCTTTGCCGACGCCGACTACGCCCTTTTGGTGGGAGCGATGCCCAGAAAGGCGGGGATGGAAAGGCGGGACCTCCTTTCCGCCAACGCGAAGATCTTCGCCGAACAAGGCCGGGCCCTGGCGGAAGCCGCCCGAAAAACGGTCAAGGTCCTGGTGGTGGGGAACCCCGCCAACACCAACGCCCTCATCGCCTACCACCACGCCAAGGGCCTGGACCCCAGGAACTTCACCGCCATGACCCGGCTGGACCACAACCGGGCTAAAGCCCAACTGGCCAAGAAGACGGGCGTGGCGGTGGACCGGATCACCCGGATGACCGTCTGGGGCAACCACTCCAGCACCATGTTCCCGGACCTCTTCCATGCCCTGGTGGACGGGAGGCCCGCGCTTGAGCTTGTGGATATGGACTGGTACGAGAAGGAGTTCATCCCCACCGTCGCCCAACGGGGAGCGGCCATCATCCAGGCCCGGGGGGCCTCGAGCGCAGCCAGCGCGGCGAATGCGGCCATCGAGCACATCCGGGACTGGGCCCTGGGCACCCCGGAGGGGGACTGGGTGAGCATGGCCGTGGTCTCGGAGGGCTCCTACGGGGTCCCGGAGGGCCTGGTCTATTCCTTCCCGGTCAGGACGAAAGACGGGGCGTACGAGATCGTCCAGGGCCTCGAGATCAACGAGTTCGCCCAAAAGCGGATGGAGATCACCGCCCGGGAGCTTTTGGAAGAGCGCGATGAGGTAAGGGCCCTGGGCCTTCTCTAAAAGCCGGGTCCAGGCACCCCCAGGGCCCGCCCTGGGCCCTGGGCCTACTGATCCAGCTCAAACGCCCGGTGGACGGCCCGGACCGCGGCCTCCGCATACTCCGCCGGGATGATGACCGAGATGCGGACCTCGCTGGTGGAGATCATCTCGATGTTCGCCCCCACACTGGCCACCGCCTGGAACATCCGGGCCGGGATGCCCGGGGTGGAGGCCAGGGCCACCCCCACGATGGAGACCTTGGCGATATCGGGGCGCAGAATGGCCTCCCCGCCTATCTCGGCCAGAACGGGCTCCAAAGCCTCGAGGGCCTCCTGGGCGAAGTCCTTGTTCACCGTAAAGGCCATCTGCTGCCTCGAGGGATCGTGCCCCGGCACCCCCTGGATGATCATGTCCACGGCAATGCCCTTCTCGGCCAGGGCCTGGAAGACCTTGGCCGCAATCCCCGGTTGGTCCGGTATGCCAATCAGGCCGATCTGGGCATGGTCCAGATCCAGGGCCACCCCGGTGACCACCCTACCCATCTCCATCGCATCCACCTCCTTGACCATCGTGCCTGGATTGTAGGAGAAGCTGCTTCGCACGTGTAAAACCACCCCGTACTGCTTGGCGTAGTACACCGCCCGGGGGTGGAGAACCCTGGCCCCCAGGGCGGCCATCTCCAGCATCTGGTCGTAGCCGATCACGGAAAGCCTGCGGGCCTCCGGGATGAGGTGGGGATCGGTGGTGTAAACCCCCTCGGTGTCGGTATAGATCTCGCACTCCTTGGCCCCAAGGGCCGCGGCGATGGCCACCGCGGTGGTATCGGACCCTCCCCGGCCCAAGGTGGTGATCTCCCCCTCCTCCGTGGTGCCCATGAAGCCCGCGATAACCGCCACGTACCCCTCCTCCAGGGCCCTTTGCACCCGGGCCGGCTCCACTTTTAGGATGCGGGCATTGCCGTAGCGGCCATCGGTCACGATGCCGATCTGGTGCTGGACAAACCCCTTGGCCGGGATCCCCATGGCCTGAAGCTGCAGGGAAAGAAGCGCCACCGAAACCTGCTCCCCCGTGGTGGTCAAAAGGTCCAGTTCCCTAAAGGGCGGTCTGGGGTTCACCCGCTTGGCCAAGGCGATGAGCTCGTCGGTGGTGTGCCCCATGGCCGAGACCACCACCGCAAGCGTATGCCCCTTCTCCCGATAGTGGGCGATGCGCTGGGCCACCTTGTGGATGCGCTCCAGGTCCCCCACGCTGGTTCCGCCGTATTTCTGTACGACCAGGGCCATTCCCGCCTCCTCCCCCCAGAGAGGGGTTTTGCGCATGGTAATCCACCCAGGCTTTTTTGGGCAAGGTGGGCGGTATACTTTTTCCTTGTGACACTTGAGGAGTACCACCGCCTGACCCCCCTCCCCCATCCTCAAGGGGTGGTCTACGTCAAGCCGGGAGCCCGGGGGTATCCGGACCCCGTGTACGACCTTCTGGCCCGCGCGGTGGAGCCCTTTGGGCGAAGGGCTTTGGACCTCAACCCCGGGGTGGGCTGGGGCAGCCTTCCGCTGGAAGGGCGGATGGAGGTGGAGCGGCTCGAGACCTCAAAAGCCGCCCTCCTCGCCCTTAAAAAAAGCGGCCTCAAGGCCAGGAGGGCCCTGCCCTGGGAAGCGGAGGAGGAGGCCTACGACCTGGCCCTTTTAGCCCTTCCCGCGGGCCGGGGAAGCCGGTACACCCACCTCTCCCTCCTGGCGGCGGCCCGGGCCCTCCGGATGGGGGGCCGGTTGTACCTGGCCGGGGATAAGAACAAGGGGTTTGAACGCTACTTCAAAGAGGCCCAGGCGCTTTTGGGATACGGCCTTCTTCTGAAGCGGGAGGGGCCGGTGCGGGTGGCCCTTTTGGAGAAGGAAAAGAAGGCCCCGCCCCTCGGCGAGGTCTGGTCGGTCTTCACCGAAGGGGTCCAGGGCACGGCCTTCCGCTTCCACCACCTGCCCGGGGTCTTCTCCGCGGGGCACCTGGACCCCGCAACCCTTCTCCTTCTAGAGTCCCTGGAAGAAGTCCGGGGCCTCGAGGTTTTGGACCTAGGGGCCGGCTATGGGGGCCTCACCCTCCCCCTCGCCCACAGAGGGGCCCGGGTGGCGGCGGTGGAGGACGACTGGGCCAGCCTGCTCTCCCTACAGCGAAGCCTGGAGGAAAACGGCCTCGTGGCAGAGGTGTTCCACTCCGACGTGGACGAGGGCTTGCCAAAGGAAGCCCGGTATGATATCGTGGTGACGAACCCCCCCTTTCACGTGGGGGGAAGCGTCCTTTTGGATGTGGCCCAAGCGTTTGTCCATGCAGCCCACGCCCGGTTAAGGCCGGGGGGGCGGTTTTACTTGGTGGCCAACCCCTTTCTCAAGTACGAACCCCTTCTGGAAGCCCTTTTCGGCCACTGGGAAGTCCTGCGTCAGGATAGATACAAGGTCCTCTTCGCGGTAAGGAGGTAAGGCTTGAGCAAAAAGAAGAACAAGACCAAGGAGAAGGAAGTCCAGGCCTACGGCCAGCCTCTCAGTGTTCCCTTCGGGAAGCAACAGGAGGTCCCCCTCGAGGGGAATGAGCCGCTGACCCCCTTAGAGGCGGCCGAGGTCGAGCAGGAGGAGACCCCCCCCGACCTCGAGCCTACGGACCTCCCTGAGGTCTTGGACGACCCCGAGGCCCTGGACCCCGAGGTGCTCCAGGACCCGGAGAGCCTGCTTCTGGAGCCCGAGCTTTTTGAAGAGGAGGTGGAGGAGGAAGAACTCGCTTCCCCACGGGTCTCCACCTCCGACCCGGTGCGGCAGTACCTCCATGAGATCGGCCAGGTTCCCCTCCTCACCCTGGAGGAGGAGATCGATCTGGCCCGGAAGGTAGAGGAGGGGATGGAGGCGATCAAAAAGCTCTCCGAGGCCACCGGCCTGGAGGCAGACCTCATCCGGGAGGTGGTGCGGGCCAAGATCCTGGGCTCGGCCCGGGTGAGCCAGATCCCTGGCCTCAAGGAAACCCTCTCCCCCGAGAAGGTGGAGGAGATCGACCAGAGGCTTAAGGCCCTCCCCAAGGAGCTCAAACGCTACCTCCACATCGCCCGGGAGGGCGAGGCCGCCCGCCAGCACCTTATCGAGGCCAACCTGCGGCTGGTGGTCTCCATCGCCAAAAAATTCACCGGGAGAGGCCTATCTTTCCTAGACCTTATCCAGGAAGGTAACCAAGGCCTCATCCGGGCGGTGGAGAAGTTTGAGTACAAAAGGCGGTACAAGTTCTCCACCTACGCCACCTGGTGGATCCGGCAGGCCATCAACCGGGCCATCGCCGACCAGGCCCGGACCATCCGCATCCCCGTCCACATGGTGGAGACCATCAACAAGCTTTCCCGGACCGCAAGGCAGCTCCAGCAGGAACTGGGCCGGGAGCCCAGCTACGAGGAGATCGCCGAGGCCATGGGGCCAGGGTGGGACGCCAAGCGGGTGGAGGAGACGTTCAAGATCGCCCAGGAACCCGTCTCCTTAGAAACCCCCATCGGGGACGAGAAGGACAGCTTCTACGGGGATTTCATCCCCGACGAGCACCTACCCTCCCCCGTGGACGCCGCGGCGCAAAGCCTCCTTTCCGAGGAATTGGAAAAGGCCCTCTCCAAGCTCTCGGAACGGGAGGCCATGGTGCTCAAGCTGCGCAAGGGACTCATCGATGGTCGGGAGCACACCCTGGAGGAGGTGGGGGCCTTCTTCGGCGTCACCCGGGAGCGCATCCGGCAGATTGAAAACAAAGCCCTGCGCAAGCTCAAGTACCACGAGAGCCGCACCCGGAAGCTCAGGGATTTCCTAGACTGAACCGGGCCACCTCCCAAAGCCCCTCCCCATCGTCCTTCACCAAGGCCACCTCCCGCACCGTGAAGGAGGCAACCGGAGGAGGAGGGAGGCGGTCTGCCAGGGCCTGGGCTTCTTCCTCGGGAAGGCCCAAAGCCAGGGTGAAGTGGGGAATGAAGCTCGGGCCCTCGAGCTCCTTCAAGGGGGGGGCGAGAGGCTCAAGGGCATGGTGGAGCCGGCGAAACGCACCCCCTCCGTAGGCCCTCAAGTAGACCACCCCGTGCGGGAAAACCCCCCATCGGCCCAGGCGGAGGCGGAAAGGGGGATGCCCCCGGAGGATGCCCTCGAGGCCCCTGTAGAGCGCCTCCTCTTCATACGGCCAGTCAAAGGGCTGGCGGAGGTTAAGGTGGGGGGGGCCAAACCCCCTGACCCCATGGAGTCTTTGTAGTTCTTCTAAAAAGCTCCGGAGGGGCCCCGGCGGCCAGACCAAGACGCCGTACACGGGGCCAGTATATCAGCGTTGGGGCCTAGAGCGGCTTTTCAAAGCGGAAAGGAGGTCCTCGAGGGGCAGGGTGTTGAGCACCCTTTCCGGGGGGATCCAGGCCCGCTGGGCGTTTCCCACCGCCAGCTCCATAAAGCGGAGGTGGTCCACCTGGTGGGCATCGGTCGAGAGGGAGAAGGAAAGCCCCATCTCCAGGGCCATCCGGGCCAGGTCATCGGGCAGGTCCATGCGGTCGTAGTAACCGTCGATTTCCACATACACCCCGAGGTCCTTGGCAGCGGCGAAGACCTCTTCCCAGTCTGCGGCCACCGGGGCCCGACGCCCGAGAAGGCGGGCGGTGGGATGGGCCAGGATGTGGACGTAGGGGTTTTGCAAAGCCCTGAGGATCCTCCTGGTCTGCGCCTCCTTGTCCAGGCGGAACTGGGAGTGGATCGAGACCAGGACGAGGTCCAGTTCCTTCAAAACCCAGTCCGGGTAGTCCAGACTCCCGTCGGGGTGAATGTCCACCTCCGCCCCCACAAGCAGGTACGGCTTTCCCCCCGTTTGCTCATTCCAAGCCCGGATGGCCCGGATGCGCTCCAAGGCCTCCTCCGGTCCCACACCCCCCGCCACCCGGACCGCGGGGGAATGGTCCGTCACCGCCAGGTACTCGTACCCCAAAGCCCTGGCCGCCTGGTAGAGCTCCTCCACGGTATTCTTCCCATCCGACCAGGTGGAGTGGACCTGGAGGTCCCCCCGCACCTCAGAAAGCTGGACCAGCCTGGGAAGCCGCCCCTTCAAGGCGGCCTCGATCTCCCCCCGGTTCTCCCGCAAAGGAGGGGGGATGAAGGGCAGGCCCAAGGCGGCGTAGACCTCCTCCTCCGTGAGGCCTGCGATGCGCTCCTCCCCCCGCCAGACCCCGTACTCGTTGAGCTTGAGCCCCTTTTCCTGGGCCAAGGCCCTTAAGCGGATGGAGTGCTCCTTGCTCCCGGTGAGGTACTGAAGCCCGGCCCCGAAGCTTTCTGGAAGGACGATCTTCAGGTCCACCTGGAGGCCATCCTTCAAAAAAACCGTGGCCCGGTTCTCCCCCTTGGCGTAGACCTCCTGGACTTTGGGAAGGCGCACAAACCCCTCCACCACCCTCTCCCCTTCCCGGCTCGCCACCAGAAAGTCCAGGTCACCCACCGTCTCCTTGTAGCGCCGGGCCGAGCCGCAAAGCTCCGCCTCCTTTACGCCCGGCAAGGCCCGGATGGCCTCCAGAAGGCTTCGAGCCAAGGAAAGGACTGCCCCAAGCGGCCGCCGCTTAGAGGCCCCTTCCATCAAAGCCAGCCCCTCCCGGATGCGCTCCACCTTCTTTGCCCCAAACCCCCGCAGGGAAAGAAGCCTCCCCTCCTCCAGGGCCCTTCTTAGCTTTTCCAAAGAGTCTATCCCCAGGGCCTCGAAGAGCTGCCTGGCCGTCTTCGGACCCACCCCAGGCACCTCCATCACCTGGATGACCCCCGGGGGGACCTTTTGGGAGAGCTCCTCGTGCTTAGCGATGCGTCCCGTGTTCAGATACTCCAGGATCTTGTCCGCGAGGTCCGGGCCGATGCCCGGTAGGGCCATCAAGGCCTCCTTCCCCCCTTCGGCCAGGTCCTCGATGGGGGTATCCAGGTCGTAAAGCGTCCGGGCCGCCTGGTGGTAGGCTCGCACCCTAAAGGGATTGTCCCCGAGGAATTCGCTCATGAGGCCAATCTCTTCAAAGATCCGGGCCAGTTCCTGGTTCTTCACACCCCCATGCTACGCCTTGCGCGCCCCTTTCCGGAAGGATTAAAGTCCATGCATGGGGTTTAGGGAGCTCGTTTTGGCCCTTCTCGAGGAGGAGGGCCGCCCCCTCCACTACCGAGAGGTGGGGAGGCTCCTCAAGGAACGGGGGCACTGGGCGCATATCCAAAACCCGGAGCGGATCGCCCTAAGCCGCCTCGCCGCCTTAAGCCGCTGGCACCTCAGCCCGGTGGTCAACCTGGGCAAGGGATTCTACGGCCTCCGGAAGTGGGTGGACAGCCCGAGCCAAGCCCCTTAGAAAGGCCTTACGCTTTCCCACCCTCCACGGGTCAACCCCGCCGTGCCCACAAAGGCCCTTAAGCCCGAACCCGCCTGAGCCCCGCCTGGGCTGCGGCCAACCGGGCGGTGAGGAGCCGGTATAAGGAGGCGGAAGTGTAGTCCAAAAACGCCGACCCGAATAGGACGCTCCTCGCTTCCCCCCCGTGCTCGCCGCAAAGGCCCAGCTTGAGGCCGGGGTTGGCCCGCCTCCCCTCCTCCGCCGCCAGGCGGACCAGCCGGCCCACCCCCTCGAGGTCCAGGGTCTCCGTGGGGTCGGAGGAAAGAAGCCGCTCCTCCAAGTAGCGGGGCAGGAACTTCCCCGCATCGTCCCGGGAGAGACCGAAGGTCATCTGGGTGAGGTCGTTGGTGCCAAAGCTGAAAAAGTCCACCAAGGGCGCGATCTTTTCCGCCAGAAGGGCTGCCCTGGGGGTTTCGATCATCGTGCCAAAGGGGATGGGAAAAAACTCGGCAAAGAGGGCCTGGGCCATGTCCTTGGCCCGCTCCACCTCCTTGGGGTCGGAGACCAAGGGCAGCATGACCTCAGGCCTGGGGTCCAGCCCCTCCCCCTTAAGCGCCTGGGCCGCCTCGAGAAGGGCCCTAAGCTGCATCTGAAAAACCTTTGGCCTCAGGAGAAGGAGCCGGATGCCCCGGAAGCCCAGCATTGGGTTCACCTCCTTCAGATCCCGGCCTCTTCCCTCCTCGGCCATGGCCTCCTGGTCTTCCCCTGCCGGGGAAGCAACCGGCGGGAGGAACTCGTGCAGGGGGGCATCCAGAAGCCTCACCGTCACGGGCAGGCCGTCCATGGCCCGAAGGATGCCCTTGAAGTCCTCCTTCTGGTATTGGAAAAGCCGCTCAAGGGCCTCATCCTCCTCCTCGGGGGTACCGAAAAGGAGCTTGCGCACCCAAGGAAGGCGCTCCTCCTTGAAGAACATATGCTCCGTACGGCAAAGGCCGATTCCTTCTGCCCCGAAGGCCCGTGCTCTTTGGGCCTCCTCGGGCGTGTCCGCATTGGCCCTTACACCAAGCGTGCGGTAGGGTTCAGCCCAGGCCAAAAGGCGGTCCAGAATCTCCATCCCCGCCCCCTCTAAAAGGGGCACCTCCCCCAGGTAGACCGCCCCGGTGCTTCCATCTATCGTGAGGAGCTCCCCCTCCTGGATCTCCTTTTCCCCTATCCAGGCGCGGTCCTTCTCCACCCTAAGGCCTTCCGCCCCCACCACCGCCGGCACCCCCAGGCCCCGGGCCACCACCGCCGCATGCGAGGTAAGGCCGCCCCGGGCGGTGAGGATGCCTTGGGAAAGGTACATCCCCGTGATGTCCTCGGGCGTGGTCTCGGGCCGGACCAGGATGACCGGAACCCCTTGGGAGGCGTAGCGCTCCGCCATTTCGTTGGAGAAGACCGCCCGGCCCACCGCCGCACCCGGGCTTGCGGGAAGCCCTCGGATGAGGGGCCTGGGAGCCGCATCAGGGTTCACGGCGGGCCTGAGGAGGGCGGGAAGGGCATTAGGGTCCACCCGGAGCACCGCTTCCTCCTTGGTGATCAGCCCCTCCTCCGCCATCTCCACCGCGATGCGGACCGCGGCTTGGGCGGTGCGCTTTCCCGAACGGGTCTGGAGGAGGTAAAGCCTCCCCCTCTCCACGGTGAACTCAAAGTCCTGCATCTCCCGGAAATGGCGTTCTAAAAGCGCGGCGGTGGCCTCGAGCTCCTGGTACAGCCTGGGGGCAAACCCCCGAAGCCGCTCCAAAGGCTCGGGGGTACGCAGGCCTGCCACCACGTCCTCCCCCTGGGCGTTTTGCAGGTACTCCCCGTATAGCCCCTTCTCCCCCGTGGCTGGATTGCGGGTGAAGCCCACGCCGGTGCCCGAATCCTCTCCCAGGTTCCCGAAGACCATGGCCTGGATCACCACCGCCGTACCCAGGTCCTCCGGGATACCGTAGATCCGACGGTAAACCCGGGCGCGGGGATTGTTCCAGCTCCTGAAGACCGCCTCCACCGCCCCCCTGAGCTGGGCCCAAGGGTCCATGGGGAAGACCAGGCCCCTCTCCTCCAAAAGCCGCAAAGACCGGAAGGCCACCTCCTCCAGCTCCTCTGGGGCAAGCCCCGCGTCCGAGACCCCCCTTCTGGCCTTGACCTCCTCCAAGAGGGCCTCAAAGGCCTGGCCCTCCACCCCCAGGACCACCTCGCCATACATCTGGATCAGGCGGCGAAAGGTGTCCCAGGCAAACCGGGGGTTGCCGGTGGCCCGGGCCAAGGCCTCCACCCCCTCCAGGTTCAGGCCGAGGTTCAGGATCGTGTCCATCATCCCCGGCATGGAGACCGGTGCACCCGACCGAACGGAGACCAGAAGGGGGGGCCTTCCACCCGCCCCCCCACCAAAGGCCTTGCCCGAGAGCGCCTCTAGGGCGCGTACCTTGGTCTTTACCTCCTCCCAGAGCCCCTCGGGAAGGTGGCCCTCCCTAAGGTAAGCCCGGCAGGCCTCGGTGGTGACGACCAGGGCTGGGGGGACGGGCAGGCCCGCCCGCCGCATCTCCACCAGGCCGAACCCTTTCCCCCCCAGGGTATCCCGGTCTAGGCCCTGGGCCTCCTCCAGTAGGTATACGAACCGGTTCATGCTCCAAGCTTAAGGTCGGAATGGAAGCATGGAAATCGTGTATTTCAAAGAGTGGTACACCGTTCGGCTATTCTACACGCCGCCTTCGGGGGTAGACTTGGGCTGTGAAGACGCTGGACGAACGCCTAACCCTTCTGGCCGAGGTGGTGGTCCAGGTGGGGCTTAACCTCCAGCCCGGCCAGGAACTGGTCCTCACCGCCCCCATAGAGGCCCTCCCCTTGGTGCGCAAAATCGCCGAGGCCGCGTACCGAAGGGGAGGAAGCCTGGTCCTGCCGCTGTTTTCGGATGACGCGCTGACCCTTTTGCGCTACCAGATGGTGGACCTCGAGGGCCTGAAACGGGCCCCCGCCTGGCTCTACGAGGGCCTGGCCCGGGCCTACCGGGAAGGATGGGCCCGGCTCGGGATTCTGGGCGGAGACCCGAGGCTTCTCGAGGGGATTCCTCCCGAGAAGGTGGCCGCCGCCCAGCGGGCCCAGGCGGAGGCTTACCGGCCCGCCCTCGAGGCCATCAGCCAGTTCGCCACCAACTGGAGCCTGGTCCCCTTCGCTCATCCCGCCTGGGCTAGAAGGCTGTTCCCCGACCTGCCCGAGGAGGAGGGTGTGAACCGGCTATGGGAGGTGCTTTTCCAGGTGACTCGGGTGGACCAGGAAGACCCCATCGCCGCCTGGCGGGCCCACAACCAGAGGCTTGCACAGCTCGTGGACTACCTGAACACCCGCCGCTTCCACGCCCTTCACTTCCGCGGCCCCGGGACCGATCTCACCGTGGGGCTGGCCGAGGGCCACCTCTGGCAGGGTGGGGCCGCTCAGGCCCAAAACGGCGTGGTCTGCACCCCCAACCTGCCCACGGAAGAGGTCTTCACCGCCCCCCATCGGGCCCGGGTGGAGGGGTATGTGACCTCCTCTAGGCCCCTCGCCTACGGTGGGCAGGTGGTGGAGGAGATCTTCGCCCGGTTTGAGGGGGGTGTGGCGGTGGAGGTCCGGGCCAAAAACGGCGAGGCCTTTTTGAAAGCTCTAGAAACCGATGAGGGGGCGAGGCGACTTGGCGAGGTGGCCTTGGTGGCCGCGAGCAGCCCCGTGGCCAAAACGGGCCTGCTTTTCCTGGAAACTCTCCTGGATGAAAATGCAGCCAGCCACCTGGCCTTCGGCCAGAGCTACGCGGAAAACGTACCGGGCGAGGCGGAGGAACGGCTCAAAAAGGGCGGGAACCAGAGCAAGATCCACATCGACTGGATGATCGGAGGCCCGGGGATGGACGTGGACGGCCTGTACGAGGACGAAACGCGGGTGGCCCTGATGCGGCAGGGGGAGTGGGTGGTCTAGAGGGCCTCGAGGCCCTTTTGGAAGGCTTCTAGGAGGTCCTTGGGGTGCTCAAGCCCCACGGAGACCCGGATAAGCCCCGGGGTTACCCCGGCCTTTAGGCGCGCCTCCTCCGGCAAGCGGCCGTGCGTGGTGGTCCAGGGGTGAACGAGGAGGGTCCGGGCATCGCCCACATTGGGGGCCTGGAGCAAGGGGACTCGGGAAAGGAAGCGGCTTGCCGCCTCGAGGCTTCCCAGCTCCAAGGTCAGGATGGAGCCAAACCCCTTCAGGTAGCGCACCGCCCGCTCGTGGGCGGGGTCCTCCGGAAGGCCGGGGTAACGCACCCCCTTCACCTTAGGATGGGCCCTTAGGAACCGGGCGAGCTCGAGGGCCGTCCTCTCCATGGCCTTGGCCCTCAGGGCCACGGTCTCCAGGCCTTGGAAGAGGAGGTAGGCGTGGAAGGGGGAAAGGGTCATCCCCATGAGGGAGAGCCCAAGCTGGCGGACCCTTTCCAGATAACACCCTTCCCCAAAAACCGCCCAGGGCACCCGGCCCTGGGCGTCCGGTTCAGTGAACTGGGGATAGGCCTTCCAAAGCCCTGCTCCCCGGGCAAGCACCGCCCCCCCTAGAACGGATCCGTGCCCGGAAGCCCATTTGGTGAGGCTCTCCACCACCACATGCGCCCCCAGGGCCAGGGGCTGGGCGTAGGCGCCCGCCGCCCCAAAGGTGTTGTCCACGACCAGGGCCACCTTGCGCTCCTCGGCCAGGGCCGCAAGCCCCGCAAAGTCCGGAACGGTCAGGGCAGGGTTGGCCACCGTCTCCACGAAAAGGGCCCGGGTCCTCTCGGAAAGGAGGGCCTCAAAAGCCCCCCGTTCGGGCGGGGCGTAGCGCACCCTCACCCCCATGAGGCCGAAGACCTGGTTGAATAGCCCCACCGTCTGGCCGAAAAGCCCCTCGGAGGCCACCACCTCGTCCCCCGAGCGGACCAGGGCCAAAAGGGCAGCGAGGGTGGCCGCCTGGCCCGAGGCGAAGACCGCCGCATCCAAGGCCCCCTCCAAAGCGGCGATCCGCTCTTCCAGGGCGCGGTTCGTGGGGTTTTTCAGACGGCTATAGGTGTAGTCCCCCTCCTCAAACCGCCGCTTGCCCTCCTCGAGGCCCCTGAATCCATAGGCCGCCACCCCGTAGATGGGAAGCCCCACCGCCCGGTAGGGGTCCTCCTCGGGAAGGCCGGCCAGGACGGCTAAGGTCTCGTACTCCATCTCCCCCCTCCTGTACGGGCAGCCCCCGGGTCGGGCCGCCTGGTTTCATTCTGGCACGCCCCGGGGCCAGGATACCGGTATACTACCGGGTATGAGGGCGCGGTTGGACTGCTGCACAAGCCGCCGGGAGGTGCTCCGGCTCACAGGGATGGCCGCCCTGGGGGGCTGGCCCTAGGCCAGCGGAAGCGGATCAGACTGGCCTTCTGCTCCCAGCTTCTCTGCATCATCCCCGATGAGATAGCCCAGCGAAGGGAGTATTTCCGCGAGGAGGCCTCGAGGTGGAACTGGTCTACACCCGTGGGGGCAGCCAAGCCCTGCAGGCGTTGGTGGGGGGTGCGGTGGAGTATGCGGCCACCAGCCTGGATGCCGCCCTCTAGGCCTATGCCCGGGGGGCGCGAATCCTCCGCTTCGCCTCCACGGGCCGCCTCCCCCTGTTCGCCTTGGCCACCGCCCCCAAGACCGCCCGAGCCATCAAAACCGTCCAGGACCTGGAGGGAAAGACCGTGGGGGTCTCGGCCCTGGCCAACGCCGACCACGTCCTTTTGGTCTACCTTCTTAAAAAGGCCGGGGTGGACCCCAAAAGGGTCCAGTACGCCACCCTGGGCCCGAATCTGTACGAAGCCCTTCGGACAGGGCAGGTGGATGCGGGCATGGTCCAGGAACCCGCCCTCTCCCTCCTTAAAGCGGCGGGAGGGAGGGAGCTGGTAAACTTTATGCGCCTCAAGGACACCCAGACGTATCTGGGGGGCCCCTATGAGTTCATGGGGGTGGCGATCCGGCTGGAGGAGAGGCAGGCCCGGTTGGAGGAGATGCGCCGCATGGCCCGGGCCTTGGAAAAGGCGCTCCGCTTCATCCACGCCGCCTCGAGCCGGCTCATCGCCGACACCCTACCCAAAGAGCTCATCGCGGGAGGGGACCGGAAGGAACTGGAGGAAGTGATCGAGGCCTACCGAAAGGAACTTTACCCCAAAAGCGTCCAGATCGACCTGGAGGCCGCCCGCCGGGTGGCGGAAAGCCAGGTGGAAGCGGGCCTCCTTCCCCCGGGCTTTAAGGCGGAATCCCTTCTCGACTTGGAGGTGTGGGTGCTTAGGGTCCAGGGTCTAAGCCTCTCCTATGGCCCCATCCGGGTCTTGGAAGGGGTGGACCTCGAGGTGGGGGAAGGGGAGTTCGTGGCGGCAAGCCGGGGGCTTGGGTACCTCCTCTCCTTTGCGCAGAGCACCTTTAACGCCGCGTTAAGCCTGGCCATCCTCACCTTGATCGTGGGCTTTGTCCTCTTTCTCTTCGCCTTTTTTGGTCGCCTCGAGGCCTCTCTCCTCCGCTGGCAAAAAGGGTGACCCGCCTGTTCTGAAGCCCCGGGCCACCCTCCTTTGGGGGGCGTGCCTTCAAGCTCCGTCCGCCCCCTTCAGTTCGACCTTTCGGCCACACCGGCAGGTCTCCCCTTCCATCCGCACGACCGTTCCGTCTTCCTTGGGGTAAAGCCAAAGCGCCCCACAGTCCGGACAGCGCACCTCCGAGACCAAAGAACGGATCTCCTCCGGACTAAAGCGGTAGTGCTCGTTGCACCAGTGGCAGACCACCTCCGCACCCCCGTCTTTTACGATCATCTCTTCCCTCTCCCCCGGGGTGAAAAAAACCAGGGCCTCGAGGGCTTTCTCCCGGTTGCAGCGGCACTGGAACCGGGCGGGGATCTCGTTGCCCGAATACCCCAGCGCCCTGAGGTCGGTCCGCTCAAACCCCAGGCCCTCCAAAAGGGTGCCCACCGCTCCCTCCAACCCCTTCTCTTTAAGGAGTGCGGAAAAACTCACACCGGCCAGGTTGCGCTCCAGACGGGCAATCTCATCCTCTTTTGCCCCGGGCAGCACCTGGATGGCCATCCCCCCCGCCCGGTCCACCGCCCCGCTGGCCTGTAAGCGCACCCCCAGGAGGACGGCCGCCGGCGTCTGTTCGGACTGGAACAGGTAGTAGGCCAGGTCCTCCGCCACCTCCCCCGAGCGGAGCTCCACCCGGCTCGTGTACACCTCGCCGTTGGGCAGCGTCCGATCCACCTGGAGCGTCCCCCGGCCCACCAAAGCCCCCACGTCCAGCTTCCCATCCCCCCGGAGGGGCAGGTCCACCCGGGGGTTCTTCGCATACCCCCGGACCGTCCCGTCCAAAGCGGCCTCCACGATCATCCCCCCCAAGGGGCCATCCCCCTCAAACCTTAGGGCGATGCGCTCCCTGGGTGTCTTGAGCAATAGCTGAGCCAAAAGGAGCGCCCCCGTAAGCGCCCGGCCCAAGGCGGCGGTGGCCGTGGGGGAAAGCCCGTGGCGAAGCCGGGCCTCCTCCACCACGTCCGTGGTTTCCGCCGCAATGACGCGCAGACCTCCTCCTGCCGCAAGCCCTCGGATGATCCGGCCCATGCCCTCTATAATGCCTCATATGCCGCTCGTCCTCTACAACACCCTGACCCGGAAAAAGGAGGCTTTCCTCCCCTCCACCCCCGGTCACGTAGGAATCTACGTCTGTGGGCCCACGGTCTACTCCGACCCCCACCTGGGCCATGCCCGTGGGCCGATCGTTTACGACGTCCTGAGGCGGTATCTGTTGGACCAGGGGTACAAGGTCCGCTTCGTATCCAACATCACCGACGTGGGCCACCTCACGGACGACGCGGACGAGGGGGAGGACAAGGTTGAGAAAAGGGCCAAGCTGGAGCGCCTAGAGCCCATGGAAGTGGCGGACAAGTACATGTGGAGCTACTTTGACGCCATCACCGCCCTCAACGTCCTCAGACCCTCCATCACCCCCCGGGCCAGCGGCCATATCCCGGAGCAGCTCGAGTTGACCGAGATTCTCCTGCAAAAAGGGTACGCCTACGAACGAAACGGCAGCGTCTACTTCCGGGTAAGAAGCTTCCCGGAGTACGGGAAGCTGTCCGGAAAAAAACCAGAGGAGCTCCGGGCTGGGGCCAGGGTGGAGGTACGGGAGGAGAAGGAAGACCCCCTGGACTTCGCCCTATGGAAGCGGGCCGAACCCGGGCACATCATGCGCTGGAAAAGCCCCTGGGGGGAGGGGTATCCGGGCTGGCACATCGAGTGCACAGCCATGAGCCTTAAGTACCTGGGGGAGGGGTTTGACCTCCACGCGGGGGGCATAGACCTGCAGTTCCCCCACCACGAGTGCGAGATCGCCCAGGCGGAGGCCGCGGGGTACCGGTTTGCCCGGTACTGGATGCATCATAACCACGTGCTTCTAGAAGGGGAAAAGATGGCCAAAAGCACGGGCAACCTGATCCTCCTCCACGACCTCCTCACCGCCCATGAGCCCATGGCCCTCCGCTTTTACCTTCTCCAAACCCATTACCGGAGCGTCTTGGACTTCACCTGGGAGGGCCTCGAGGCGGCGAAAAAGGGCTACACCCGTCTCCTCCAGGCCTACCGGGAGGTGCAAAGAAGGGCCCAGGAGGCCCCTTCGGGCACCACCCACCCTTTGGAAGAGGCCCTGGACGATCTGGAGGCCCGGGTCCTCTCGTCCCTAGAGGACGACCTCTCTACCCCTCAGGCCCTGGCCGCTTTCTTTGACTTCCTGCCTGAGCTTAACAAGCTTCTCCCCGAGGCCAAAAGGGAAAGCCTGGAAAGGACCGCCCAGACCTTTCACCGCCTGGGCGAGGGTATCCTGGGCCTTTTCCCGAAAGCGGCGCTGGAAGAAAGGGTCTCTGGCCCCCTTCTGGAAGGCCTTATCCGCCTGCTTCTGGAACTTAGAGAAGAGGCGCGCCGGGCCCGGGATTACCAAAAAAGCGACCAGATCCGGGCCCAGCTCTTGGAGCTGGGCGTCGCGGTGGAGGACACCAAGGAGGGGCCTAAGTGGCGGCTGATATAAGGCCCCAGGCCAGGGCGTAAGCCGGGTTCTGTTTCGGTGGTCATCTCTCTAGGACCAGGGTCGCCCCTGGCCTCGAGCGGTCCATCCCGCAGGTTCTGACGGGCCGGGCAAGCCCTCCCTGCCTACCGGACCTTGCACCGGGTGGGGTTTGCCGTGCCCCAGCCTGTTGCCAGGCCAGGCGGTGGGCTCTTACCCCACCGTTTCACCCTTGCCCGCACCCCCAAGGGCCGCTGGCGGTCTCTTCTCTGTGGCACTTTCCGTCGGGTTACCCCGCCCAGCCGTTAGCTGGCACCCTGCCCTACGGTGCCCGGACTTTCCTCACCCGGAAGGGTTCGGCCTTCCAGGCGCGACCACCCCCCTGACCTGGGGCTAAGCCTTATTTTAGCACAGCAAGGGGATACCCCTCCCTTTCCAAAACCGCCTGGGCCACCTCCCGCCTTATGGCCACCAGGTCCAAGGCCTCCCGCTTGGTCAGGCGACGGGCCGCGGAGAGGGCCAGGCGGAGCTCATCCCCTTCGGCAAGCCGGGGCAGGACCCCAAGCGCCCGCACCTGGGCCCGGTCCAGGGCCTGGAGGAGGTAGAACCGGGCCATGGCCTGGGCCACCCCGCCCAGGCGGCGCGCCCGGAGGAGGCCGCTTTCTGCCGCGTAGGTCTCGATGAGGATGTCCGCGGCCGCGGCCAGGACCTCCTGCTCCTCTTCCACCTTCTCCCCAAACCTTAAAGCGGCAAGCCCCATCACCATGAGGGCCAGCTTCTTGAGGTTTTGGACGTAAGCGGCCTCCCGGTCCTCGGGCTCCTCGAAGGAGGGCTCGAGAAGCTCCTTCTGAAGCCTTTGGGCCGCCTGGAACAAGGGCAGGTGTCCCTTCATCGCCCGCCTTAGGAGCATTCCGGGGATGAGGAGGCGGTTGATCTCGTTCGTCCCCTCAAAGATGCGGTTGATCCGGGCATCCCGGTAGGCGCGCTCTATGGGGTACTCCTGGGAGTACCCGTAGCCCCCGTGGATCTGCACCCCCTCGTCCACCGCGTAGTCTAGGACCTCGGAGCCCAGCACCTTGATGATGCTGGCCTCCACCGCGTACTCCTCGATCCCCGCAAGGACCGCCTCGGCGCCCTTCTTCCCCTCCAAAGCCTCATCGATCAGGCCCACGGTGCGGTAGACGGCGCTCTCCCCTGCGTAGATGCGGGTAGCCATCTCCGCGAGCTTCTCCTGAATCAGGCCAAAGCTGGCGATGGGGCGGCCAAACTGATGGCGCTCCTTGGCGTACTTGGCGGAGAGTTCCAAAGCCCGCTTGCTCCCGCCAATGGCCCCCGCCCCCAGCTTGTACCGGCCCACGTTGAGGACGTTGAAGGCGATCTTGTGCCCCTTGCCGATCTCCCCTAGGACGTTCTCCACCGGAACCCGGACGTCTTGGAGGATCACCTGCCGGGTGGAGCTCGCCTTGATGCCCATCTTCTTTTCCTCCGGGCCGAAGGAAAGCCCGGGCGTGTTCCGCTCCACCAAGAAGGCGGTGAAGTGTTCCCCGTCCACCTTGGCGAAGACGGTAAAGAGCTGGGCGAAGCCCGCGTTGGAGATCCACTGCTTGACCCCGTTCAGGACGTAATGCTTCCCGTCCTCAGAAAGGGTGGCCCGTGTCCTAGCGGCAAGGGCATCCGAACCCGAGCCCGGCTCGGTAAGGCAGTAGGCGGCCACCCACTCCCCGCTCGCGAGCCTAGGGAGGTATTTCCGCTTCTGTTCCTCGGTGCCGAAGTACACCAGGGGCAAGGTGCCGATGGAGGAGTGGGCCCCGTACGTCACGGAAAAGCCCCCGGTGCCGGCGAGCTCCTCCGCGATCACCGTAGAAACCACCTTGGGCAGGTCCAGCCCCCCGTACTCCTCCGGGATCTCCACCGCCAAAAGCCCCAGCGCCCCGGCCTTTCTCATCAGGTCCAGGTTGAGCTCGAGCTCCCCGTGCTCCATCCTGTCCAGAAGGGGCAGGACCTCCCTTTCCGCGAAGGTGCGGGTGGTGCGGGCGATCTCCCGGACCGTCTCATCAAAGTCCTCCGGGGCGTAAACCGTCTCGGGCGCCTCCAAAAGCCAGCCGCCGCCCTTTTTCCAAAGCTTTTTCTCCTCCGTCATGGCCTCCTCCTTTACGCGTACACCTCAAAAATCCCTGCGGCCCCCATACCCCCACCGATGCACATGGTCACCATTCCAATCCCACCGCCTCGCCTGGAGAGCTCGGCGATGAGCTGTGCGGTGAGCTTGGCCCCCGTGGCCCCTAAGGGGTGGCCCAAGGCGATGGCCCCGCCGTTGACGTTGGTCCGCTCCTCGGGCAGGCCCACCTCCTTCATCACCGCCAGGACCTGGGCGGCGAAGGCCTCGTTGAACTCGATGAGGTCGATCTGGTCCAGGCTCAGGCCCGCCCGCTTAAGCGCCTTGGGAATGGCCTTGGCCGGCCCCACCCCCATGATGTCCGGCTCCACCCCCGCCACGGCGAAGGCCATGAGCCGGGCCAGGGGCTTGAGCCCCAGGGCCAGGGCCTTCTCCTTGTCCATCACCAAAACCGCCGCCGCCCCGTCGGAGTAAGGGCTGCTGTTTCCTGCGGTGACCGTCCCGCCCTGCTTGAAGGCGGGCTTGAGCTGGGCGAGCTTCTCGAGGCTGGTGTCGGGCCGGACGGTCTCGTCCCGCTCAAAGAGGTATTCCTCCGTGGTCTTTTTCCCGTCCTTCCAGACCACCTTCCGGACAGGGACCGGAACCACCTCGGTAAACCGCCCCTCGGCCCAGGCCTGGGCGGCCCGCTGGTGGCTTCTAAAGGCCCAGCGGTCCTGCTCCTCCCGGCTGATGCCGTAGCGCTCCGCCACCCGCTCGGCAGTAAAGCCCATACCGATGTAGGCGGAGTAGGCCTCAGGGGACCACTCCGGGGTGAGGTCCTTGTGCAGGCGGGTGTGGTAGCCCGACATGGGCACCTGGCTCATCATCTCCACCCCGCCCGCCAGCACCGCATCCGCCATACCGGTCATGACGGCCTGGGCCGCCATAGCCACCGTCTGTAGCCCACTGGAGCAGAACCGGTTGACCGTGGCCCCCGCCACCTCCACCGGAAGCCCCGCCCTCAGGAGGGCCAGCCGGGCGATGTTAAGCCCCTGGGAGGCCTCGGGCATGGCGCAGCCCCAAAGCACATCCTCCAGCTCCTTTCCCTCCACCCCAGCCCGGCGCAAGGCCTCCCGCATGACCAAGGCCGAAAGGTCCACCGGATGAAGGGAGGCCAAAGCCCCGTCCTTCTTCCCCCGGCCCACCGGGGTGCGCACCGCGCTTACGATGACCGCTTCCCGCATGACTCCCTCCTGTAAAGCCCCTTAGTTCCTCAAGGGTTTGCCCGTTTTCAGCATGTGGGCGATCCGTTCCTGGGTCTTCCGGGTGCCCAAAAGCTTCAAGAAGGCCTCCCGCTCCAGGTCCAGGATCTCCCATTCCGAGACCTCCCGGCCCGGCCCCTCGCCCCCGGCCAGGATGTAGGCCAGCTCGAGGCCGATCCGGACATCGTGGTCCGAGATCTGGCCTGCCTCGCGGAAGCTCCAGACCGCATAGCGAAGGTTGCCTAAGGCCTCGTCCCCCAGGGTCCGGATGCGGGGCGGAAGGGGTGGACGGTAGTCGGGGGCCAGCTCCAGGACCTTTCGCTTAGCGTCGGCGATCAGGAAGTCCCGGTTCATGCTGATGCCATCCCCATCCCGGAGGAAGCCCATCCTTCGGGCCTCGAGGGCGCTCGTGGAGGTCTGGGCCAGGGCGATGAGCTGGAAGGCGCGCTTGACCCCCTCAAAGGGGTCCGCCTCCTCATAGGGGGCGAGGGCTTGGGTGAAGCGAAAGAGCATCTCCTTGGTCCCACCCCCGGCCGGGATCAGCCCCACCCCCACCTCTACCAGCCCCATGTAAAGCTCCGCGTGGGCCTGGACCCGGTCCGCGTGCAAAACCATCTCCGCCCCGCCCCCCAGGGTGAGGCCAAAGGGGGCCACCACCACGGGAAAGGGGCTATAGCGGAGGCTCATGGTGGCCTTCTGGAAGGCCCGCACCGCGAACGCGAGCTCATCCCAGTCCCCCTCCTGGGCCTGGGAGAGGATAAGGGCCAGGTTGGCCCCGGCGGAGAAGGCTCGAGGCTCCTCGTTCCCGATGACCAGGCCCGCGTACCCGTTTTTCTCAATGAAGTCCAAGGATTTCTGGAGAAGGCTCAGGATCCCCTCCCCAATGGCGTTCATCTTGGTGCGGAACTCCAAAAGGGCCACCCCGTCCCCCAGGTCCAGAAGGGCCGCGTCCTTGTTCTCCAGAAGAACCTTTCCCTCGGAGCGCACCTTCTTGAGGCTCACCACCTCGGGCCGGTCGGGAAGGGGCTGGTAGGTGCCATCGAAGGCCAGGTAGGTGCCGCCTCCGTAGAAACCCCCCCGGGCCTTGGCCAGGAGGTCGGGCTCGGGAAGGCCGAGCTCCAAAAAGCCCGCCCTAAGGGCCCCCAAGCCCACCGCGTCCATGTTTTTGTAGGGCCCCTCCTCCCAGCCGAAGCCCCATTCCAGGGCCTGGTCCACGGAGAGGAGGTCGTAGGCGATCTGGGGGGTCTTCTCCAGGGTGTAGTGGGCAGTCAATAGGAAGAGCTCCTTCAGGAAGGCCCCGTACTTTCCGGGTAGGGTCAAGGCCCCCTTAAGCCGCTCCGGAAGGGGCTTGTCCATAAGGGCTCTCACCTCCGGCAGGTCCAGCTTCCTGCGGGGCCGGTACTCGAAGGTGGAGGGGTCCAGGGTCAGGATCTCGCCGTTCTTTCGGGTGTAAAACCCCGCCCCCGTCTTCTCCCCAAGCCGCCCTTCGGCCACCAGGCGCAGGACCCAGTCGGGCAGGGCGAAGTCCTCCCCCGTGGCCTGGCCCAGCTCCTCGGTGACCAGCTTCAAAACGTCTAGCCCCGTGAGGTCCGCGGTGCGGAAGGTGGCCGAGTTGGGCCGGCCCAGAAGGGGCCCGGTGAGGGCGTCCACCTCGTCTATGGTGAGGCCGTGCTTCTCCATGAGCCGGATGGCCTGGACCATCCCGTAGACCCCCAGGCGGTTGGCGATAAAGCCCGGGGTGTCCTTGGCGATGACCACCCCCTTGCCCAGGATGCGCTCGGCAAAGCGGCGCATCCTCGCCAGGACCTGGGAATCGGTCTCGGGGGTGGGGATGAGCTCTAAGAGGTGGAGGTAGCGGGGCGGGTTGAAGAAATGGGTGCCCAGAAAGCGCCGCCGGAAGGACTCGGAGCGCCCCTCCAAAAGGATCTTCATGGGGATCCCGGAGGTGTTGGAGCTCACGATGGCCTCGGGCTTCAGGAGGGCCTCGAGACGAGCGTAGAGGGCCCGCTTGGGCTCGGGCCTCTCAATGATGGCCTCCACCACCCAGTCGCAGTCCTTCAGCTTCTCTAGGTCGTCCTCCGTGTTTCCGATCTCCACGTACCGGGCCAGGTCCTTGTCCATGAAGGCGGCGGGCCGGGCTTTGAGCGCCCGCTCCAGCCCCCTTTTGGCGGGCCCGTTCCGATCCTCCTGCCCAGGGATGTCCAAAAGGACCACCGGAACCCCGGCGCTCACCAGAAGGGCCGCAATCCCGCTCCCCATCGTCCCTGCACCCACCACTCCGACTTTCTTCATCTGACCCTCCTTATACTGAGTCAAAGTTTATACCCAAACCCTCCCTCCTGTCTAGCACTGCCCTCACCGGTCCTTGAACAGGTAGAGGAGCTCAGCCAGAACCTCCGGATACTGGTCCGGGGAAAGCCCTTTTTTCACCAGGCGAAGGCCCGGCGGGTACTGGGTAAGCTCCAGGCGGTGAGGAAAGGCCTTGAACGCCTGGGCGTCGTAGTCCAGCGGCCAGTGGGAAAAGACCAGCTGGATGTAGAGGAGCTCCTCCGTGATGGACAAGACCCCCTTGGCCTGGGCCAGGCGCTTCAGCCTTTCTAGAGCGAAAAACCGCTGGGCCTCCTCGGGCAAGGGGCCGTACTCCGCCCTAAGGCGGCGCTCCAAGCGGGAAAGCTCCCCCAGGCCCTTGGCCTCCGAAATGCGCCCGTACCAGAGGCTCCGCTTCTCCAGGCTGGGGATATACGTCTCGGGAATGCGGGCGGAGACGGCCAGGTCCACCACCACCCGCCGCGTTTCCGGAACCGCCTGGCCTTTGAGCCTAAGGATCGCCTCCTCTAGAAGCTCCGTGTAGACCTCGAGGCTCACCGCGCGGATGTGGCCGTGCTGTTCCGGACCCAGGAGGTTCCCGATGCCCCGGATCTCCATGTCCTTCTGGGCCAGAAGATGCCCAGAGCCCAGGTCGGAAAGGTCGGCGATGGCCGTAAGCCGCTTCTCGGCCGCCTCGGTCAGCCTGGGGGGGTGGAAGAGGTAGGCGTACGCCTCCCGGTCCCGCCGCCCCACCCGGCCCCTGAGCTGGTAAAGGGTGGCCAGGCCCAACCGGTCGGCCCGTTCAATCAGGATGGTGTTGGCCTCGGGGATGTCCAAGCCCGACTCCAAGATGGTCGTCCCCACCAGGACATCAAAGGCCCCCTCTTGGAAGGCCAGCATGGTTTCCTCCACCACGGCCTCAGGCATCTGGCCGTGCACCACGCCGAAGCGGGCCTCGGGGACCAGGCGCTCGAGGTAACGCCGCCGGGCCTCGATGGAGGCCACCCGGTCGTGGATGTAAAAGACCTTCCCTCCCCGCTCCAGCTCGTCCAGGATGGCCTCCCGCACGACCAGGGGGTCGAAGGGGGCGAGGAAGGTCTGGATGGGCTTCCTACCCGGCGGGGGGGTCTGGATGCTGGAAAGGTCCTTAAGCCCCACAAAGGCGCTGTAAAGGGTCCGAGGAATTGGGGTGGCGGAAAGGTAAAGGGTGTCCACCCCCTCCTTCAGCTCCCGGATCCTTTCCTTCTGCGCCACGCCAAAGCGGTGCTCCTCGTCCACAATAAGAAGGCCCAGGTCCTTAAACGCCACGTCCGGCTGAAGGATCCGGTGGGTGCCGATGACGATGTCTACCGCCCCGGTCCTCAGGCCCTCCAGAATGGCCCGCTCCTCCTTTTCCGAAGTGAAGCGGGAAAGGACCCCCACCCGTACAGGAAGGCCACAAAACCGCTCCCGAAAGGTCTTTCCGTGCTGCTCGGCCAAAAGCGTGGTGGGGACGAGGAGGGCCACCTGCGCCCCATGCCCCACCACCCGGTGGGCGGCCCTTAGGGCCACCTCCGTCTTGCCAAACCCCACATCCCCCGAGATCAGCCGGTCCATGGGGTGGGGGGCCTCGAGGTCCCTCATCACCTCCTCCAGGGCCTTCGTCTGGTCAGGGGTGAGCTCAAAGGGAAACCCGCTTTCAATCAGAGGGTCCCAGTCGGGCAGAGGGGGAAAAGCGCGCCCCTGGGCGGCCTTGCGCTTGGCGTAGAGGACCAAAAGCCTGCCCGCAAGTTCCTCAGCCGCCCTCCTCGCCTTCTCCTTAGCCCTTTGCCACTCGTTCTTTCCCAGGCTGGAAAGCTCGGGAGGGTCGTCCGTGGTCCCGGGGTGGCGCTTGAGAAGGGCCAGGTCCTCCACGGGAAGGTAGAGCCGGCCTTCCCCCCGGTACTTTAAGACCAGATAGTCCCGCTTTGCCCCCAGCACCTCCCGGGCCTCGAGGCCCAGGTACTGGCCGATGCCATGCTCCGGGTGGATGAGGTAGTCCCCCGGGCGAAGCGCCCCCACGTCCTCCACCCCCTGGCCCCGCCTGAGCCTGGGCCGCACCCCCGAGAAGCTGTACAGGTGGGCCTCGGTGAGGAGGACCTCCTCCCCCAGGACCACTCCCCCTTCAAGGGAGCCCAAAAGGAGGGTCAGGGCCCCTTTCGGCCCAGGGTAGCCCTGAAAGGAAAGGGGCAGGCCCTGGAAGCGGCGGCGGAAATACTCCAGGCTCCGGGGGTGGCGGACGAAAAGGTGAACCCTCTTCCCCTCCTCAAGGGCCTTACGGATGAACCCTTCCGCCTCGGAAAGCCGGCCCCTAAAAGGGGGCAGGGTCTCCACGGGAAGAGGGAAAAGGGGAAGCTCCACCCCCGCTCCGAAGGCCACCACTGCCCGGCCCTCCAGAAGGGGCCAAACCTCCTTCGGCGCAAGGGCGGGGAGGTCTAGGTAGACGGGGCCCGGGAAGTGGAGGAGCTTTTTGGAAGTCCAAGCCTCCTTCTTCCCCACCTTGGGCAAGAGAACATACCGCCTTCGGTCTTCTTTGTAGCGGATACGCTCCAGTTCCTCCCCGAAAAACTCCAACCTAAGCCCCAGATCGGAAAATTCCAAAACCTCCCCCCGGACGACGAAGTCCTCGTCCCGGGCGTAACCCATCCGAGACAGCCGTTCCAAGAGGCCCCCCCTGGGGTATGTGCGGCCCACCTCGAGGACCAGCCGCCAGGCCTCGGGGTCCTCGGGGAAGGGGGAAAGGGCCTCCTCGTAGCTCATGACGAAAAGAGCCCGCTCTCCAAAGGCCTCGAGGCCGGGGTTTACGTACGCACCCCTCTTAAAAGCAGAAAGGTCCCAAAGCCCCAGCCGGTCCTCCGTGGTCAAAAGCAGGGCCGGAGGCTCCTCTCGGCTGAAGAGAAGCGCACGGGCCACCTGGGGAAGCTCCACTCGGTGGCCATAAGGGGTCTTCGCAACCGCCGCCACCAAAACCCTATTCTACTGCGTAGGCGTGAACGGCTAAGGCCCCTAGGCCCACGTTGGCGGTGATGGTGGCGCCGGAGCGGGTGATCCGACCCCGGTTTAGACGCACCTCCCGCTCCAAGGCCGCCTTAAGGCCGTTTACCCAGTCAGGGCTGGCATCGCTATGCGCTATGGTAATGCGCACCGCTCTCCGCCCGAACTCTCGGGCCACAAGGGCCGCCAGCGCCTCGGGCACACTCCCCTCCCGCACCACCCTTAGAAAGCGGATATGCCCGTTTTCAATGCGCAAAAGCGGCCTTAGACCCAGGAGGTTGCCCACCACCTCCCCAAACCGGGGAAGGCGCCCGTTTCGGGCCAGATGCGAAAGATCGGCCACGCTGAAATAGAGGCTGGACCGGCTCAGGCGATCCAGTTCCGCCACGATCTCCCCCTCTTCCCTACCCTCCTTTAGCATCTCCGCCGCCCTAATCACCATGGCCCCCAGGCCTGCGGAAACCATGCGGGAGTCCAAGACCCGAACGCGGTTGGGAGCCAGACGCTGGGCCGCCTCCCGGGCCCGCTCCACCGTCTTGGAAAGCTCCCCAGAAACGTGGATGGAAAGAAGGCGGTCGTAGACCTGGAGGTACCGCTCATAGATCTCCAGAAAGTCCTCCACCGATGGGGGCTCGGTGACCGGCTCCGCGCCCTGGCGGATCGCCCGGTAAAGGGCATCGGGGGCAAGCTCCTTCCAGTCCTTATAGCGACCTCCGGCCATCTTGACATAGGTGGGCACGAGGCCAACGCCCATCTCTTGGGCCACCTGAGGCGAAAGGTCGCTGGCGGTGTCCGTAACCAGACCTAGATCCATACCTTAGTATTTTACTGGGTCTAAACTGTTTCCGCTATAATGCTCGGGTGGTGCTGGTGACCGGGTTTGAAGCCTTTGGGGGACTCGAGCATAACCCCTCGCAAGCAGTCCTCAGCCATCTAAAGGGGGTGCGAACCGCCCTCTTACCCGTGGACGTGGAGGAGGCTCCGCGCCTTCTGGCCCGGCTCTGGGCAGAGAGGCCCAAGGCTGTCCTCCACCTAGGCCTGGCGGAACAAAGACCGGTCCTGAGCCTCGAGCGCATCGCCCTAAACCTTTTGGACTTCGAAAGGCCAGACAACCGGGGCCAAAGGATCACCGACCGGCCGGTGGTGGAAGGGGGTCCCCTGGCCCTTCCCGCCCGTTTCCCCGTGAAGGAGGCCCTAGCCCGGCTGCAAAGGGCCGGGATTCCCGGAAGGCTGAGCCTCTCCGCTGGAAGTTATCTCTGTAACCAGGTCTTCTACCTCTCCCTTTACCACCTTCCCCAGGAGGTTCCGGTGGCCTTCGTTCACCTTCCGCCGGACGAGACCCTGGCCCTGAGGGGGGGGCCCTACGTGCCCCTTAAGGAACAGGTCCGGGCGGTCAGGGTTCTTTTGGAGATGCTATGAAGGTGCTCTTCTTAAGCGACGCAAGGGCCATAGGGGGAAGCGAGGTCTACCTTAAGGAGGTGCTTCCCCGTCTGAAGGCCCTGGGCATCTATCCTGCAGCCGCCCTTCCCGAGGACCCGGGCAACCTTCCCGTGAGGCAAAGCCTAGAGGAGCAGGGGGTCACCGTCCACGCCTATCGCCACCTCGAGGACCTACCTCGGGGATTCGACCTAGCGGTGGCCTCCGCCTGGTATCCCCAAAGCTTCCGAACCTTTTACCGATACTTTCCCAACCTTGTTCCCTTGGTGCACGACCAGATCGAGGTCTTCTATCCTCTAGGGGGAAGGTACGTATACCGTTTAGGCTACCGCCTCCTCCAGGCCCCCAATCTTCGAAGGGCACGCGCAGTAATAACCGTTTCCCGCTGGGCAGCCAGTTGGCTTCAAAAGGTCCACCTGGTGCCCCGGGTCTTTTCCATTCCCAATGGAGTAGACGTGGAACGCTTCCGTCCACCCCTCCCCGGGGAAAAGGAGGCCTTGAGGTCTCACTACGGCCTGGAGGGTTTTGTGGTCCTCGTCCCCGCTCGGATGAGCCCAGAGAAAAACCATCTGGCCGTTCTCCTCACCGCACGCCTCCTTCCTGAAATCACCTTTCTCTTAGTAGGGACAGGAGAGCTCTGGGGAATATGGAAGAAGTCTACAAAGCTTCTTGGGCTCAAAAACGTCCGCTTCTTGGGTCGCAGGGAGGATATGCCCGAGCTTTACCGGGTGGCCGACGCTGTGCTCCTTCCCACCTTGGGCGAAAACCAGTCCTTGGCCACCTTAGAGGCCATGGCCTCGGGGCTTCCCGTGGTCACCACGGACATTCCTGCCCAGCGGGAACTCATCCAAGACCAGTGGTCCGGTCGCCTTCTCCCCCCTAAACCCCGCCTGCTGGCGAGGGCGCTTGCAACGCTGAACCCGGAGATGGGGCTTCGGGCTAGAGAGCATGTGCTGGCTCACCACACCCTCGAGGAGGCTTCCAGAAAGCTCCGCGATATTCTGAAAGAGGTGCTCTATGCTTAAAGCTGCTTTTGTTACCGATGCTCCTCGGATTGCCGGAAGCGAACATTGGCTTAAGCAAATACTACCCCTTCTGATCCCCTATGGGATTCAACCCACGCTTCTCGTACCAAACCGTCCATCCCTATTGTCTCTAGCCCATGACTTATCGGAAAAAGGCATCGAAGTCATCCCATATCGGCGCTTTACTGACGCAGTTTTTCATCAAACTTTTGACCTTTGGGTGGTTCAGGCATGGAAAGGGTGGACTTATTACACTTTACTACCGCGGCTATCTCGTCCTCGTATTGCTCTTATACACGACCAGCTGGAGTATCATTACCCTATGGGTTTGAAGCGATTGTATCAAGTATTATATATGCTGGAAAAAGCACTTCCTCTTCATAAAGCTGATCTACTCATCACAGTTTCCAAGTGGGGTGCCAAGCACTTAAAAAAACTAGGGCTTCGCAATGTGGTTGGGGCCCCCAACGGGGTCGATGTAAACCGCTTTTACCCGGCAAAGGAAGGCGAGCGACGGGAGTTGCGGTCGCGCTTCAACTTCCATCGCTTTACTGTGCTGGTGCCGGGCCGGTTTGCCATGGAAAAGAACCAAATCACTAGTGTGCTCGTGGCCAAGGAAGTTCCAGAGATAGATTTTGTTTTTGTAGGTGACGACGACTCCTCCATCGGCTGGACTGCTCGCACAATCGCGAAAATATACAATTTAACCAACATCCGCTTTATGGGGCCTCGCTCAGATATGCCCGAATTGTATAGAGCCTCCGATGCAGTCTTGCAGCCCACCCTTGCGGAAAATCAGAGCCTTGTGACCCTAGAAGCGATGGCTTCAGGACTCCCTGTAATCACTACGCCCATTCCCGCCCAAGCGGAACTCATCCAAGACAGAGTAGAGGGCCTCCTGGTACCTCCCCAACCCCTTCGCCTAGCAAAAGCCCTTCGGTGCCTATTCCACCACCCTACCCTTGCCCAGCGGCTTGGTCAGGCTGCACGTGCTAAGATTCTTTCAGCTCATACCTTGGACCGGAGTGCCCTTTGCTTGTCAGCTGCGCTTAAGGGGGAAGAACGCGCATGCGCCTCTACCGTGTAGGCCTGTTTACCGACGTTTACCTTCCCGATCCCAACGGGGTTTCCACCAGCGTTTACCTCCTTCTGCGGGAGCTCCGGCGGATGGGGCACGAAGCCTGGGTCATCGCCCCCCGTCATCCGGAGGCCCCTGAGAACGAGGAAGGCGTGGTCCGGGTTCCCAGCCTCCCATACCCCTTTTTCGAGGGATACCAGGTGGCCCTTCCAAGCCGACGGCATCTCCCTACGGAGTTCGAACTCATCCACACCCATACCCCCCTCACCCTTGGGGTCTGGGGTCTGCGGATCGCCCGAAACGAGGGCCTTCCCCATGTCTCCACCTTCCACACCCACTATGAGAAATACGCCCACTACGTGCCGGGCCTGGCGTTTTTAGACCGGTACACGGGCATTATTCCCCGGCTCGCCAAGGCCTTCTACAACCGGGTGGAGGTGGTCATAACCCCCACCGAGCCGGTGAGAAGGCTGGCGGAAGGCTACGGGATAGAGCGGCCCATCCGGGTCATCCCCACCGGGATCGACACCCGGCTTTTAGAAGAAGCCCCCCTACCCAACCCCTCTCCCTGGCCCGAGGGCAAGCAGCGGCTCATCACCGTGGGCCGGTTAGGACCGGAGAAGAGTTTTGACGTGGTCCTCAAGGCTTTCCACCTCCTCCAGAACGAGGTGGAAGCCCACCTGGTGCATATCGGCCCCGAGGGGCCAGACGCGCCCCGGCTGAAGGAGCTAGCGAAGAAGCTGGGCATCGCGGACCAGATCACCTGGGTAGGCCCGGTGCCCTACCGGTTGATCGGGGGATATTACCGGCTGGCCGAGCTCTTTCTCTTCGCTTCGGAAACGGAGACCCAGGGGCTGGTCATCTGGGAGGCCCAGGCCATGGGGGTGCCCGTGGTGGCGGTAGGGGCAGAGGGAACCCTCGAGGGGGTGGAGGAAGGGAAGACGGGTTTTCTTGTTCCCCCCAAGGACGCAAAGGCCTTAGCTGAGCGAGCCTTAGAGCTCCTTAAGGACGAGGAAAGGCGTTGCCGCTTCTCCCAAAACGCCCGCGCCTGGGCCATGGAGCGCTCCGCGGAGCGGATCGCCGAGCGGGTGGCGGAGACCTACGACGAGGCAAGCGAGATCCTGCGGGTGGAACCCCGAAGGCTCATCTTCCCCTTTCCCCGTCTTCAAAATACCCCTCTGGGCGACCGAGAAGGTTCCTGACCTGCCGGAGGAGAAAGGGGGCCCAGCCCCCCTTTACCCTGCGGGCGGAGGTGAGGACGAGGGCATCCGGAACGTACCGCACCGGGCCAAGCCGGGCCAGGGCGTATCCCAAGAGGACATCCTCCCGGGCCTCCACCTCCGGGAACCCCCCTGCCCGGAGGGCGGCCTCCCGCACAAAGGCCATATTGGCCCCCGCGAGATTGGGCCGGCCAAGAAGGACCATCAAATGCAGAAAGGCCCGGTAGCCCCACTCGGAAAAGGCGGCCTCGAGGGGGCTTACCCCGTAAAAGCGCAAGGGGCCATACAGAGCCACTGCCCCCTCCCTTTTCGCCATGAGGCGCTCGAGCCAGACGGGGGTGGGAAGGCTATCCGCGTCCGTCATGGCCACCCACTCCCCCCGGGCAGCCAAAAGCCCCGCCTGCCGGGCAAAGGCCACACCCTTCCGGGCACAGTAGACCACCCGGGCCCCAAACGCCCTGGCCACCTCGGCGGTCCGGTCGGTGGAGGCGTTGTCCACCACCACCACCTCATCGGGAAGGAGGGTCTGGCGGGCCAAGGCACCCAGGGCTTTAGGGAGATGGGTTTCCTCGTTGTAGGCAGGAATCACCACACTTAGCCGCACGGGATATACTCTACCGTGTCTCGCTTCTTGGGCGCCCGTTTCGCCAAACTCCTTCCCTGGAAACCCGGCGACCTTTCCGTCCTATCCCGCCTTCTTTTGGCCATGGGGTTGATGGAAGGGGTGCGGAGCGGGTTTTACGCGGGCCTCCTCCCCTTTTACGCCCCCGAGCACCTAGGGCTGGGCCCGGCCACCTTTACGCTGGCCTTCACCCTGAACCAGATGGCGGACATCTTCTTCAAAACCCCCGGGGGGCTTCTGGCGGAACGGCTGGGCTTCGGCCGTATGGTGGCCCTGGCGGGGGGTCTAGGGCTTTTGGCCCTCCTCCTCACCCCTTGGTCCAAGTCGGGCCTTCTGCTTTGGGCTTTGAGCGGCCTCTGGGGCCTAGGGTTTGCCAGCCTCTACCCAGGGGTTATGACCACCAGTAGCCGCCTGGCCCGCCCCGGACGGGAGGCGCGGGCCCTTTCCTTCACCCTCACCCTGGTCATGCCCTGGGTGGGTGTTGGCCTGATCGGGGTAGGACAGGCGGCCCAGAAGGCCCCAGAAACCGCCTTGCACCTCCTCCTACTGGCCCAAGGACTGGCCTTTCTCCTTGGCCTCTCCCTTTTTAAGTACCGCATCCCCTTACCCCCCCGGGCCAAGGGGGCCTCCTACCCTTGGAAGGACCTCCTCCTCTTCCTCCCCGCGGCCTTCGGCCAGACCTTCGCACCCGGTTTGATCTCCCTCTTCATCCTCCGCTTCGCCAAGGAGGAGCTGGGCCTCGAGCCCATCGCCTTGGGCCTGGTGCTGGCCCTGGGGGGTGGGGTGGCGTTTCTGAGCCTTCCCCTCACCGGCCGGTGGGCGGATCGAAAGGGGGCTTTCTACCCCTTGACAGCAGGCCTTCTTGTCCTCAGCCTCGTTATGGCGGCCTTGGTTCAGCATCCCCCCTTCTGGGCTTTGCTGGGTCTGGCCGCCTTAGGAGGGCTTGGGTTCGCCCTCTTCCTCCCCGGATGGAACGGCCTTCTGGCCCGCACCCTGCCCCAGGAAAACCGGGCGGCCATCTGGGGAAGCCTGATGAGCCTCGAGGGCCTGGGCACGGCTTTGGGGCCCATGGCGGGCGGCCTCCTGTGGGAGGCCTTCGGCATCCAGGCCCCCTTCTACGCGGGCAGCCTGGTCTTTATGGCCCTGGCCCTGTTTTACCTCAGCCTGGCGCGGAGGCCGATATGGAGGTGATGGGCGGCGTCCTCCTCCTCTACCTGCTTTCGGACCTCCTTTTCCGCTTCTTGGGCCTAGGCGCGTACGCCCAAGGGAGCCGGAAAAGCCCCAAGATCGCCCTTACCTTTGACGATGGCCCGTCGGAAAAAACGGTGGCGATCCTCGAGCTCTTGAAGGCGCACGGGGTCCGGGGGACCTTTTTTCTCACCGGTCAAAGGGCTGAAGCCCACCCCGCCCTGGTCCAGCGAATCCGGGAGGAGGGGCATCAGGTGGAGGCCCATGGGTTCTGGCACACCCCCTGGCTCCTCCTCTCCCCCTACCACGAGTGGCTCCATATCCAAAAAAGCCCGGGGACCTACTACCGCCCTCCCCACGGCCTCCACACCCCGTTCACTCGGCTTTTTGCCCGCTTGTCGGGGAAAAGGGTGGCGCTTTGGGATACGGAGAGCAAGGACTGGCTGGACCTTCCCGTGGAGGCGCTTTCCGAGCGGCTCCTCTACTACCTAAGGCCCGGAAGCGTAGTCCTTTTGCATGACGGGCCGGAAAGGACGCTCGAGCTTTTAAACCGGGTCCTCCCTGACCTCCTCCGCCTCGGCTACCAGCCCGTGACCCTGGACGAGCTAGGGCCCAGGCCTCTCTCCCCCAGGCTCGCCCTCCTCAGGGGGCTCCAGGGGTTTGAGGAGCGGTACAACCGGGCCCACGGGGTCGTCCGGGCAGGGCTTGGACCCTTCGACCTCTTCCGCCTGGAGAAAAGGCCTCTTCCCTGGGACCTTCCCGGCTTTCCCAAGGGGAGCGTGGCGGTTGAGCTCCACCTGGAAAGCCACCGGGCCATGGAGCTTTCCCCCCTCGAGGCCATCCGGTACACTCGGGAAAGCTTTCAAAAGGTGGCGCAGTACCTCGAGCAAGACCCAGAAGTGAGGGTGGTCTTCGGCGCAAGCTACCTGGCGGAAGGCGGCCGTCTTTTCGGCTTCCACACCCATTCCCTTCCCCCCAAGGAGGCCCTCCTTGCCAGCCTGGCCGGGGCCTGGTTCGCCTGGCTTTACCGGGGTGAGTTGCCCAGACGCCCTCTTGCCCAGGTGGGCTACATCAGCCGGGAGGAGTTTCTAAGGCGGTTCCCACCGTCCACTCCCGCTTCCAGGGGGAAGGGAGTCGCTCCACCCGAAACCCCGCCGCCTCCAGGTTCCGCCTGACCCAGCCCGCCGCGGAGTAGGTGGCGAGCCTCGCACCCGGAAGGGCGGCCCGCCTGAGCTTTTGCATCACCTCGAGGCCCCAGGCCCCGGGGTTGACGCGGGGGCTAAAGGGGTCCAGGTAGATCGCGGTGGCAAAGGCCTCGGGAAGATCCACCTCCCGTATGTCCCCAATCAAAAGAAAAAACTGTCCCCAGGGGGCCTCCACCGGACCCGGCAGCCTCTTAAGCAGCTCCAAAAAGGCCTCATCCGAGGCCAGGCCCAAAGGGAAGGCCAGGGCCTCTATGGGCAAAGGCTCCTTCTCCACCGCCACGTAGACAAGCCGAACCCCCCTTAAAAGGACGTTTTCCAGCGTCACGCGGAAGTTCACCCCTAGGCCAAAGCCCACCTCCAGGACTTGGGGAAAGGGGTGAAGGTGGGTCCAGGTGCCCTCCAGGTACAAAAGCCTGGCCTGGCGCACCGCCCCCTCCCGGGGATGGTAGGCCTCCCGGTAGAAGGGGTGGTAGAGGGTGGGGCTACCGTCCTCCGTCTGGCGCCACTCCACCCCTTTAGAATAGGGCGCATGGAGCCCGGGCTCTTGAATAAACTTTCCGGAACCCTGATCAACACCCTCACCGTGCTTCTTGGCACCCTCCTCGGTCTGGCTTTAAGAGGAAGGCTTCCGGAAAAGATGGGCCGGATCCTGGTCCAGGGGGTCGGGCTCATCACCCTATTCATCGGCCTCAGCATGGCCTCGGCCTTAAGCCGGACCAAAGGCGGTGCAGTGGACGGGGTCGTCCTGGGGCTTTTGGCTTTAGTCCTGGGGGGGGTTTTG
>NZ_PSMQ01000005.1:0-38779 GCF_040290245.1 Thermus sp.
GGTCCTGAGGGGGGAGCGGGGCCAGGGGGGGGAGCTTGGCCACATGACCCTTCTTCCCGGGGGGCCGGTGTGTGGGTGTGGTCTGGAGGGCTGCCTCGAGGCCCTGGCCGGGGGCCGCGCCCTGGAGCGGGAGGCCTCGTACGCCTTTATGCGGGCGGTCTCGGTCCCCGAAGTCTTCGCTTTGGCCGAGCAGGAGCAAAAGGCCAAAAGGATCCTCCTCCAGGCGGCCTTTTACGTGGGGCTGGCCCTGGCCTCCTTGGTCAAGGCGTTTGACCCCGGGGTCTTCGTCCTAGGGGGCGGGGTGGCCTTGAACGCGCCGGGGGCCTACTGGGAGGCGCTTCTTTCCAGCTACCGCCGCTACCTCGAGGGCTGGGAGGCCCCGCCGGTGAAAAAGGCTCTTTTAGGTGCGGACGCAGGGCTGCTTGGGGCGGCGCTGACCGCGCGCTTTGGGGTGGAGGATGGAGCTCGGTAAGCTCTTGGTCTTTTTGGGGGGTTTACTCTTGGTCCTGGGGCTTGTGCTCTTGTACTTCCCCAAGCTCTTCTCCTGGTTTGGCCACCTTCCGGGGGATATCCGGATCGAGCGGGAGGGGGTGCGGATCTACATTCCCCTGGTTTCTTCCTTGCTCTTAAGCCTTTTTCTCACTCTTCTTTTGAATTTGCTTCGAAAATGACCGGCCTTAGGGGCATGGAGGAGGGGGATCTCCTTGCCTGCGAGGCCCCTCCGCTGGGGTACAATCCTGAGCGCTTAGCGCCTCCCTGCCGTAACGGGTCGAGTCCTTTTGGGCCCACAAAGGCATACTGTCCTGGGCCGAGCGGTTTCGCATTTAGCGGATAAGGCTTAGGAACTCCTCCCGGGTCTTTTGGTCCTCCCGAAAGACACCGAGCATGGCGCTCGTGGTGGTCCGGGAGTGCTGTTTTTCTACCCCCCGCATCATCATGCAGAGGTGGACCCCCTCCACCACCACCCCCACCCCCTTGGGGGAAAGGACCTCCTGGATGGCCTGGGCCACCTGGAGGGCCAGGCGTTCTTGCACCTGGAGGCGGCGGGCGAACATGTCCACGATGCGGGCGAATTTGGAAAGGCCTAGGATCTTTCCATTCGGGATGTACCCGACATGCACCTGGCCGAAGAAGGGGAGCATATGGTGCTCGCACATGGAATAGAACTCGATCCCCTTCACCACCACCACCTCGCTTCCCTCCGCTTGGAAGACCGCCCCGTTGACGATCTCCTCCAGGTTCTGCCGGTAACCCCGGGTGAGGAAGGCCCAGGCCTTGGCCACCCGTTCCGGGGTCTTTAGGAGGCCTTCCCGGCCTGGATCCTCCCCGATGGTCCGGAGCCAGTCCAGGGCCAGGCCCTTTAGGCGCTCGAGGTCCACCTCGGTTTCAAAGGTCAGCCCCGTGTCTTCCAGCTCAATCATCTTGCGTTTCATCTTCCTCCTCTTTTGGGAAAGCGTTTGTACCTTGGGACCTAGTCCTCCGCCAGAAGGCCCTCGTTTAAAAGCCGCCGGATGAACCGGTCCTCGGGGTCTAGAAGCCCTGCCTGGCCTGAGGCGATCTGCTTGAGGAGAAGAAGGGCTTCCGGGGCCTCCCGCTTGAGGCGGAGGTGGAGGTCGCTAAAGGGGTTCAGGGCATCCTCCCCCCTCAGGGTGAGCCGCACCTTAAGGGGCCTTCCCCAAGGCCTGAGCATCCTTTTGTACCGCTGGGCCAGGGCCTGGTACCGGGGGGCGTTCGTGGGAGGCTCGGTGGGGCGTACGGGCCGGGCGGGCACCCCCAAGGCCAGCATCCCCTCAGGAATTTCCGTTTCCGGCGGGACCACCGCCCCCGCCCCCACCACCGCGTTCTTCCCAATGCGGGCCCCGTTTAGCACCACCGCCCCAATGCCGATCAGCGCCCCCTCTTCCACCACCGCTCCATGGACCACCGCCCGGTGCCCCACGGTCACCCCGCGGCCCAGAAGGCAGGGAAAGCCCGGATCGGCGTGAAGGACCGCCCCGTCTTGGACATTGCTTCCTGGGCCCACCACCACCTGTTCCAGATCCCCCCGCACCACCGCCTGGAACCAGACCGAGGCGTTTTCCTCGATCACCACCGCCCCCACCACCACCGCGCTTTCGGCGATGAAAGCGCTAGGATGGACCTGGGGTTTCTTCTCCTCAAGGGCGTAAAGCAAGGGCCACCTCCAAAAGTTTGAGATCCTCGGGGAAGGCCAGAAGCCTCCGGGCCTCCTCCACGGAGAAGAAGCCTACCCCAGCCATCCCTGCTTCCAGGCGGGGGCGGCCCTCCCCTTCCATCAGAAACCAGTGCACCTCCCGCTGGATCCCCTTACGGTTCACATACGTGGTGGAGGGGAGGGCCAAGACCACCCGGCCCCTTATCCCTGTCTCCTCCCAGACCTCCCGCACCGCAGCCTCCTCAGGGGTTTCTCCAGCCTCGAGGTGGCCTTTGGGAAAGACCCAGCACCCCATCCGGTCCCTTAGGAGGAGGACCTCCCCCTTGGAGTTGAAGACCACCCCGCCCGCGCCCGGAACCTTCATCCAAACCGCTCCTTCAGGTAGGCCAGAACCTCTTCGTCCACCAGGCTTCCCCCCTGGTAGCGTTCCTCGAGGTTCTCCCGGCCGATCAGCCTTAGGAAGGCCTCCTCTGTGGCCTCGTCCCAGCGGCCGGTGACCTCGCCTTGATAGTCCCCTTCCCGCCGGAGAAGCTCCTGGATCCAACGCACTTCCTTCTCCCCTAGGGGCCGGGGGCTGCCCTTGCCGAAAAGGAGCCGGTGAATGGATAGAAGCCGGAAGAGCTCGGGGATGGGCTCTGGGTGGTCGTCCACCCTGAGGTCGATATACCGGTCCCAAAGCCCTCCGTAGCCCTTCTTCTCGCCCACCACCAAAAGGGCCGCCGACTGACGCCCCCGCCGGTCCCCCCCGGCCCTCTCCCCGGCGTACAGGGCCTGGAGGAGGCGCTCGGGGAAGGGGGCCGGGGTCGTGAGGAAGGCCTCCACCATGGCCTCCACCACCTCGGGGCCCGTGAGGAGGTTGCCCTGGGCTGCGTACCCCTTCCCCGCAATGCCCCCTGCCCAAGGGTGACACGCCTGGCCCGTGAAGGTAAGACTCTCCCCCGTGGCCGCCACCAGGCCGAACTGCCGCTTTTCCAGATCGGGGTCGGTGCGGCGGAACGCCTCCAGGACGCCTTCTGGACTGGCGCCCTCCCGGAGAAGGGCCAGGCCCTGGGGCCCGAACCGGGGATTGGCGTAGGACTGGGTGGCGACGGCCCCCACACCGGCTTCCGCGTGGGGCACCACCGCCCCCACCGCCAGGAACTTGCTGGCCACGGCCACGCCCAGGTCCCCGGTCTCGGGGTCCTGGGCCACCAGGGAAAAGGTGGAGACCACCATGCCTATATCCTACGCCGGGCGGAGCGACCTCCTTCGAGGGAGGCCACGGTCTTCGTGTATCCCCGAACCGCCTATGTGGGGATGATCCTGGGGGAGCACGTGCGGACAAACGAGCTGGATGTGAATGTCTGGATTATTAATAAGAAACTTACCAACCTCCGGGCGGCCCGTTCGGATGAAAACCCCCGCCTCGTTCCGCCCCAAAAGTCCAGCCCGGAGGAAGCCTGGAGTCTCCGCCCCCGGGGAGCTTCTGAAGGCCACCCCAAAGAGCCTACGGCTTCGCAAGCGGGTTTTGGCCCCTTCAGGGAGGAAGCGCTTGGAGAGGCAAGGGAGGTCAAAAGGCGGTGTACACCTGGTACACCGCCTTCCTTGTATTTAGGGTTACTTCTGAACGGTCAGGGTATAGCTTCCTGAACCGCTATAGGAGTAAACCCGCCACCGGTAGGTGCCGGAGGAAGCAGAGTAGGTGATGCTTTCGTTTGACGTGTAGCTTTCCGACCGGGCGACGATCCGCCAGGCGCCACTGGCGTATTTCTCAAGGTAAAGATCGAAGTCCGCGTTGCTAGGACCAGAGAGGGTGGCCCTTAGGGTCCCGCCAGCGTAGCTAAATCCTGAGCTGCTGGGGTGGAATGCCGATTGACCCGAAGCGGTAAGCGTCCCGGTGTACGTTTCCGTAGAGGAGCCACCGGTGAAAATGCTGTAAAGGAGACGGTTTGGAGAGCCTGTTCCCGCGCTTTGAACCACCCCTGTGGTGGCGTTGCCGACGATGGCGCTGGCCACCTGGCTGGGCGTGGCGGTGGGGTTTTTCTCCAGGTAGAGCGCTGCGGCGCCCGCCACATGGGGGGTGGCCATAGAGGTGCCGCTGATGGTGTTCGTCGCGGTGTCGGAGGTGTACCAGGCCGAGGTGATGGACTGGCCGGGTGCGAAGAGGTCCAGGCAGCTTCCGTAGTTGGAGAAGGAGGCGCGGTAGTCCGTGGAGGTGGTGGCCCCCACGGTGATGGCCGCACTGACCCGGGCAGGGGAGTAGAGGCAGGCATCGCGGTTATCGTTCCCTGCGGCCACCACCACGGTCACTCCGGCGTTGATCGCGTTGTTGACCGCCGTATCCAAAGCGCTGGAGGCCCCACCGCCCAGGCTCATATTGATCACCGCGGGCTTGATGTGGTTCTGGGTGACCCAGTCCAGGCCTGCGATGACGCTCGAGTTAGAGCCCGAGCCATTGCAGTCCAAGACCCGGACCGGGTGGAGGGTCACCCCCTTGGCCACCCCGTAGGTGCTGCCCCCGATCGTCCCCGCCACGTGGGTGCCATGGCCGTTACAGTCGTTCGCGTTTCCCCCTGGGGTGATTGCGTCGTATCCATTTCCGATGCGGCCTGTGAACTCCACGTGGGTTAGGCGGATCCCGGTGTCCACCACATAGGCGTGCACCCCAGCCCCCGTAGCCGTATAGGTGTAGCTTCCATCCAGGGGCAGGTACCGCTGGTCAATCCGGTCCAGGCCCCAGGTGGCTGGGCTTTGCACTGCGAAGGCCCGGACCTCCTGATCCACCTCTATGTAGGCCACCCGGGGGTCCTTGCGGAGCCGGGAAAGCTCTTCTGGGGAAAGTTCTGCGGCTATCCCTTGGAGGGCCGAGGTGTAGACCTGGGCTACCCGGGCCGTCTCGAGGCCCAGTGTTTTCAGGGCCTGGGCCACGAAACCCTGGGGCCTAAGAAGCCCGGGCTCGAGGCCCGCCTTCAGGGTTTCCAACGTGGGCAAAACGCCCGCGTTTTCCTTATAGACGACGATGTACCGTCCGGGGATGGCCTCGGGGGCCTCTAGGCCTAGCACTGGGGCCTCCTGGCCTCCCCCCGGGGTTTGGCTTTGGGGCGCCGGGGGGTTGGACGAACATGCGGATAGGAAAAGAAGGCCAATGAATAGCCAAAAGCCCTTTTGCCTCATACCTTCCTCCCATTTGGGCGTGGAGCCCAGGGCGGATTCTACAGCCCCCCCCCTTACGCGTCAAGGAGGGGGGAGGCCCCCCCTCCGGCCTGGAATCCCCTTATTCCTCGTTCTCCCCGTAAGTCTCCATGGCTTCCTGCCAGGCTTGGCTGAGGGCTTGACCCTGTTCCATGCCTCCAGGCTAGCTCCCCTGGGGACCCGAGGGGGGAGGTTAAATCGAAAAGGCCTACACCTGTGTGCGGTGTAGGCCCCGAGCCGGGTACACCGCTAGGGGGCCTGGATCATGGCCTCCGCCCGGAGCCTCTGGAGGACCTTGAGCAAGCGCTCCTTCTGCCAGCGCTCCACCGCGTGGGCCCGGAGGGGCAGGTAGGCCTGAATCCGCTTCAAAAGACCAATGGCCTCCTCGGGCTGGACCCCTTGGAGAAGGATGAGGTACTCCCCCCGGCCTAGGTCAAAGGCCAGGTCCTGGTTCCTTAGAAGCCTGACCAGGGCCTCTGGCTCTGCCTCGGTGACGAGGTAGAGGAGGAAGAGGGGTCTCCTGCGCGCCAGGCCTTCGAGGCTTCCCTCCAAGGCCCAGAGCGCCTCCTTCTGCATCAGGCCGGAGGGAAGGGTGTAGGCCGGAAGCGGGGGTAGAAGAGGGACCTCCAGCCCGGTGGCCTGGAAGAAGGCCAGGGCGAAGGCCCCTGCTCCCAGAACCCCGCCCAAGGGGGCAAGGGGGGGGAGGGGGCTTCCGGAAAGAAGGAGGGCGCTTTCATACCCCCGGTCCAGGGCGAAAAGCCCCAGGCCTAAGACCAAGAGGAAGCGGGTCCTCGGCCCCAGGGGGAGCCGGCTAAAGAGACTTCCAACGCCGGCTAGGAGAACGGCCTGCAAAAGGATGGGAAGCCCTGGGTAGACCCCGGCCTGGGCGCAGTCGGGGCACCCCAGCCCCACCGCCCGGTATAGAGGGAACAGCCCCAGAAGGAGGAGGCCCCAGGGCAGAAGGAAGAGGCCGAGCATCTGCCGAGAGTTTACCATGAGGGGGTGGAAGGCAGAAGACCCCTGGCGGAGCGGCTCAGGCCCCGGTGCCTCGAGGACTTCGTGGGCCAGGCCCACCTGGTGGGGGAGGGCCGCCCCTTGAGGCGGATGCTGGAGGAGGGAACCCTTTCCTCCATGGTCCTCTTCGGGCCCCCGGGGACGGGGAAGACCACTTTGGCCCACCTTTTGGCCCAGGGGGCGGGGCTTCCGCTTTTCCGGCTATCCGCGGTGGAGGCCGGGGTGGCAGAGGTGAGAAAGGCGGTGGAAAAAGCCAGGGAAACCGGCCAGGCGGTCCTCCTTCTGGACGAGGTCCACCGGTTCAGTAAGGCCCAGCAGGATGCGCTTCTGCCCCACCTCGAGTCCGGCCTTCTCGTCCTCATCGGGGCCACCACGGAAAACCCCTCTTTTGCCCTGGGGCCTGCGTTGCGCTCGAGGCTCCGCTTCTTTCCCCTTTACCCCCTTTCGGCGGAGGAGGTCTACACCCTGCTTCGCCGAGGGGTTAACCTCCTGGGCTTGGAGGAGGATGAGGCGGCCTTGCGCCTCCTGGCCGAGGCCGCCCAAGGGGATGCCCGGCGGGCCTTGAACGCCTTGGAGCTGGCTAGGAGCCTCTCCCCCCGCCTTGGTGTGGAGGTGGTCCGGTCTGCCCTGGGCGCC
Source organism: Thermus sp. (assembly GCF_040290245.1). GTDB lineage: Bacteria > Deinococcota > Deinococci > Deinococcales > Thermaceae > Thermus_A. The sequence continues at coordinate 6,995 of NZ_PSMQ01000005.1, forward strand.
ACGCTTTCGGGCATGGACCGTTGGGGGGATGGGTTTTATGACCTGGTCTCTGCCCTTCACAAGTCCATCCGGGGCAGCCATGTGGACGCCACCTTGTACTACCTGGCCCGGCTCGTGAAGGGCGGGGCCGACCCCCTTTACCTGGCCCGCCGCCTCATCCGCATCGCTGCAGAGGACGTGGGCCTGGCCGACCCTCAGGCCCTGAGGTTGGCCGTGGCGGCCAAGGAGGCTTACGAGGCCCTGGGAAGCCCGGAAGGGGAGCTGGCTTTGGTGGAGGCGGCGGTTTATCTGGCCCTCGCCCCAAAGTCCAACAGCCTTTACCGGGCCTGGCAGAAGGCGGAGGAGGCCGCTTTGGCCCATCCCGAGGCCCCGGTTCCCCTGCACCTCAAAAACGCCCCCACCGCCCTGATGAAGGCCATGGGCCACGGCCAGGGGTACGCCTACTACCATGAGGACAAGGAGGGGAGTTTCCGCCAGCCCTACCTGCCTGAGGGCCTACAGGGCCTCCGTCTTTTTGAGGCCACTGGGGAGGGTTGGGAGGAGAGGGTGAGGGCCCGCCTCGAGGCCCTTTGGGCCCGGTTCGGGCCGCAAGAAGGCTGAGCCCCGGTGGCAAGGGTGCGGGCCAAGGGCTCACCCCTTCAGCCCCTCCTCAAACGTGGAGACAATGCTCCGTTCAAAGAAAAGGTAGAGGAGGGCCAAGGGCAGGATGCTCAGAAGGGCGGCGGCGGAGAGGAGGCCCCAGTCCACGGGGTATTTGCGCTGGAGGTCGGTGAGCCAGGTCTGGATGGTCCAAAAACGGGGGTCGGAGACCATGACGCGGGGGTAGAGGACCAGGTTCCAGTGGGCGGCGAAGGAGAGCACCCCTGCGGCCACCAGGCTGGGCCGGAGGAGGGGCAAGAGGACGTGAGAAAGAAGCACCCCGTGCCCTGCCCCGTCCAGACGGGCCGCCTCGAGGAGCTCCTCGGGAATGGCCTTTAAGGCCTGGTAAAGAAGGTAGATGACGAAGGGGCTCACCGCGAAGGGGAGGACGAGGGCCAAAGGGTGGTCTAAAAGGCGGAGGCCCTTGAGGAGGCCGTAAAGGGGCACCAGGAGGAGCTCCGAAGGGATGGCCATCAAGATCAGGTAAACGGCGAGAAGCCTGAGCCCCCCCCGGAGGGCATAGGCGGCAAGGAAGCCCAGGAGGAGCTGGAGGAAGACCACGCCTCCCGTAAGGCCCAAGGAGAAAAGGAGGCGTTCCCAAAACCCCTCTTTTTGCAGCCTTTTTACGTTGTCCAGCGTAAAGCCGATCTTGGAGAACACCTCCCCCGAGTAGACGGCCTCTTGGGGCATGAAGGCGGCGTAGGCCATCCACAGGAAGGGGAGGGCCACGAAGAGCACGACCAGAAGGACGAAGAGGTGCCTCATTCCGCCTCCTTGAGCAGCCGGAGCTGGGCGTAGGCGAAGAGGAAGGTGAGGGCCAGGATGACCAGGGTCAAGGCTGCGGCGTAGCCCAGCCGGAAGGTTTCAAACCCCGCCTCGTACAGGTAGTACCCCAGAACCCGGGTCTCGCCGTAAGGGCCTCCCCGGGTCAGGAGGAACACGGCGGAGTAGGCCTGAAAAGCCAGGATCGTCCCCACCACGCTGAGGAAGGCCACGGCGGGCCTCAGGAGGGGCAGGGTGACGTACCGGAAGGCCTGCCAAGGGGTGGCCCCGTCCACATAGGCGGCCTCGAGGAGTCCCTTCGGGATGGCCTTGAGCCGGGCCGAGGCCACCAGGACCCCATAGCCCAGGTGCCGCCAGAGGGTGAAGGCCACGACCATCAAGAGGGCCCAGAACCCCTCCCGGTCCCAGCGGGGAATGGGGAGGAAGGTGGCAAGGGCTCCGTACTCCGGGGTGAAGAGCGTGTACCAGCTCAGCGCGGCCCCGCCCAGGGTCACCAGGCCGGGGAGGAACAACAGGGCTTTGACCGGGCGTTCGTACATCGTGCCCTCCAGGGCCACCGCCAAAGCCAAGGAGAGGAGGATAAAGGTGGGGAGGGCCAGGAGCAGGAACTTCAGCGTGACCAGGAGGCTTTGGTAAAAGGCTGGGTCGGCGAGGAGGCGGCGGTAGTTTTCCAGGCCTATGGGCTTTGGTTCGGAGAGGCCGGACCAGTCCCAGGTAGAAAACCGAATCACATCCAAAAAGGGGTAGAGGACGAACAGCCCCAAAAGCCCCAAGGCGGGCGCGGAAAAGGCTAGGTGGGCAAGGAGGTCCCGCTTCACCACAGGTAAAGGAGGCTTAGGGCAAAGGGGTAGCGGTCGGTGGCGCTCACCTCCACGGCCAAGGGGTCCAGGTAAACCCTAAGTCCGGCCCCATAGGCCAGGTGGAGGCCCGCCTGGTAGCCTACCCCTCCGGAAAGCCAGAGGACGCTTCCGGGCAGCTCAAAGGAGACCAAGGGCCCAAGGTGAACCCCCAGGGGCCAGCGCAGGTCCAGCCCCACCCCCACTGCGGTGTAGAGGTCCCTGAGGACGAGGCCGGGGAAGAGGTTGGCCTTAAAAAGGGCGTAGGCCGAGGGGGACCCCGAGAGGAGGAGTTGGGCCTCGAGGCCGGTGTCTATGCCCAAAGGGGTAAAGGGAAGGGCCGCGCTTCCTTGCAGGAAGAAGCGGCCTCCGTCCGGGGCGTATGTAAGGCCCAGGGTGTTTTCCGGATACGCGGGCCCCTGGGCCAGGGCCAGGCTTAAAAGGAACAGCGCGCTCACCCACCGCATGCCCTAGATGATACCGTAGAATCCCCCCTATGGCGGTCTTCTCTTTGGAGGAAGCCCCGGGGCTCGCCCCGGTGAAGGAGCTGGACCTTTTGATCCTGGTGGGGCTCACCGGGGTGGGGAAGAGCACCCTGGTCAAGGCCCTGGGCCTTCCCCAGCTTCCCGACCGCCGGGCGTTGGTGGACGAGTACGTCCTCCCCCGGTACGGGGCCAAACCCCCTCTTCCTCGGGAGGAGCGCTTCCGCCTCACCCGCCGCTTCCGGGAGGAGTTCCCCGGGGGGGTAGCCGAGGTTCTGGCCCGGGGGTATGCCCAGCCCCACCCCCTCCTCCTCTTTGACGGCCTCCGGGGGGAGAAGGAGGTGGCCTATGCCCTTGAGCACCTGCCCAAGGCCTGGTTCGTGGTCCTCCATGCCCGGGAGTCCACCCGGCTAAAGCGGCTCTTAAGCCGGCAGGACGCCTTTGACCGGGTGGGCCTGGATCCGAAGGAGCTCGAGGCCCTCCGCAGCCTGGCCGAGGGGGTTCTTTCCCAGGAGGAGCTCGAGGAGGCCTTGAGTCTGGCCCCTTGGGAGGAGGTCTTGGCCAAGCTCAAGATCGTGGCCGAGGAAAAGAAGAACTACGACCCCGAAGGGCCTTTGCGCCTTTTGGCGGGCCACCCCAGGGCCTTGATCCTCAACACCGAGGCCCTCTCGCCCAAGGAGGAGGCGGAAGCCATCCGGCACTTCCTTAAACTGTAGCTATGGCGACCATCCTGGACCTTCGGGCAAGGCCCTACCGTCTGCCCCTGCGGGCCCCCCTCCGGTGGGGGCGGTTTTCCGAGCTTTCGGAGCTTTCCCACCTGCTCCTTACGGCCGAGCTTTCGGATGGAAGCCTGGGCCACGCGGAAGTCGCCATCCGGCCCACCATCTATGGGGAGACCCTAGAGGGGGCGCTGGCCGCTTTGGAGTACTTAAGGCCCAGGCTGAAGGGCTTGGAGGTGGAGGAGACGGAGGCGGTCCAGGAGGCTTTGGAGGGCCTCCCCTACAACTTCGCCCTCAAGGGGGCGATCGACATCGCCCTTTGGGAGGCCTGGGCGAGGAGCCAGGGCCAGACCCTGCCCCAGGTTTTTCCCCCGGCCCGGCACCGGGTCCGGGTGGCCTACATCCTGGGCATCGCCGGCGAGGAAGAGGCGCTGGAGGATGCCCGGTTTGCCTACCAAAAGGGGGTGCGGGTCTTCAAGGTGAAGGTGGGCCGGGACCTTAGGGGTGACCTGGTCCGCATCCAGAGGCTTAAGGAAGCCTTCCCGGATGTGGAGCTCTATGCGGATGCCAACGAGACCCTCACCCCGGAAACCGCCCGCGACTACCTGAAAGCCTGGAAGGAGGCGGGGCTTTTGTACGTGGAGGAGCCTCTCCCCATTGAGGAGGTCCCCGCGCGGGTGCGCCTGAAGGCGGAAAGGATCCTCCCCATCATCGCCGACGACTCGGTCTTGACGCCCAAAGACCTGAGGCGGGAGCTTTACCTGGACACCTTTGATGTCTTGAACCTCAAACCCGCCCGGACCGGCTTTACCTGGACCCTAAAGATGCTCGCCCTGGCCCGGGAAAAGGGCAAAAGGGCCATGGTGGGAAGCCAGGCCCAAAGCGGCCTTGGGGCCTACCACTCCGCCCTGATGGCCTTTCAAAAGGGGGTGACCGAGCCCAGCGAGCTGGCCTTCCACCTTAAGGTCCTAGAGGACCCCTTCCCCTTTCCCCCCTTCCGGGAGGGGTGGCTCTACTGGGAGGACCTGGCGGAGGTTGGCCTCGATGAGGCCATCCTTGCCCGTTATGGCTATTGAACCCAGACCTGCCCGTTTTCCAGGTGGGCCAGAGCTTCCCGAAAATCCCGGACCACCGCCCGGGCCCCGCTGGCTTTTAGAGCCTCCTCGAGGTGGCCCGTGAGGAGGCCGAGGGTGGGGATTCCCGCCTGTACGGCGCTTTTGACTCCGGAAGGGGAGTCCTCAAAGGCCAAGGCCTCCTCGGGCGCGATCCCCAGGTGCTCCAAAGCCAACCGGTAAGGCAGAGGATCGGGCTTGCCCCGGCCCACCTCCTCGGCGAGGACGAGGAGGGAGGGGACAAGCCCCAGGGCCTTTAGCACGTGCAGGGCGTTTTCCCGGGGCGCGTTGGTGACCACGCCCCAGGCGAGACCCCTTTTTTTCACCCAGTGGAGGAGCTCCTCGAGGCCTGGGGTGGGCTCTAGGTTTTGGGCAAGCTCCCGGAAAAGGGCCTCCTTGCCCTCTATGAGCCGCTTGGCCTCCTCGCCTTCCAGGCCCAGGAGGTCCCGCACGATCTCCGGGTTAAGCCTTCCCGAGATGTGCTCCCGGTAAAAGGCGGGGTCCACCCGGATCCCGTAGGGCCTTAGCACCTCTGCCCAGGCCATCCGGTGCAGGGGGTCGGTGTCCGCCAGGGTTCCGTCCAGATCCAAAAGAAGCGCCTTCACCGGAGCAAGCTTACCAGGGCGTAGAGGAGGAGGGCCAGGGCTACAAACCCCAGGGGAAGGCCTTCTTGGGGGAGGTGGGCGAAAAGGGCGGGGACCAGGGTGCTTCCGGCCGCCCCCGCGTATAAAAGCCCCCCCAGGGCCTGGTGGCCGAAGCGGGCCTGGACCAGGGCGAACAAAGTGGCGAAAAGCGGCCCCAGAAAGACGCCCGCAGTGGGGAAGAGGGCGGCCGCCTGAGGCAGAAGCCCCAGGCCCAAAACGCCCAGGGCCAGAAGGAGGAGGCGCCTGAGCCAGAGGAGAGGGGCCTCGGCCACCCTTTGGGCCAGAAGGAGGCGTCCGAGAGCTAAAAACCCCCAATAGAGAGAAAGGAGGCCACCCCCCAGGGCGAGGCCATACCCCAGGTGTTCCAGGTGGACCCGGCCCCAGGTGGCCAGGCTCCCCTCGAGGCCCGTATAGACAAAGGCGGCCAGGAGGAAGGGCAACTGCCCCCTGCCCCCCTGGGTGCGCAGGGTCCTGACCGATGGGGCCTGCCACACGAGGGCCGCGGCGATAAGGGCCAACAGGGCGAAGAAGAGAAAAAAGACCCTGGGGGAAAGGAGGAGAAGAAGAAGGGGGGTGGCCACCGCCCCCAGGCCGAAGGCCACGTTGACCCGGTTGAGAAGCTGAACCCTTTGGGTGGGGAACAGCTCCCCCACGAGGCTGTTGCCGTGAAGGTTGGTCACCCCTTCCCCCAGGCCCAGGGCGAAGCCCGCCGCCACCAAAAGGGTGAAGCTTGGGGCTAAGGCCAAGAGGACAAGCCCTAGGGCCACGAGCATAAGGGCCATGGGGAAGAGGGGTTGCCGGTTTTTGCCCTGGGCCAGACGGATGCCCAGGACAAGCCCCAGAAAGAGGGCGATAAAGAAAAAAAAGACCTCTTCCTCCACGCCGAACTCCGCCCGCCAGTAGGGCAAAACCGCCCCCGGGGCGGCCACGATCACTCCCACGAGGAAGAGGCTTAGAAAGCTTCCCCAGAAAAACCGCACCAGGGCCATTCTCCGCTTTTCTAGCCCCTTGGTCAATAATGGGGGTATGGAGGTCTTTGCCCAGCAAGGGGTGGTGCGGCTTTCGGGGCCCGAGGCCCGGGACTTCCTCCAGGGCCAGACCACCCGGGACGTGCGCCGTCTGGAGGGCCCCACCCCCCTTTTGTTCTTGAACCCCAAGGGCCAGCTCGAGGAGGGGGCGACCCTCTTTCCCACCCCCGAGGCTTATCTCCTGGCCCCTTGGGGGAGTCCGGAGGGGCTTTTTTCCAGGCTCCAGCGGTACATCGTCTTTGATCAGGTGAGGCTGGAGCTTCTGCCCCTTTTTTACCTTTGGACGTTGGAGAAGGAATGGCTCGAGGAAGCCCCGCAGGAGGCGCTCGGCCCTGGGGACTGGGCCCGGTTCACCCTGGAGCGGGGCCTGCCTCACCTTTTGGACCTCAAGGGGGAGCTCCCCCAGGTGGGGGGCCTGGAGGCCCTGGTGGACCGGGGGAAGGGGTGCTACGTGGGCCAGGAGATCATGGCCCGGACCGAGGGAAAGGCGGTGCACCACCGGCTGGTGGACCTGGAGGTCTTAAGCCCAGCCCCCTTGGGCCCCCTCTTTTTAGAAGGGCGGGAGGTGGGCCGGCTCAAGCGCGTGGAGGGAAAGAGGGCCCGCGGGGTGGTGCGGAAGGAGGTCCCCTTTAAAGCGGAGCTTTCCGCGGGGGAGGGGCGGTTTGTGCCTGTCGGGGAGGTCCGATGGAGCGGGCGGAGATTATAGGCGTAGGCACCGAGCTTCTGTACGGGGAGACCCTGGACACCAACACGGCGGAGATCGCCAAAAGCCTCAAGCCCTACGCCCTAAAGGTGGAGCGCACCCTCCGGGTTTTGGACGAGCTTGGGCCCTTGGCCCGTGAGGTGGGGGAGGCCTGGGCGAGGGCGCGGCTTTTGGTCCTTTCCGGTGGGCTTGGCCCCACCCCGGATGACCTCACCCGGGAGGCGGTGGCCATGGCCTTGGGGGAGGAGCTTTTCCTAGACGAGGAGATGCTCGAGGAAATAGAGGCCTTTTTTCAATCCCGAGGCCGCAGGATGCCGGAGGCCAACCGCAAGCAGGCCTTCCGCATCCCCTCGGCCCGCTTTTTGAAAAACCCTCGGGGTACAGCCCCCGGCTGGTGGGTCAGGAGGGAGGGCAAGGACCTGGTCCTCCTGCCCGGGCCTCCCGCGGAGTGGCGGCCCATCTGGGCGGAGCTCCTCCCCGCCTTGGGCCTGCCCTTGAGGGATTACAAGGAGCGGGTCTTAAAGACCTGGGGCATCGGCGAGTCGGATCTGGTGGAGCGGATCGCAGACCTTTTCCCTGAGGCCTCGAGGGAGGGGTTGGAGGTGGGCACCTACGCCAAGGCCAGCGGGGTGGAGGTGGTCCTTAGGGGCCCGGCCGATGCGGTCGACCGGTTGGCAGACCGGGTGAAGAGGCGGCTTCTCAAGGAGGTCTGGGGCGAGGGGGGGGAGACGATGGCCGCCTTGGTGCAAAGGAGGCTCCTTTTGGAAGAGGCCACCCTCGCCACGATGGAGAGCCTGACCGGGGGGCTTCTGGCGGCGGAGATCACCAAGGTGCCGGGGGCGAGCAAGGTCTACCTGGGGGGTGTGGTATCCTATACCCCAGGGGCCAAGGCCCGCTTTGGCGTACCGGAAGCCCTCTTAGACCGGACCGTTTCCGAGGAGGCGGCCCGGGCCATGGCGGAGGCGGCCCGGAGGAGCCTGGGGGCCACCTATGGGCTTTCCACCACCGGTGTGGCCGGGCCCGACCCTTTGGAGGGCCAGCCGGTGGGTACGGTGTATGTGGCCTTGGCGGGCCCCGGGGGGGTGGAGGTGCGGCGCTACCGCTTCCCCCCTTCCTCCCGGGAGGTCATCCGGCTCCGGTCGGTCTACGCGGCCTTGGCGCTTCTTCTGACATGAGGCTCTTCTACGCGGTCTTCCCCCCTCTGGAGGTGCAAAAGGCCCTGGCGGAGGCCCAGAAACGTCTGGACCCCTTCAGGGGTTGGAGAAAGACCCCGCTCCATCAGCTTCACCTCACCCTCCTCTTCCTAGGAGAGGTGCCCGAGGAGGCGGTGAAAGACCTGGTGGAGCTGGGGCACCGTCTGGCCCAGGCCGTGCCCCCGTTCCCCGCCCGGATCCGGGGCACCGGGTACTTCCCCAATGAGGGCTCTCCCCGGGTCTGGTTTGCCAAGGCGGAAGGGGAAGGGTTCGCCCTTCTGGCCGAGGGGCTCCGGGCAAAGGCTGGAAGCCCAGATCCCAAGCCGTTTGCCCCCCATATCACCCTGGCCCGGAAGAAAGGGCCCGCCCCCAGGGTGGGGCCCGTGGTCTTCGGCCTCGAGTTCTTGGTGGAGGAGTTTGCCCTGGTCCAGTCTGTGTTAAAGCCCACGGGGCCGGAGTACCGGATCCTCGAGAGGTTCTTCCTCCGTGCCCCTGGAAAAAGAGGTGAACATGAACGAGGAGAAGAAAAAGGCTCTGGAAAACGCCCTCAAGACGATTGAGAAGGAGTTCGGCAAGGGGGCCATCATGCGGCTTGGGGAGATGCCCAAGCAGCAAGTAGACGTGATTCCTACGGGTTCTTTGGCTTTGGACCTGGCCTTGGGCATCGGCGGGATTCCCCGGGGACGGGTGATCGAGATCTACGGCCCCGAGTCCGGAGGGAAGACCACCTTGGCCCTCACCATCATCGCCCAGGCCCAGCGCCTGGGCGGGCTCGCCGCCTTTGTAGACGCGGAGCACGCCCTGGACCCCCAGTACGCGGCGAGGCTGGGGGTGGACGTGGAGAACCTTTTGGTCTCCCAGCCGGACACGGGGGAGCAGGCTCTGGAGATCGTGGAGCTCCTTGCCCGCTCGGGGGCGGTGGACGTGGTGGTGGTGGACTCGGTGGCCGCCTTGGTCCCCAAGGCCGAGATCGAGGGAGAGATGGGGGATTCGCATGTGGGCCTCCAGGCCCGGCTCATGAGCCAGGCCCTGCGGAAGCTCACCGCCGTCCTTTCCAAGAGCAACACCGCGGCGATCTTCATCAACCAGGTGCGGGAGAAGGTGGGGGTGATGTACGGCAACCCCGAGACCACCCCGGGGGGACGGGCCCTCAAGTTCTACAGCTCCGTCCGGTTGGACGTGCGCAAAAGCGGCGGCCCCATCAAGGAGGGGAACGAGGCGGTGGGGATCAAGGTCAAGGTCAAGGTGGTGAAGAACAAGCTGGCCCCGCCCTTTCGGGAGGCGGAGCTGGAGATCTACTTCGGCCGTGGCCTGGACCCCTTGATGGACCTGGTGAACGTGGCCGTGGCCGCCGAGGTCATTCAGAAGGCGGGAAGCTGGCTTTCTTACGGGGAGATCCGCCTGGGCCAGGGCAAGGAAAAGGCCGCGGAGTTCCTCAAGGAGCGGCCCGACCTGGTGGAGGAGATCCGCGCCCGGGTTCTGGAGCGGGCGAGCCAGGTGGTCCTCGCAGCGAGCGACGAGGAGGGGTAGATGAGCGGTTTGGAGATCGCCCTCCTCCTGACGGCCCTCGTCTTGGCCGGGGCCCTCGTGTTCAGGAGAAGGGCGGGGGAGGCTGCCCTTTTAGAGGAGAAGCGGCTCCTCGAGGCCGCCCGGGCCGAGGCCAAGGAGGTCCTCGAGGCCGCCAAGGCGGAGGCCAAAGAGCTTCTGGAGGTGGCCCGCCGGGAGGCCCGCGCCCTGCGGGAGGAGGCCCAGGCCACGCGCGAGCGCACCTTGCAGGAGGCGGAGGAGCTCTTAAGGCGCCGCCAGGCCGAGGCGGAGGCCCGGCTCAAGGGGCTGGAGGAGCGGCTCAGGGTCCAGGAGGCGGAGCTCAAGGAGGAGCGGGAGCGGCTTAGGGCCGAGCGGGAGGAGCTCAAGAAGGAGGCGGAGCGGCTTTCCAAGAGGGCCGAGGGGTTGGACCTGCGCGAGGCGCGCCTTTCCGAGACGGAGGCCCGGCTTAAGTCCAAGGAGGAGGCCCTTTGGGAGCGGGAAAAGGCCATCTCAGAGCGGGAAAGGGAGGTGGAGAAAAAACTTCAGGAGGTGGCTGGGCTTTCCCGGGAGGAGGCCCAGCGGCTGATCCTCGAGCGGCTGGAGGCGGAGCTGGAGGAGGAGAAGGCGCAAAGGGTACGGGCCGCTCTGGAAAAGGCCCGCCTCGAGGCCAAGCGGGAGGCCCAGAAGATCCTCGCCCAGGCCATGCAGCGCCAGGCCTCCGAGACCGCGGCCCAGCTTGCGGTGAGCGTCGTCCCCATCCCTTCCGACGCCATGAAGGGCCGGATCATTGGAAGGGAAGGCAGGAACATCCGCACCTTTGAGGCCTTGACCGGTGTGGATCTGATCATCGACGACACCCCAGAGGCTGTCCTCCTTTCCAGCTTCAACCCCATAAGGCGGGAGATCGCCCGCATGGCCCTGGAGGAGCTCATGCAGGACGGCCGCATCCACCCAGGCCGCATCGAGGAGGTGGTGGAGAAGGCCAAGCAGGAGATGAAGACCCTCCTTTACGAGAAGGGGGAGGAGGCCGCCCTCGAGGCGGGGGTGGTGGGGTTAAAGCCCGGTCTCGTCCAGCTTCTGGGCCGGCTTTACTTCCGTTCCAGCTACGGCCAGAACGTCCTCAAGCACTCGGTCCAGGTAGCCCACCTTTCCGGAATCATGGCGGCGGAACTGGGGCTGGACCCGGTGGTGGCCCGCCGGGCGGGGCTCCTCCACGACATCGGCAAAAGCGTGGACCGGGAGCTGGAGGGGACCCATGTGGAGATTGGCCTGGCCCTGGCCAAGCGCTTCGGGGAGGGGGAGGAGGTCCTAGACGCCATCGCCCACCACCACGACCCGGAAAACGCCAAGACCCTGTACGCGGTGATCGTCTCCGCGGCGGATGCCCTTTCCGCCGCCCGGCCCGGGGCCAGGCGGGAGTCTTTGGAGGAGTACCTCCAGCGCCTGGAGAGCCTGGAGAAGATTGCCCTTTCCTTCCCCGGGGTGGAGCAGGCCTTTGCGGTCCAGGCGGGGCGGGAGGTGCGGGTCATCGTCCGCCCCGACCAGATCTCCGATGCCAAGGCGGTCCTTTTGGCCCGGGAGATCGCCCGAAGGATCGAGCAAGAGATGAACTACCCGGGCCAGGTCCAGGTCACGGTGGTGCGGGAGACCCGGGTGGTGGAGGTGGCGCGGTGAGGAGGGCCGCTCCAAGGCCTGGGGACCCCTGCTGCAGATGGGCTGATAGAATGGGGCGGTATGTTTAGGGGCGAGGACATCGGGATCGACCTGGGGACGGCGAGCGTCCTCATCTACGTGCGGGGGAAGGGGATCGTCCTGAAGGAGCCTTCCGTCATCGCGGTGGTCCAGGACAAAAAGGAGGTCAAGGCGGTGGGGGCCGAGGCCTATCGGATGCTGGGCCGCACCCCAGGGAATATCATCGCGGTGCGGCCTTTAAAGGACGGGGTCATCGCGGACTACGGCCTCACGGAGAAGATGCTCATCCTCTTCCTGAAAAAGGTCCTTTCCCCCGCGGCCCGCTTCTTCAAGCCCCGGGTGATGGTGGGGGTCCCCTCGGGGGTGACGGACGTGGAGCGCCGGGCGGTGGTCCAGGCGGTGGCCGAGGCGGGGGCGAGCAAGGTCTACCTCATCGAGGAGCCCTTGGCCGCGGCCATTGGGGCGGGGATCAATGTGGCCGAGCCCACGGGGAGCATGGTGGTGGACATCGGCGGGGGCTCCACGGACATCGCGGTCATCTCCTTGGGGGGGATCGTCCGCTCGGAAAGCCTCCGCATCGCGGGGAACGAGATGGACCAGGCCATCATCCGCCACATCCGGCAGAAGCACAACCTCCTCATCGGCGAAAGAACGGCGGAGGAGCTCAAGATCCAGCTCGGCCGGGCCAAGGTCCTTCCTGAGGAGGAGAAGGAGGTGGCGGAGATCCGGGGCCGGGACCTGATCACCGGCCTGCCCAAGACGGTGGAGATCGGGATGGAGGACGTAGCCGAGGCCTTGCAGGAGCCCCTGGAGAAGATCATCCAGGGGGTGAAGGGGGTTTTGGAGGCCACCCCGCCTGAGCTGATCTCGGACATCATCGACCGGGGCATCCTCCTTACCGGGGGCGGGGCGCTTCTCAAGAACCTGGATCTGGCTCTGCAGGAGGCCACCGGGGTACCGGTGGTGGTGGCGGAAAACCCCATTGAAGCGGTGGCCCTGGGCACGGGGAGGGCCTTGGAGATGATCCACGTTCTGGAGGATGCCCTCCTCTCCTTGGACAAGGTTTTGAAGAAGTAGGGTATGGACATCCGGGAGATCCTGAAGCTTTTACCCCACCGCCACCCCTTCCTCCTCATCGACCGGGTTTTGGAGGCCGACGAGACCCGCTTCCGCGTCCTCAAGAACGTTACCTACAACGAGCCCTACTTCGTGGGCCATTTCCCAGACCATCCGGTGATGCCGGGGGTGCTCCTTTTGGAGGCCATGGCCCAGGCGGCGGTGGCGAGCCTGGCCAAAAGGCCCGAGCTCGAGCCCGGGGCTTTGGCCTTCCTCGCGGGGGTGGAGGAGGCCCGGTTTAAAAAGCCCGTCTATCCCGGGGATACCCTCGTCCTCGAGGGGGAGCTCCTCTTCTTCCGCCATAGGATCGGCAAGGTCCGGGTGCGGGCTTTGGTGGGGGAGGAGGAGCGGGCGGCGGCGGTCTTGACCTTCGCCCTTGCGTGATGGAGGCGCTTAAGGCCTACATCCAAAAGGCCCGGGGAGGGAGGGTGGTCCGCACCCCCTTTCTTTCGCCGCAAGAGCAGGACTGGCTTCGCAAGATGGCCTCTTCGGAGGGTCTTAAGGTGAGCTTCTTTGGTGGGTTTCCCATGGCGGAAAGGCGGTGCGCGGTCCTCTACCCCGAGGAGGTCCCCTCCGTTTCCGACCCGGTGAAGGTGGTCTATCTGGAGGAGCCTCCCGAACCCTCCCCGTACGTGGGGGAGGTGGAGGAGCTGGAAGAGGGTGTTCTCGTGGCCCTTCTTCCTGAGGCGGAAAAGGCCCTCCTGGCCCAGGGCCTCGTCCTCCTACCCCCGCCCGAGGGGGCGCTCAGGCCCCTCAAGGAGGGGGTCCAGACCCTGGTGGTGCCGAGCCTGCGGGTGGATGCGGTGGGGGCCAAGGGCTTCGGGGTGAGCCGGACCTATTTCCAAGAAGGGGTAAAGGCGGGCAAGGTGCGCCTTAGGGGCCGAATGGCTACGCCTAAAGACGAGCTCGTCCCCGGGGACGTCCTGTATGCGGAGGGGCTTGGGGTGCTTAAGGTCCTGGAGGTCCTAGGGTCCACCCGGAAAGGGCGCATCCGGGTGCGGGTGGAAAGGGGGCGGGCTTGATTTACCCTCCCTTTTTATGATAAAGTGAAAGATGTGCTCTTTGGTCGGGCCAAGGGAGCACGGTAAGAGCCAGCCGCCGCGGGGAGCGTGGCTTCCCGCGGAAGAACCCTGTTAGCTTACCTCGGGCGGCCCAAAGCCAAAAGAGGTGAACATGGAGATTAAGCGGTTCGGTCGCATCCGAGAGGTTATTCCCTTACCCCCCTTGACGGAAATCCAAGTGGCCTCCTTTAGGCGGGCGCTCCAGCCGGACACCCCCCCTGAAAAACGCGAGAATATCGGCATCCAGGCGGCGTTTCGGGAGACCTTTCCCATCGAGGAGGGGGAGAAGGGCCGTGGCGGCTTGGTTTTGGACTTCCTCGAGTACCGCCTGGGGGAGCCCCTTTTCCCAGTGGAGGAGTGCCGGGAGAAGGACCTGACCTACCAGGCCCCCCTGTACGCCCGCTTCCAGCTCATCCACAAGGACACCGGCCTCATCAAAGAGGACGAGGTCTTCCTGGGCCACCTCCCCCTGATGACGGAGGACGGCTCCTTCATCATCAACGGGGCGGACCGGGTCATCGTCAGCCAGATCCACCGCTCCCCCGGGGTCTACTTCACCCCAGACCCCCTGCGCCCGGACCGGTTCGTGGCCAGCATCATCCCTTTGCCCAAGCGGGGACCCTGGATTGACCTCGAGTTCGAACCCACCGGGGTGGTCTCGGTCAAGGTGAACAAGCGGAAATTCCCCCTGGTCCTCCTCCTCAGGGTCTTGGGCTACGACCAGGAGGCCCTGGTGCGGGAACTCGGGGCCTACGGGGACCTGGTCCAGGGGCTTCTGGACGAGGGCATCCTCTCCATGCGGCCGGAGGAGGCCCTCCTCAAGCTCTTCACCCTCCTTAGGCCCGGCGACCCGCCCAAGCGGGACAAGGCGGTGGCCTACCTCCACTCCCTCCTTTCCGATCCCAAGCGGTACGACCTGGGGGAAGCGGGCCGGTACAAGGCCCAGGAGAAGCTGGGCATCGCCCTTTCCGGCCGGACCCTGGCCCGGTTTGAGGACGGGGAGTTCAAGGACGAGGTCTTCCTCCCCACCTTGCGCTACCTGTTCGCCCTGACCGCCGGGGTGCCGGGGCATGAGGTGGACGACATCGACCACCTGGGCAACCGCCGCATCCGCACCGTGGGGGAGCTTCTGGCGGACCAGTTCCGCGTGGGGCTGGCCCGGCTGGCCCGGGGGGTGCGGGAGCGGATGGTGATGGGAAGCCCCGAGACCGCCACCCCTGCCAAGCTCATCAACAACCGTCCCCTAGAGGCCGCCATCCGGGAGTTCTTCGGCCGGAGCCAGCTTTCCCAGTTCAAGGACGAGACCAACCCCCTTTCCTCCCTGCGCCACAAGCGGCGGATCTCCGCTTTGGGCCCTGGAGGGCTTACCCGGGAGCGGGCGGGGTTTGAGGTGCGGGACGTCCACCGGACCCACTACGGCCGCATCTGCCCGGTGGAGACCCCCGAGGGGGCGAACATCGGCCTCATCACCTCCTTGGCCGCCTACGCCCGGGTGGACGAGCTGGGGTTTATCCGCACCCCCTACCGCCGGGTGAAGGAGGGGGTGGTCACGGACGAGGTGGTCTACATGACCGCCACCCAGGAGGACCGGTACACCATCGCCCAGGCCAATACCCCTTTGGAGGGAAACCGCATCGCCGCCGAGCGGGTGGTGGCCCGCCGCCGGGGGGAGCCGGTGATCGTCCGGCCGGAGGAGGTGGAGTTCATGGACCTCTCCCCCCGACAGATCTTCTCCGTGAACACCAACCTCATCCCCTTCCTCGAGCACGACGACGCCAACCGAGCCCTGATGGGTTCCAACATGCAGGTCCAGGCGGTCCCTTTGATCCGTGCCGAGGCCCCGGTGGTCATGACCGGCCTGGAGGAGCGGGTGGTTCGGGACTCCCTCTCTGCGGTTTACTCCGATCTGGACGGCGAGGTGACCCATGTGGACGGGAGCCGGATCGTGGTCCGGGGGGAGGGGCAGGTGAGGGAGTACCTCCTCCGCCGCTTCGTCCGCTCCAACCAGGGGACGGCCTTGGACCAGCGGCCCCGGGTCAGCGTGGGTCAGAAGGTAAAGAGGGGAGACCTCCTCGCGGACGGCCCCGCGGCGGAAAACGGCTTCTTGGCCCTGGGCCAGAACGTTTTGGTGGCCATCATGCCCTTTGACGGGTACAACTTCGAGGACGCCATCGTCATCAACGAAGACCTCCTCCGCCGCGACTTTTACACCTCCATCCACATCGAGCGCTACGAGATCGAGGCCCGGGACACCAAGCTGGGCCCTGAGCGGATCACCCGGGACATCCCCAACCTGGGGGAGGCGGCTTTGCGCGACCTAGACGAGGAGGGAATCGTCCGCATCGGGGCCGAGGTCAAGCCGGGGGATATCCTGGTGGGCCGCACCAGCTTCAAGGGCGAGACCGAGCCCTCCCCCGAGGAGCGGCTTTTGCGCTCCATCTTCGGGGAGAAGGCCCGGGATGTGAAGGACACCTCCCTCCGGGTTCCCCCCGGGGAAGGGGGGATCGTGGTCCGCACCCTCCGCCTCCGCCGGGGTGACCCCGGGGTGGAGCTGAAGCCCGGGGTGCGGGAGATGGTCCGGGTGTATGTGGCCCAGAAGCGGAAGCTCCAGGTGGGGGACAAGCTGGCCAACCGCCACGGGAACAAGGGCGTGGTGGCCAAGATCCTTCCCCCGGAGGACATGCCCCACCTGCCGGATGGGACCCCGGTGGACATCCTCCTCAACCCCCTGGGGGTGCCCAGCCGGATGAACCTGGGACAGATCCTGGAGACCCATCTGGGCTTGGCGGGGTACGTCCTGAACCAGAAGTACATCTCCCCCGTGTTTGACGGGGCCACGGAGCCCGAGATCAAGGCCCTTCTGGCCGAGGCCTTCGAGGTCTACTGGAACCGCCGCCTCGAGGAGGGCTTCGGGGTGGACAAGCGGGAGAAGGAGGTCTTGGAGCGGGCGGCCAAGCTGGGCCTGGTCTCGAGGGGAAAAAGCCCCGAGGAGCAGCTTAAGGAGCTCTTCCTCCAGGGGAAGGTGGTCCTCTACGACGGCCGAAGCGGGGAGCCCATTGAGGGGCCCATCGTGGTGGGCCAGATGTTCATCATGAAGCTCTACCACATGGTGGAGGACAAGATGCACGCCCGTTCCACCGGCCCCTACTCCCTCATCACCCAGCAGCCTTTGGGTGGGAAGGCCCAGTTCGGCGGCCAGCGCTTTGGGGAGATGGAGGTCTGGGCCTTGGAGGCCTACGGGGCGGCCCACACTTTGCAGGAGATGCTCACCCTCAAGTCCGACGACATCGAGGGGAGGAACGCCGCCTACGAGGCCATCATCAAAGGGGAGGATGTCCCCGAGCCCAGCGTGCCCGAGTCCTTCCGCGTTCTTGTGAAGGAGCTTCAGGCCCTGGCCTTGGACGTGGAGACCTTTGACGAGGACGACCGGCCGGTGGACATCTTTGAGGGGCTCGCGAGCCGCAAATAGGGGGGAGCATGAAGAGGGAAGTCCGCAAGGTAAGGATCAGCCTGGCCTCTCCGGAGAAGATCCGCAAGTGGAGCTACGGGGAGGTGGAGAAGCCCGAGACCATCAACTACCGCACCCTCAAGCCCGAGCGGGACGGCCTTTTTGACGAGCGCATCTTCGGGCCCATCAAGGACTACGAGTGCGCCTGCGGGAAGTACAAGCGCCAACGGTTTGAAGGCAAGGTCTGCGAGCGGTGCGGGGTGGAGGTGACCAAGAGCATCGTCCGCCGCTACCGCATGGGCCACATCGAGCTCGCCACCCCGGCGGCCCACATCTGGTATGTCAAGGACGTCCCCTCCAGGATTGGGACGCTTCTGGACCTTTCCGCAAGCGAGCTTGAGCAGGTCCTCTACTTTGGCAAGTACATCGTCATCGACCCCAAGGGAGCGGCCTTAAACGGCATCCCCGTGCAGAAGAAACAGCTCCTCACGGACGAGGAGTACCGGGAGCTCCGCTACGGCCGGCAGGAGACCTACCCCATCCCGCCTGGGGTGGACGCCTTGGTCAAGGATGGGGAGGAGGTGGAGAAGGGCCAGGAGCTCGCTCCCGGCATTACGAGCCGGATGGACGGCATCGTCCTCTACCGCTTCCCCCGGCGGATCCGGGTGGAGTACATCCGGCGGGAAAGGGCCCAGCTCATCCTCCCCGCCGAGGCCTGGATCGAGCAGGTTGCTTCCCCGTCGGGGGAACACCGAGAGGCCTACCGGCCGGGCGAGCCCATCGCGGAGCTTTCCGAGCCCTACCGCCTCCTGGCCCAGGAGGGGGGCGTGGCGGACCTTCTGGAATGGGAGGAGGGGGCCCTCCTCTCCCTTGCCCAGGGGGAGGAGGTGGTGGCCCGTTACCTCCTGCCCGTGGGGATGACCCCCATGGTGGTGAAGGGCGAGAAGGTGGAGGAGGGGACGGTCCTGGCCGAGGGCCGGGGGCTTCTCCGGCTGCCCCGCCGCCTTCGGGTCAGCGAGGTGGAGGCCGAAGAGGAAAAGGGCCTGGTCTACCTCTCCCTCCTTCTCGAGTGGACCGAACCCAAAGACTACCCCCTACAGCCCCATATGCACGTCCTGGTGCCGGAGGGGGCCCGGGTCAAGCCGGGGGAGAAGCTGGTGGCGGCCATAGAGCCCGAGGAGGAGGTCCACGCGGAGGCCGAGGGGGTGGTCCACCTGCACGAACCCGCCTCCATCGTGGTGATGAAGGCCCGGGTCTACCCCTTTGAGGAGGACGTGGAGGTGACCACCGGGGACCGGGTCTCCCCAGGGGATGCCCTGGCCGACGGGGGGCGGGTCAAAAGCGAGATCCACGGCCGGGTGGAGGTGGACCTTGTCCGGAACGTGGTCCGGGTGGTGGAGTCCTACGACATAGACGCCCGGATGGGGGCGGAGGCCATCCGGGTCCTTTTGAAAGAGCTCAACCTGGAGGAGCTCGAGAAGGAACTTCTGGAGGAGATGAAACACCCCTCCCGGGCGAGGCGGGCCAAGGCCAGGAAGCGCCTCGAGGTGGTCCGGGCCTTCAGGGATTCGGGGAACCGCCCGGAGTGGATGGTCCTGGAGACCGTCCCCGTCCTGCCCCCCGACCTTCGCCCCATGGTCCAGGTGGACGGGGGCCGGTTCGCCACCAGCGACCTCAACGACCTCTACCGCCGGCTCATCAACCGGAACAACCGGCTGAAAAAGCTCATGGCCCAAGGGGCCCCGGAGATGATCATCCGCAACGAGAAGAGGATGCTTCAGGAGGCGGTGGATGCCCTTCTGGACAACGGCCGGCGGGGCACCCCGGTGACCAACCCTGGGTCGGACCGTCCGCTTCGCTCCCTCACGGACATCCTTTCCGGCAAACAGGGCCGTTTCCGCCAGAACCTCCTGGGCAAGCGGGTAGACTACTCGGGCCGGAGCGTGATCGTGGTGGGGCCGCAGCTCAAGATGCACCAGTGCGGTCTGCCCAAGCGCATGGCCCTGGAGCTTTTTAAACCCTTCCTTCTTAAGAAGATGGAGGAGAAGGGCATCGCCCCCAACGTCAAGTCGGCCCGGCGGATGCTCGAGCGCCAGCGGGACATTAAGGATGAGGTCTGGGACGCTTTGGAGGAGGTCATCCACGGCAAGGTGGTCCTTTTGAACCGTGCCCCCACCCTGCACCGGCTGGGGATCCAGGCCTTCCAGCCCGTCTTGGTGGAGGGGCAGTCCATCCAGCTCCACCCCCTGGTCTGCGAGGCCTTCAACGCGGACTTCGACGGGGACCAGATGGCCGTCCACGTGCCCCTTTCCTCCTTCGCCCAGGCGGAGGCCCGCATCCAGATGCTCTCCAGCCACAACATCCTTTCCCCGGCCTCCGGCGAGCCCCTCGCCAAGCCCAGCCGGGACATCATCCTGGGGCTTTACTACATCACCCAGCTCCGCCGGGAGAAGCAGGGGGCGGGGCGGTCCTTCGCCACCCCCTTGGAGGCCTTGGAAGCCTACGAGAAGGGCGAGGTGGCCCTGAACGCCCCCATCCTGGTGGGGGGGAGGGAGACGAGCGTGGGCCGGCTCAAGTTCATCTTCTCCGGCCCCGACGAGGCCCTTCTCGCCGTGGCCCACGGCCTCGTGGACCTGCAGGACGTGGTTACGGTCCGCTACCATGGGCGGCTTTTGGAGACCAGCCCGGGCCGGGTCCTCTTTGCCCGCATCGTGGCCGAGGCGGTGGGGGATGAGAAGCTGGCCTTGGAGCTCCTCCAGTTGGACGTTCCCCAAGAGAAGAACTCCCTTAAGGACCTGGTCTACCACTCCTTCTTGAGGCTCGGGGTGGAAAGGACAGCCCGGCTCCTGGATGCCCTCAAGTACTACGGCTTCACCCTCTCCACCACCAGCGGCATCACCATCGGAATTGACGACGCCGTCATCCCCGGGGAGAAGCGGCAGTACCTGGAGGAGGCCGACCGCAAGCTGCTCCAGATCGAGGAAGCCTACGAGATGGGCTTCCTCACCGAGGAGGAACGGTACCGGCAGATCGTGGACCTCTGGAACGAGACCACGGAGAAGGTCACCAAGGCGGTCTTCAAGAACTTTGAGGAGAACTACCCCTTCAACCCCCTGTACGTGATGGCCCAGTCCGGGGCCCGGGGTAACCCGCAGCAGATCCGGCAGCTTTGCGGGATGCGGGGCCTCATGGCCAAGCCCTCGGGGGAGATCTTCGAGGTGCCGGTGCGGGCCTCCTTCCGCGAGGGGCTTACCGTCCTCGAGTACTTCATCTCCAGCCACGGGGCGCGTAAAGGGGGGGCGGACACCGCGCTGCGCACCGCAGACTCCGGGTACCTCACCCGGAAGCTCGTGGACGTGGCGCATGAGATCGTGGTCCGGGAGGCGGACTGCGGGAGCACCAACTTCATCTCCATCCCCCTCTTTGAGCGGGACGAGGTGACCCGGGAGATGCGGCTTCGCAAGAAGTCGGACATCGAGTCCGGCCTTTACGGCCGCACCCTGGCCCGGGAGGTCTCGGCCTTGGGCCGCTCTTTCCCCGAAGGGCACTACCTCTCCTTGGAGGACGTCCACTTCCTCGTCCAAGCGGCGGAGCAGGGGGAGGTCCGGGAGGTTCCGGTGCGGAGCCCCCTCACCTGCCGCACCCGGTACGGGGTCTGCCAGAAGTGTTACGGCTGGGATCTTTCCATGGCCCGTCCCGTCTCCATCGGCGAGTCGGTGGGCATCGTGGCGGCCCAGTCCATCGGTGAACCGGGGACCCAGCTTACCATGCGGACCTTCCATACCGGGGGCGTGGCCACCGCCACGGACATCACCCAGGGTCTGCCCCGGGTGATCGAGCTCTTCGAGGCCCGTAGGCCCAAGGCCAAGGCGGTCATCGCGGAGATCGACGGGGTGGTGCGCATCGAGGAGACCGAGGAGAAGCTGTCCGTCATCGTGGAGGCGGAGGGGTTCTCCAAGGAGTACAGGCTCCCCAAGGAGGCCCGGCTCACGGTGAAGGACAAGGACTACGTGGAGGCGGGCCAGCCCCTCACCCGTGGGGCGGTGGACCCCCACCAGCTCCTCGAGGCCAAGGGCCCCGAGGCGGTGGAGCGGTACCTGGTGGACGAGATCCAGAAGGTCTACCGGGCCCAAGGGGTGAAACTCCACGACAAGCACATCGAGCTGATCGTTCGCCAGATGCTGAAGTATGTGGAGGTCACCGACCCCGGGGAGAGCCGGCTTTTGGAGGGCCAGGTCCTGGAGAAGTGGGACGTGGAGGCGATGAACGAGAGACTCATCGCCGAGGGCAAGGTGCCCATCGCCTGGAAACCCCTTCTCATGGGCGTTACCAAGAGTGCGCTTTCCACCAAGAGCTGGCTTTCCGCCGCCAGCTTCCAAAACACCACCCACGTCCTCACCGAGGCGGCCATCGCGGGGAAAAAGGATGAGCTGATCGGTCTTAAGGAGAACGTCATCCTCGGCCGGCTCATTCCCGCGGGGACGGGGAGTGACTTCGTCCGCCGTACCCAGGCGGTGGACCAGAGGACCTACCGGCTTCTGGAGGAGGCCCGGAAGGAGGCGGAGGCCCAGGCCCAGGTGGCCCAGCCCAAGCGGCGGCCCAGGCCCCTCCAGCCCGAGAAGGGGGCTTAAGGGCGGAAAGTTCGGGCATGCTCGCGCGCCTTTTCGGGGCCTTCCAACAGGTGGGGCAGGACCTCTTCGCCCAACGGCTTATCACCGCCACCGCCGGGAACTTCTCCGTCCGGACGCCCAAGGGGTTTTTGATCACCAAAAGCGGGGTCCAGAAGGCCCATCTAACCCCGGAGGACCTTTTGGAGGTTCCCCTGGAGGGGGAGGTTCCCGAGGGGGCGAGCGTGGAAAGCATCGTCCACCGGGAGGTCTACCGGAGGACCGGGGCCACTGCCCTCGTCCACGCCCATCCCCGGGTGGCGGTGGCCCTTTCCTTCCACCTCGAGGCCTTAGAACCCATCGACTTAGAGGGCCGCTTCTACCTCCCGAAGGTACCCGTCCTCTCTCCAAGGACCGTCTCCGCCACGGAGGAGGCGGCCCTTGCGGTGGCCGAGGCCCTCCAGGGGCACCGGGCCTGCCTCCTCCGGGGGCACGGGGCCTTTACCAAAAGCGAGAAGGAGCGGCCCGAGGAGGCCCTCCTGGAGGCCTACAGCCTCATGACCAGCCTGGAGGAGGCGGCGGAGATCCTTTGGTATCACCGGCTTTGGTGAACAGCCGCCGGCTTGTGCTTTTCCCATAAGTGGCGTAGACTACACCCGATGCGGGAGGAAATCGGGTACATCCCTCTGGGGGAGGTGGAGCTTTACGTGGAGGACACCGGGCCCCTTTCCGCTCCCGCCTTCATCGTCCTCCACGACGGCCCCGGTGGAAGCGCCTACCCCCTTCGGGAGGGGCTTTCCGAGTACCTGGAGGGCTACCGGGTGGTCTACTTCGACCAGCGGGGCTCGGGGCGGAGCCTGGAGCTTCCCCCGGACCCGCGGCTTTTCACCATAGATGCCCTTGTGGAGGATGTGTGTGGCCTGGCGGAGGCCTTGGGCCTGGAGCGCTTCCGGCTTCTGGGCCACGGCTTCGGAGGGCTTGTGGCTTTGGAGGTGGCGCGAAGGGTCGAGGTGGACGGCCTCCTCCTCATCGGCCCTTGGCTGAGTTTCCCCTGGCTTTCCCAGCAGCTCTGCCGGGCGGCGGGGTGTGAACCGGGGGAGGGGCCTGAAGACAACCTGGCCCGGGCCTTGGCAAAGGCCGACCCCAAGGCCCTGTTTGACCGCCTCATGTTCCCGAGCCTCCACGGCCGCCTGGAGTACGAGTGGCTCCTCGAGGGGGCGGCGCTTTTGGACCGGGCGGCGGTGGGGCTGGCCTTTGTGAAAAACGGCCTTTGGCGGTTGGACTACCGCCCTTACCTTTCCGGCCTCCGGGCCCCGGTGGAGGTGGTGGTAGGGGAGAGGGATGGGACCAGCTACCCCCTGGTGGAGGAAGCCATGGCCTTTCTGGAGGGGGGGCTCCAGGTCCTCCCCGAGGCGGGGCACTTTCCCTGGATCGACGACCCGGAGGCCTTCGGACGCGCCATTCGCACGGCCCTTTCCAGCCTGGTGGGGGTCTAGATGGGCGAGGCCACAAGGAAGCTCACGAAGAAAGCCCCGAGCGGCACGAGCTGGTGGAGGGGGTCCCCTACGCCATGGCCGGGGCCAGCAAAGCCCATAACCTCCTGGTGGGGAACCTGGTCTTCCTCCTCCGCCCCGCCGCCCGGGCCCAGTCCTGCCAGTTGTACACGGAGACCATCCGGCTGAGGCTTTCCGAAGACACCGTCTACTACCCTGACCTGATGGTGGTCTGCCGCCCCTCTCCTAACCCTCTTTAGGGTGGAGGTCCTTTCCCCCACCACCCGGCGGATTGACCTTTCGGAGAAGAAGGAGCGGTACTTGACCCTTCCTTCCCTCGAGGGCTGCCTCCTTGTGGAGACCACCCGGAAGGAGGTTTTGCTCTACCGGAAGACCCCTCTGGCCTGGTCCCTCGAGGCTTTTGGCGAGGGGGAGGAGGTGATGCTCCCCTGCCTGAGGGTGTTTCGCTTCGTGAAAGCACAGGGGGAAGCCCTTTTGGTGGACGCGGTCTACGAGGGCGTGCCCCTAGCAGTAGAATAAGGAGGTCACCGGGGGTGCCCCAGGCGGGCTGAGAGAGACCCTTGGAACCTGATCCGGGTAATGCCGGCGTAGGGAAGGTGGCATGGCCCCTCCCGGTGACAAGGGGGGGTACTGATGAAAGGGTTCGTCAGCCTTCTGGTCCTTCTGGCCTTTGGTTTCGCCCAGGAGCTCACCGTCCTCACCCATTCCAGCTTCTCCTTAGACAAGGCCCTGATCGAGGAGTTCCAGCGCACCACGGGCATAAGGCTCCGCTTTCTGAAAGGGGGGGATGCCGGGGAAACGCTGAACAAGGCCATCCTTTCCAAGGGTGCCCCCATCGCGGATGTCCTTTACGGCTTCGACAACACCTTCCTCTCCCGCGCCCTCGAGGCCGACCTCCTTCTCCCCTATCGGAGCCCGGAGATCCGGAACCTCCGTTCGGCCCTCCTCCTCGACCCCAGCCTGCGCGCCTTGCCCGTGGACTACGGCTACGTGAGCCTTAACTACGATAAATCTTTCTTCAAGGACCGCCCCCTGCCCAAAACCCCCCAGGACCTGGCCCGGCCCGAGTATGTGAAGCTCCTCGTGGTGGAAAACCCCGCCACGAGCTCCCCCGGCCTGGCCTTTTTGATGGCCACCGTGGCCCGGTTTGGCGAGGACGCCTACCTGGACTTCTGGGCGGGGCTTAGGGGAGGGGTCCGGGTGGCCAAGGGCTGGAGCGAGGCCTACTACACCCACTTCACCCTGTACAAGGGGGACCGGCCCATCGTGGTCTCCTACACCACGAGCCCAGCGGCGGAGGTCTACTACTCCGGGGGGAAGTACGAAGAACCCCCTACGGAGAACCTCTTCCCCGAGCTCGCCTTCTTCCAGGTGGAGTTTGTGGGCATCCTTAAGGGGACGAAGAACCTCGAGGCCGCCCGGAAGTTCGTGGACTGGTTGCTTTCCAAACCCGTCCAGGAGAACATCCCCACGGAGATGTGGGTCTACCCCGCCCGGCGGGACGCCCGGCTTCCTGAGGTTTTTAAGTGGGCCCCGGAGCCCATAGGCCCGGTCCGGCTAGACCCCAGCCTCATCGCCAAAAACCGCGAGCGCTGGATAGACGAGTGGACCCGGGTCGTCCTCCAGGGTAAAAGCCCTGAGGAGGTGCGGCGAAGCCGGAGGTAACGGGGGGCCTTGGCCTTTCTGCTTTGGCTCTACCTGGGCTTTGCCCTCTTCCTGCCCCTTTTCCGCATCCTGGCCCTGGGGGTGGGGGAGGGGGTTTTCCGCGTCCTGGACGAGTACTACCTGAGGCGCTACCTCTGGAGCCTGGCCTACGGCCTGGGCTCGGGTGGGCTGGTCATGGCCCTTTCCCTTCCCCTCGCCCTCCTCTTCCGCTACCGGTTTCCCCTTCGGGAGGCCTATCTGGCCCTGGCCACCCTTCCTTTCGTCCTTCCCACCCCGGTGGTGGCTCTCGGGTTTTTGGCCCTGGCGGGCCCTCGAGGCCTCCTTAAGGAGAGCACGGGCGTAGACCTCTTCGGCACCCCTTGGCTCCTCTTCTGGGGGAGCGTCTTTTACAACCTGGGCCTGGGCCTCAGGGTCCTCCTCCCCCTGGTCCAGGCCCTGGCCAGTGGCCCCTACCAGGCGGCGCGCACCCTGGGGGCCACCCCCTGGCGGGCCTTTTTCCGGGTGGGCCTCCCCCTCCTCCTCCCGGGGCTTCTGGGCGGGGGGCTTCTCACCTTCCTCTACACCTTCAGCGCCTTCGGCCTTCCCCTCCTTCTGGGGGGGCAGGCCTACGCCACCTTGGAGGTGGAGGTCTACACCCTCCTGGCCTACCGCCTGGCCTTCCCCGAGGCGGCGGGGCTCATCCTCCTCCAGCTTTTCACCTTAGGCCTCGCCGTCTTCCTCTACACCCGTCTTCCCGCCTACCCCCTGGCCTCTCCCCGTCTCCTTCCTGCCCATAGGCCCTGGGCCTTAAGCCTTGGGATTGGAGTCTTCTTCCTCCTCCTCTACGCCCCCCTTTTGGCCCTCCTCCTCTCCTTCCACCCGGGGGCCCTGGCCTCCGCTTGGCGCTCGAACGACTTTACCCCCCTCCCCCTCGCCCTGGTCAACACCTTCCGCTTTGCCCTTTTAAGCCTTTCCCTTGCCCTTTTCCTGGGCCTGGCCTACGCCCTTTCCGCCCGGAGGCGGGGCTTTTTGGAGCTCTTGGGGCTTCTTCCCCTCCTGGTCTCGCCGGTGGCGGTGGGGCTTGGCTACCTCCTGGCCTACCCCGGGCTTCGGGGCTCGGCCTTTTTGCTGGTCTCCGCCTACGCCCTCCTCGCCTACCCCCTTCTTGCCCGGGTCCTTTTGCCCGCCCTCAGGGGGCTTCCCAGGGACCTTTTGGCGGCCGCCCGGGTCCTGGGGGCTACCCCTTGGCGGGCCTTTTTCCGGGCCGAGCTTCCCCTCCTTTGGCCCGCCTTGCGCTCGGGGGCGGCCCTCAGCCTGGCGGCGGTCCTGGGGGAGTTCGGGGTGAGCCTGGTCCTCTGGCGGCCCGAGTGGACCACCCTCACCCTGGCCATCTACGAGCGCCTGGGCCGGCCCGGGGCCTTACCCTACGAGGAGGCCCTGGCCATAGCCCTCCTCCTTATGGCCCTTTCCGGTTTTCTCTTCCTCCTTCTAGACCGGGCCAGGGGACCCTGGTAGTTCCACCCTCCTCGAAAGCCCAAAGGCGGCCCCAATCAGGGCGGCGTGCAGGGGTTCGACCTGGGGGACGGGAAACCAGAACAGGTAGTAGACAAAAAGCCCGATAAGCCCGGTGGCCAGGGCCTGCCGCAGGGGTGTATCTCCCCATGCCTTTAGGGCCCCGCCAAGGTAGAGGTAAACCCAGACGAGTGCAGCAAACAAGCCGTAGCTCAGCCAGCGGTCCAGAAAGAGGTTGTGGGCCTTATCGAGGTATACCCTCAGGATCTTGGCCTGCTTTCCAGTCCTTTCGTCACGCCAGTTTCCAAAGAGGACAAGCCAGGCCCGGCTCCTCAGGGGATCCTGGGAGGTCCAGAGGGGTTTGATCTCCTTCGCCTTTGCCCCTTTGGGCCAACCGTATTCCAGGCGGTATTCTTCGAGAAGCCGCTCGAAGGGGATGCGGGTGAGGAGGGCCACCCGGAAGGCATCCGGCCCTCCGCCCAGAAGAGGCTGACCGGGGGTGGAGCGTATCCCTTCCCAGGCCAGCTTCCATATAAGGAGCCGTGTGAAGCCGGTTGTAGGGTTGGAAAACTCTTTAGAGAAGCCCTGCCGGTCCGGGATGAGGGTGGGCGCAGAGAGGGCCAGAAGGACGCTCAGAGCGCCTGTGAGCGCCAGGTGGAGGCTTCGCTGGCGAAGGAGCCAGAGGCCCAGGGCGACCGTGAGCCCAAGGAGGCCAGCCCGATTTAAAGTTACCCCCAGCCCAAGGGCCATCAGGGCAGTCAGAGGGAAGAAGAGGAAGGAAAAACGGTCCTTGAGGTGTCCCCTTCGGGGAGCACTTCGCTCCAACCAGAGGCCGAGTCCCAGGAGGAGCCCGGGGAGGAGCAGGCCAGCGGCCATACCCGGGTTGCCAACCGTGCCTACAGGCGCTTCATAGGGCAGTCCCCTGAGAAGGGGGCCAATGGGCTCCAGGCCAAGCCTCTGCAGGAGGAGGAGGAGGCTTTGAAAGGCGGTGGAGCCCAGGAGGACGTATGAGAAGGCCCTGAAGCCACGGGGTTCCTTCTGGAAGACCCGGAAGGCCAAAAGGGCAAAGAGGACGAGCCCGATCTGGTAAAGGAGCCCGTCCATGCGTCCTTCGCCACCCAGGAGGGTGTAGGTGGGGTCATCCGTGAGGAGGGGCCGG
Source organism: Thermus sp. (assembly GCF_040290245.1). Taxonomy (GTDB): domain Bacteria; phylum Deinococcota; class Deinococci; order Deinococcales; family Thermaceae; genus Thermus_A. The sequence goes on from NZ_PSMQ01000005.1 coordinate 34,414, forward strand.
AAGGAAGACAGGAGGACCAGGCCCAGGTAGAGGGCCATGAGGAGGCCGAAGGGGGTGGTTAGGGCCCTTCTGCCCTCTACCATTCCCAGGACACCCACTAGGAGCAGGAAGACCACTTTGGGGAAGATCCAGACCTCTTCGGGGTTGACCCAGGCCGCCCCAAAGCGGCCTGGCCAGAGGACAAAGGGGTATAGGAGGGCGCTGGTCCAAAAGAGCCAGTAGAAGAACCGGTGGTCCATGGGGCACCCTTGGAAAAGGGGGGCCGGCCTCTCGGTGTTCGCTCCGCGAAGCAGCTCGGTGGTGAACGTAGCCTGACGGCTGACCGCTCCGCGAAGCAACCTGGCCGGCCCCTGCTGCTTTATCCCCGCTTAGTAGACGGCCGTAATCACGGTGCCGTTGACCGAGGTGACCGTAACCGTGGACCGGCTCGTGTTGGCGTCGTAAGAGATTGTGCAGTCCTTCACAGCCTTGGGCCAGTCGGCGGGCGCCCCTTCGCTTTGCAAGCGTTGGTCTTTGCAATCTGTGATCTCGGAGATCTTCACCCCAGCCGTATCCGCCGCCGCCAGCCAGGTGGCCACCTGGCGGGCGTAGGCCGCTGCCGCCTGGTCGTTGGCCCGCTTACGGGCGTTCAGGACGTTCGGGATGAGGACTGCCGCCAGGATGGCGATGATGGCGATAACGATCAGGAGCTCGATCAGGGTAAAGCCGTTCGCGTTCCGCATACTCCTTCCCTCCTTAGGTTTACCGCGCCGATTGCCGATTATGGTATAGGCGCGTCTCGGTATTCGCTTCGCGAAGCAACTCGGTGGTGAACGTAGCCTGACGGCTGACCGCTCCGCGAAGCAACCATGAGTGCCTTGAGCCTATCCACCTGCTAAAACCGATCTCACTCCCCTTCTCACCCCCCTTCAAGCTATTTTACGCCCTTTTTCTTCAGCGGCAACCCCCCCATTTGGGGGGTCATCCTTTCGGTGTTCCCTTCGGGAAGCAGCAGGGTGGCCCATGAGTGTGAAAGAGGTGTGAAAGCTACCGCCTTTCGTACGAGAGGACCTGGAAGGTGAACCGCCCCGCAAGCTGATCGATGGCCTTCAGGGCCTGGGGCCTATTCCCGGTAGTGTTCACGAAGACGATCTCCGCGCTCTGGCCCGCGTTGCAGTTCGTCTGGCCCCCCGCGCTCGTGGTGCAGAACTGGTTGGTGATCACCGACCCCACCAGGGTGTTTTTATGGACGATCCGGAAAGTCCCTCCCGCGTAGATGGGCGCGGTCACGCGGCTACCCTTCTGGTAGACGTCTTTCTCGACCACCAGGCCCAGGACCTGCTCGGGAAAGCGGCCCAGGCTGGGGTCCGGAAGGAGGGTCCCACCGATCTCCAGGCTTCCCCCCTGGCCCCCCTGGGCGAGGACCGCGAGGCCGGCGTTCTTCGTGCTTCCCGTCTGGGCCCGGTAGCGCAGATCCCCCCTCAGGACCACGTCGTATCCCTCCAGGACCACCGTTCCGTATACTTCAAGGGTTCCCGGGCTTCCTGGGGTGTACTTAAACCCACCCCTCTCGCCCGTGGGCAGGGTGTAGGAGCAGTCCACGGCGCTGTTGCCCAAGGTGAGTGTCTTCCCGGCAAAGGCCTGGATGCAGCTTTGGGGGTTAGAGGGGATCGCCCCAAGGGGCCACCCGATGATGTCGATGATGGGCGCTCCTCTTGTCACCCGGAGGCTGGCCTCCCTTCTCAGGCAGTCCCGCCAGGAGAGGCTCCCCCCACACCCCCCGGGCCCGTCCAGGGTGGGGAAGGGGGGGGGGTCGGAGAGGTCAAAGGGGCCCAGGGCCTCGGTGCAGACCCCCTTGTTGCTCTGGCAGACGTCCACGTTCTGTCCCTGGATATCGCTCCTTCCCCGGCCCACATAGACCCCTTTGAGCTTGTTCTGGGGGGTGCCGATCTGGGTGCTCCCCCCCACGGAGACCTGGCCCCAGCGCACCCTTAAGGTGGCGCAAAGATCCTCCGCCTTCTGGTTGGCCGGGCTGATAAAGTCCGCCAGGCCGGGGTACTGGGTGAGGTCGTACTCGTTGTAAAGGGCGAAGTTTCCGTTTGCGGAGATCACCTGCCCATCTGGATTGTTTGGGTCTCCTTCCACGTAGATCCCGCCCCGGATGGTGGCCCCCCCGTTCAGCCATTTGTTGGCCGCCCCGCTCCCCGCGAAGATGGCCAGGTTCAAGGGGCTCGAGGTCTCGATGAAGAAGGTGGCCTGGACCCGGGCCTTTGCCCCGCCGGCGGTCCCGTAGGAGACCAGGGTGTAGGTCTTGGGGTTATTCGAGGGGTAGAGCTCCACGGTGGCGTAGCCCACCGGGTTTCCGTCCGCGTCGTAGACGGGCTCGTCCCGGGCCAGGGTCATCCTGCCGCCCGCGAAGTCCTCGCCTGGGTCGATCCTTCCGTTTCGGTTCCAGTCGATCCCCTTGGCGAAGCTGGAGAAGCAGGCCGTGCTCGCCGGGGTGGGCCCTGAAAGGGCCTGCTCCTGCCAGATGTACTGGTTGAAGAGGGCGGCCTTGTACTTCTGGACCCCCGCCTCCGCGGCGTAGAAGGCCTGGACGGAGGTGGTGTCGTTGCGGGTCGTCCAGAGCTCGAGCTGGGTGGTGAAGAAGACCCCCACGGCCAGGACGCTCATCACCAAAAGAAGCCCGAGGGCCACTACCAGAGCGATACCGTTTTGGCTCCTCATTCTCCCTCCTACTGGACCGGTTTCAGGTTGGGCATCAAGACCTCCTGGGTCAGGGCGTAGCAGATCCGTCCGGCCGGGCAGGCGAGCGTCTGGCCGGTCACGGTGGTGAGGGTCTGGGAGTTGCTTCCCGACCGCACCCGATCGTTGCTTCGCGAAGCGAACACTGACAGGCTGTACCCCGCCACGCTCACCCTGGCCGAGCGGGGGTAGGCGGAAGGGCCGCAGTCCGGGGTGTTCTGGGCCACCCCATTGCTGCAGAGGTACTGGAGGTCCAGGGCCAGAATCCCCTCCGCCAGGGGCTGGAGGCTGGGGTCACCCTCCTGGCAGTCCGTCCCTGAGGACGGGGTAATGTTGACGTCGCTTCTCATCAGGGTGTCCCCGTTAAAGCCGTAGTCCACCCGGCGGCAGGCGGAGTTCTGGTCCCTGAGACTCGTTACGTAGCGGACGGTCAGGGTGTCCTTAACCCCACCATCCGTTCCCGAAAGGGCCCCCACCAGGGTGAAGCCCAGGCTGGTGGCGCCCTGGGTCCAGTACCGGGCCCCGGCCATCTGCAGGTCCCCCGCGACCACCTGCATCACCATCCGCACCCGGTCTTGAAGCTCGCTCTTCGCCTGCGCGCGCCGGGTTGAGTCCAGCGTGGCCTGGAAGTAGGTGAAGGCCACCCCAAGGACCGAAAGCAAAAGGGCCATGGCCACGAGGAGTTCCAGGAGGGTGAAGCCCTTTTCCTTCACGGCCGACCTCCTCCCGGGTTGGGACAGGGCCGGGGTTTGTCGTGGGTGGGTGAGGGGTAGACGTCGTAGCAGGTGACCCGGCGGCCCACGGTGACCTGTGAGCCTCTGGGGTGGCGGGCGGTGACCACCACCGTCACCACCCCTTCGGCCCGGATGCCCTGGGGGTTGTACTGGGGGTTGGGCGTGCTGGACTCTCCCAGGATGCTCCAGGCCGCCTGGATGCCATCCGGGCTTGTCTCCCGACCCTTGCAGACCACGTTCCTGAGGACGGTCCGGATGCCTAAGGTGCGGGGCGGGAGGTAGAGGCTGGGGCAGCCGTAGTAGTAGTCGATGAAGTAGAAGCTCCGGCCCGTTCCCGCCTCGTCCAGGTAGGGACTCTTATCGTCCACGGTCTCCGTCTTCAGGACCTCGGCGGACCTTCGCTCCAGAACGGAGACGGCGAAGGCCTTGGTGTCCGAGGCCATCCTGGCCCGGTCGGAGGCCCGCAGGCTCGAGAGCTGGCTGGAAAGAAGGGCCGCGAAGGCCAGGCCGACCACGCTGAGGGCGATGAGGAGTTCAATCAGGCTAAGGCCGTGACGGTTCATTTTGCCCTCCCTTGCGGGGTGATCTCCACCCGTTTGGTGTAGGTGCCCTGGGGGTTGGTCAGGACCACGGTGAGGCCGGGAAAATCCTGCGGGATGCCCCGGGGGTCGAAGAGGAGGGTGACGGGCGCGCTGGGGGCGGTTTGCTCTCCCGCGGAGAAGGAGGCACCAAGTTTAAGCCGAACCCGGGCCCAGTCTCCCTGGCCGAAGAGGACCTTCTGCAGGACGCGGTCGCCCGGGGAGAGGCCAAAGCTCGTGTCGGAGTCCAAAAAGACCGTGTAGCCTCCCGCCCCGCTGGGGTCGAACTGGATCCCGGCGAAGACGTTGTTCCGGATCGCCTCGAGGCGG
>NZ_PSMQ01000005.1:38829-48818 GCF_040290245.1 Thermus sp.
GGGCGGCCTGGTCCACCGCCCGGCGGTCCGGGGCCGCCAGGCGGGGGGGAAGAAGCGCAAGGAGGAGGCCCAGAAGGAGGAGGACGACGAGCAGTTCCACAAGGGAGAAGCCCTGCCTTTGCACCTTCTCAGCGTACCCCTTAAAGAGGGCGGGCGGCATCCCCCAAATGGGGGGTCCTCACTCCACCCGGGCCCGGCCCTGCTGGGAGACCACCACCTTCCGCACATGCCCCGAGGAGGACTTTAAGGCCCAGGTTCCGGTGATGATCTTGGCCGGGATGCCCCGGGGATCGAAGAGAAGGGGGAGATTGCCCAGGGTGCTCCTCTCCTTGGCCAGGGCCACCCGGGCCCAGTCGCCCTGGCCGAAACGGACAAGCTGGACCTCCTCCCCTGGGTCGTAGACCCGGTTGGCGTTCAGGTCCAGGAAGACCGCATACCCCCCGGCCCCGTCGGTGAAGAGGTGGACCCCGGCGAAGACGTTGTTCCGGATCGCCTCGAGGCGGGCCCGGACCACCTGCTCCGAAAGGCCCCGGGCGGCCTGGTCCACCGCCCGGCGGTCGGGGTCCGGCTGGGGGGTGGCCAAAAGAAGGAAGATTCCCAGGATCAAGAGGACCACCAGAAGTTCCAAAAGGGAGAATCCACTCGAGTTCATGAAAATTTCCAAGGGTATCCTATATCTCCTGGGCGCCCCTTGACAAGAGAGGGGGTGTGGGCTAGCATGGGCTTCGCTTGGGGCCGTGGCGCAGCTGGGAGCGCGCCTCAATGGCATTGAGGAGGTCACCGGTTCGAATCCGGTCGGCTCCACCAGATCCCCCGCCCGAAGGGCGGGGACGCTTTTTGAACAAGGCGGCGTTGCAAAGCCCTGCCCTTCCCGGTATAGTGGATATTCGGTAGGCCCTTGGGGCCTTGACACTTCCGGAAGGGGCACGGAAAGGAGAGGCCATGTTTGCCATCATCCAGACGGGCGGAAAACAGTACCGGGTGGAGCCGGGGATGCGGCTTAAGGTGGAGAAGCTTCCCCTCGAGCCGGGTTCCACGCTGGAGTTTGAGCCCCTGCTCATCGGCGGGGAGGCGGTGAAGGTGGGGGCCCCCACGGTTTCTGGGGCCAAGGTGGTGGCGGAGGTCCTGGGCCACGGCAAGGGGAAAAAGGTCCTGGTCATGAAGTTCAAGGCCAAGGTCCAGTACCGCCGTAAGAAGGGGCACCGTCAGCCTTACACGGAGATTCTGGTCAAGGAGATCCAAGGTTAAGCCAGGAGTAAGCCATGGCACACAAAAAGGGTCTCGGTTCAACCAAAAACGGTCGCGACTCCAATCCGAAGTATCTGGGAGTCAAGAGGTTCGGCGGCGAGACCGTCCGCGCCGGGAACATCCTTGTCCGGCAGCGGGGCACCAAGTTCAAACCCGGCAAGAACGTGGGCATGGGCCGGGACTACACCCTCTTCGCCCTGGTGGACGGAGTCGTGGAGTACCAGGACAAGGGGCGGCTTGGGCGGTATGTGCACGTCCGGCCCCTCGCGTGAATGTTTCGTGATGTCCTAGAGATCACCGTCCAGGGCGGCCGGGGCGGGGATGGGGCGGTGAGCTTCCGCCGGGAGAAGTTCGTGCCCAAGGGCGGCCCGGACGGGGGGGATGGAGGCCGGGGAGGTAGCGTCTATCTGCGGGCCAAGGGCAGCATAGATTCCCTGGCGGAGCTTTCCAAACGGGCTTACCGGGCCGAGGACGGGGAGCACGGCAAGGGAAGCGGCCAGCACGGCCGGGCCGGGCGGGACCTGGTGGTGGAGGTCCCCTTAGGGACCCGGGTCTTCGACGCGACGACCGGGGCGCTTTTGGCCGACCTCACCCGGGAGGGGCAGACCGTCTTGGTGGCCAAGGGGGGAGAGGGGGGGGAGGGTAATGCCCGGTTCGTGACCCCCACCCGCCAGGCCCCCCGGTTTGCCTTTGCGGGGGCGCCGGGGGAGAAAAGGCGGCTCCGCCTCGAGCTCATCCTCATCGCCGATGTGGGGCTTGTGGGCTACCCCAACGCGGGGAAGAGCAGCCTTCTGGCCGCTTTGACCCACGCTCATCCCAAGATCGCCCCCTACCCCTTCACCACCCTAAGCCCAAATCTGGGGGTGGTGGAGGTGGGCCTCGAACGCTTCACCTTGGCCGACCTGCCGGGAATCATAGAGGGGGCCAGCCAGGGCAAGGGGCTCGGCCTGGAGTTTCTCCGGCACATTGCCCGTACCCGCGTCCTCCTCTATGTCCTAGACGCCACGGAGGACCCCATGGCCGCCCTTAAGACCCTCCGCGTGGAGGTGGGGGCCTACGACAGGGCCCTTCTCCAGCGGCCAAGCCTGGTGGCCCTCAACAAGATCGACCTCCTCCCCAAAGGGAGGTGGAGGCCCTTCTTGCCCGCCTTTCCGGGGAGGGTCTTCCGGTTTTGCCCGTGAGCGCCCTGCGGAAGGAGGGTCTTTTGGCGCTTAAGGAGGGGCTTTGGAGCTTGGTGGAAAAGGCCCCCCGGCCCAGCCTGCCCGCTCCCTTGCCCGTCCGGGTGGAGGAGGCCCCTTTGGAGGTGAGGGGGGTCCAGGAGGGGGTATACGAGGTCCACGCCCCCCAGATCGAGGCCCTGGTGGGCCGGGTGAAGGGGGAGATGGCGGAGGCCATGGCCTACCTCCAGGAAAAGCTTAAGCGGATGGGCCTCGAGGCCGCTTTGAAGGCCAAGGGGGTGCGGGCGGGGGATACGGTGGTGCTCGCGGGCCGGGAGTTTGAGTACATCCCGGACTAGGAGGCGGTGTGCGCCTGGGCCTTTTTGGCGGAAGCTTTGACCCCATCCATATGGGCCACCTCCTGGCGGCGAGCGAGGCGGTGGAGGCCTTGGGGCTGGACCGGGTGCTCTTCGTCACCGCTGCCTACCCGCCCCACAAGACCCCGGTGGCCCCCCCGGAGGACCGGCACGCCATGGTCCTTCTGGCCACCTTGGAGGATCCGCGCTTTGAGGCCAGCCGCCTCGAGCTGGACCGGCCGGGGCCGAGCTACACGGTGGACACCCTGCGGGCTGCCCGAGGCTTATACCCGGGGGCCGATCTTTTTTTTATCACCGGGGCGGACGCCTACCGCGACCTTCTGAGCTGGAAAGAGGGGGGGAGGCTCTCTGAGTACGCTCAGCTCGTGGCCGTCTCCCGCCCCGGCTACCCTAGGCCCACCCTCCCCGTTCCCGTTCTTTGGCTCGAGGTCCCCGAGTACGGGGTCTCCAGCTCCCTCATCCGGGAGAGGCTGAAAAGGGGGAAGAGCGTGCGCTACCTGGTTCCCCCTTTGGTGGAGGTGTACCTTGAAAAACAAGGTCTCTATCGCGTCCCTTGAGGAAAAGGTGAGGGCTTTGGTCCGGCCTGAACGCTTCGCCCATATCCAGCGGGTGGCCGCTTTGGCGCAGGAGATCGCCCGGAACAACGGCCTAGACCCTGAGCGGGCCTACCTGGCGGCCCTACTTCACGACGCGGCCCGGGACCTTCCCGAAGCGGAGCTTCTCCGCCTCGCCCCCCCGGAGAACGAGGTGGAAAGGGCCCACCCCCTGGCCCTCCACGGCCGGGCGGCCCGGGTCTTGGCCCAACAGTGGGGCGTGAGGGACGAGAAGGTCCTGGAGGCCATCGAGGGGCACGTCTACGGGGTAGACCCGGAAAACGCCATTGGGATGGCCCTCTACGTGGCGGACATCTCCGAACCCGAGCGGGGGGTAAACGGGGAGATCCGGGAGCTGGCCCTGGCGGGGCGGCTTCTGGAGGCCTACCGCCAGGCGGTCCGGAACAAGGTGGCCTATCTTGAGAGGAAAGGGGTTCCCCTCCACCCCAAGACCCTCGAGGTCTACGAAAGACTCTGATGCGCCCGCGGCCCTCCTTCCTCCTTTTGGGCCTTGCCCTTTGGGCCTTGGCCTACCTGCTTTGGGCCCGCCCGGACCTCAAAGGGGCGACCCAGGGGGAAGGGGTGGGGCTCTTGCCCGAGATGCGCCTGGTGGTGGCGGCCCGGGACATCAACTACTGCGGCTACCACACCCCATGTGGGCCGGGAAGCCGAACGGATACCCTCCTGTACGTCCTTGTCCAGGGGGGAAGGGCCCGGCTCATCGCCATTCCCCGGGACACCTACTCCGAGGTGGCCAGTGGCCGGATCAACGCCGCCTATGGCCGAGGCGGGGCCGGGCTTTTGAAAAAAGCGGTGGAGGAGGTCCTGGGCCTTCCCGTGGAGCACCACCTGGTCCTCACCCTCACCGGCATCGCCAGGCTGGTGGACGCGGTGGGGGGGGTGGAGGTGGTTTTGGGTCAGCCCATGCGGTACACCGACCGGGCGGCCGGGCTTTACATCGATTTTCCCGCCGGCAGACTTCACTTAGACGGCGAGGACGCGGTGAAGTACATGCGGTTCCGGCACGACGCTTTCGGGGACTATACCCGGTTGGACCGGATCAAGGCGGTTCTTGGCCAGGTGCTGGGGAAGGCCAAGGATCCTCGGCGCTGGCCCGCCCTCCTCATGGCCGCCCGGGAGGTCTGGAAGGAGGTGGACACCGACCTTTCCCTCGAGGCCCTCACCCCCTTCCTGCCCCACCTCAAAGGGATCAGCCTGGAGGCCGCCACCTTGCCCACCCTGGAGGACGGGGGGTATCTGCGGGTGGACCCCCGGGCGCGATCGGAGTTCCTAGCCCGGTTCCTGGGTGAGAGCAAGCCCCTTTACCCTCCTGAGCTTCCCCTCACCCTGCGGGGAAGCCGAAGGGCTCTGGAGCGGGCCGAGCCCTTTTTGAGGGGGATTGGGCTCTCCTTCCGCCTGGAGGAGGGGGAGGGGGTGCCGGGGGTTTACACCAAGGACCTGGAGGCGGGCCGCTACTACGCCGATCTCTTCCATCTGCCCCTCCTCTCCCCCCATCTTCCCGTGGAGGGGGTGGTGGTGGTCCTGGAAGACGCTCTTGACCAGGATCGGTTATAGTAAGGGTGGATGGTCAAGCCGAAGGAGGTCTTAGCCCTGGTAGGCCGGATTAAAGAGGTGCTTTCCGAAAAAAAGGCGGAGGACGTGGTGGCCTTAGACCTAACCAAGGTCTCGGAGGCGCTCGACTACTTTGTCATCGCCACCGCCCAGAGCCTCCCCCACCTGCAGGCCTTGGAAAGCCACCTGGAGGAGAGGCTTAGAGAGTTCTCCCTCGAGCCCAGGCCGAGGGAAAAGAGCCCCCGCTGGGTGGTTTTGGACTATGGGGAGGTGGTTGTCCACCTGATGAGCCGCGAGGCCCGGGCCTTCTACGACCTCGAGGGCTTCTGGGCCGATGCGGAAAGGGTCTAGCCTGCCCTAGCGGAAGGGCCGGGGGTTCATTTCAGCCTGGGCGGGGCCAAAGGCCCGAGGATGAAGCGTTGGAACAGGAGGTACCCCGCCACATACACCCCCATCTGGACCCAGGGGTTGACGAAGAGGCCCAGCCCGGCTAGGCCCAGAAGGATCATGAACAGGGTGAGGCCAAAAACGACCAGGGTGGTGCGGAGGAGGAGGCCTGGAAGATAGGGGAGGGCTTGCCTTAGGGTCTTAGGCCTTCTGGCCTCCCACTCGGCCAGGAGCTTCTTTTTCCGCTTTTCCTCGCGTTTTTTCCTCCCCACACCCCAAGTATACTGGGGGTGTGAGAATCGTGAAGAGCGTGGCCGAACTCCGGGCCCACCTGGAGGGGGGTGTGGGCTTCGTCCCCACCATGGGGTATCTGCACCGGGGCCACTTGGCCCTGGTGGAACGCGCCCGGGCCGAGAACCCCTTCGTGGTGGTCTCCATCTTTGTGAACCCTTTGCAGTTTGGACCCCAGGAGGACTTCACCCGCTACCCCAGGGACCTTGATCGGGACGCCCGGCTTCTGGAACAGGCGGGTGTGGACCTCCTCTTCGCCCCGGAGGTGGAGGAGATCTACCCGAGGGGCTTTGCCAGCCGGGTGAGCGTGGAAGGCCCCCTGACCGCTCTTTGGGAAGGGGAGGTGCGGCCTGGCCACTTCCAAGGGGTGGCCACGGTGGTGGCCAAGCTCTTCCTTCTCGTCCAGCCCAGACGGGCTTACTTTGGTGAGAAGGACTACCAGCAGCTTCTCGTGGTGCGGAAGATGGTGCGGGACCTGGGGTTTCCCCTCGAGGTGGTGGGGGTTCCCACGGTGCGGGAGGAGGACGGCCTGGCCCTTTCCAGCCGCAACCTTTACCTCTCCCCAGAGACGAGGAAGAAGGCCTCCGTTCTCTTCCAGGCCCTTTCGGCCATGCGGGCGGTGGCCCTGGCTGGAGGAAGCGTGGCCGAGGCCTTAAGGCGGGGAGAGGAGGTCCTCGCCCGGGTGCCGGAGTTCCAGAAGGACTACCTGGCCATCGTCCACCCCGAGACCCTCCTGCCCCTTTCCGACTGGATTAGGGGGGCGCGGGGCCTTTTGGCCGGCCGCTTTCCGGAGGTTCGTCTCATTGACAACCTGGAGGTGTACGCATGAGCGTCCCAGAGACCCTGGCGGACCTTCTGCGGGCCATGGTCCAGGCCCGGGCCTCGGACATCCACCTCCAGGCCGGGGCTCCCCCCACCATCCGGGTGGATGGGAAGCTCAGACCTTTCGGAAGGGAGCCCCTTAAGCCTCAGGACCTCGAGGCCCTCGTCCGGGCGATTCTGAAGCCGGAAGAGCTGGAGGAGCTGGAGTACCGCAAGGAGATGGACTTTGCCTACACCCTCCCCGGGGTGGCCCGGTTCCGCTGCAACCTCCTAAGGCAAAGAGGAAGCCTAGGCCTGGTCATGCGGGTGGTCTCGGAGGCCATCCCAAGCTTCGAGGCCCTGGGCCTGCCCCGGGGGGTGATGGAGGACCTGGGGGCAAAGGAACGGGGGCTCATCCTGGTCACCGGGCCTACGGGAAGCGGCAAGAGCACCACCTTGGCCGCCCTCGTCGACCACATCAACCTGCACTACGCCAAGAACATCATCACCATCGAGGACCCCATCGAGTTCTTGCATCGGCACAAGAAAAGCCTGGTGGTCCAGCGGGAGGTGGGGCTGGATACGGACAGCTTCCACTCCGGCCTCAAGTACGCCTTGCGCCAGGACCCGGATGTGATCCTCATCGGGGAGATGCGGGACAAAGAGACGGTGGAGGCGGCGATCATGGCCGCCCAGACCGGGCATCTGGTCCTCTCCACCCTCCACACCTTGGACGCCCAGAGGACGATCAACCGGATCATCGACTTCTTCCCCCTGCACGAGCACCAGCAGGTCCGGATTCTCCTTTCGGAAAGCCTCCTGGCCATCCTCTCCCAGAGGCTTCTGCCCCGGGCGGACGGAGGGGGACGGGTTTTGGCCCTGGAGGTCCTCCTGGCCACCCCGTACGTCCGCGAGCTCATCAAGGATGAGGAGAAGACCCCGATGATCAAGGAGGCCATGATGGAGGGAGGGGCCCTGGGCATGCGCACCTTTGACCAGCACCTGGTCCAGCTTTACCAGGAGGGGGTGATCGCCCTCGAGGACGCCCTGGCGGCCGCCACCAGCCCCCATGAGTTCCGCCTTCTCCTCACCAAGACCACGGGCCAGGCCTACTGAGGCTGGCGCCCGGTATAATCCGCCTGGAGGCAGGTATGCTGGTGACGGGTTTGGAGATCCTTAAAAAGGCGCGGGAAGAGGGGTATGGGGTCGGGGCCTTCAACACCAACAACATGGAGCTCACCCAGGCCATCCTCGAGGCCGCCGAGGCCCTCAGAAGCCCGGTGATCCTCGCCCTTTCGGAAGGGGCGATCCAGTACGGAGGCAAGGCTCTGGTGGGCTTAGTGCGGGAGCTCGCCCGGGACGCAAGGGTGCCGGTGGCCATCCACCTGGACCACGGCTCCAGCTACGAGAGCGTCCTTAACGCCCTACGTATGGGCTTCACCAGCGTGATGATCGACAAATCCCACGAGGACTTCGAGACCAACGTGCGAGAGACCAAGAGGGTGGTGGAGGCGGCCCATGCGGTGGGGGTGACGGTGGAGGCGGAGCTGGGGCGGCTTGCGGGCGTTGAGGAGCACGTGGCCGTGGACGAGAAGGATGCCCTCCTGACCAACCCCGAGGAGGCCCGCCTCTTCATGGAGCGCACCGGGGCGGACTACCTGGCGGTGGCCATCGGCACGAGCCACGGTGCCTACAAGGGCAAGGGGCGGCCCTTTATCGACCACCCCCGGCTGGAAAGGATTGCCCGCCTGGTCCAGGCCCCACTGGTCCTCCATGGGGCCTCGAGCGTTCCCCAGGAGCTCATAGAGCGCTTCCGGGCCTCGGGGGGTGAGATCGGGGAGGCGGCGGGGATCCACCCCGAGGACATCCGGAAGGCCATCGCTTTGGGCATCGCCAAGATCAATACGGACACCGATCTGCGTCTGGCCTTCACCGCCTTCGTCCGGGAGAGCCTGAGCAAAAACCCCAAGGGGTTTGATCCGAGGAAGTACCTGGGCCCTGCCCGGGAGGCGGTGAAGAGGGTGGTGGAAAGCCGGATGGAGCTTTTCGGTTCCGTGGGCCGGGCCTAGGGCCAGGGGATCCGAACCCCGGGGAAGGAGTGGGGCTCTGCTTCCTCCCCGGCCCTGGGGGCGCGGAAGACGGGCAGGCCCTCCGCTTTGAGGTCCAAAATCCAGACTTGGGCGTAGAGGGGAAGCTTCCGGTTTGGGTCGTGCTCCAGGCCGGACCCGGCCACCTCCACCACCCGGAGGACGTCCTCGGGGGTGGGAAGGGCGTCCCGGTAGTCCCTGGGCAGGAGAAGGGCCAGATCCGGCTGGAGCTCGAAGTGGGGAGGGATGTGGATGGGGTTTTGTGGCCAGACGAGGGCCCTTTCCCCAAGGGCTTCCGTGAAGCGCTTGGTCAGAAGGGCCACCGCTGAGCCCTGCCTGGGACCCATGGGGCTCATCCGGTACACCTCCCCCTCTAGACGTTCCACCCCTTCGCCCCCTGGAAGAGGCGTTCAAACTCCTCCAGGCTGGGCCGGTACCGGGTGGCCTTAGCGTAGCATAGGGGCATGAACCCCGTCCTGTTCATCCAGGCCAAGCGGGACGGCCTATCCCACACCGAGGAGGAGCTCAGGGACTTTCTTTTGGGCTACCTGAAGGAGGAGGTGCCGGACTACCAGGTCTCCGCCTGGCTCATGGCCGTCTTCTTCCGGGGCATGACCGAGGGGGAGACCTTGGCCCTGACCCGGGTGATGGCCTTTTCCGGAAAGGTCTTGGACCTTAGCCACCTTCCCCATCCGGTGGATAAGCACTCCTCCGGGGGGGTGGGGGACAAGACCACCTTGGTGGTGGCCCCCCTTCTGGCGGCGGCGGGGTGCACGGTGGCCAAGATGTCCGGCCGTGGCCTGGCCCACACCGGCGGGACGATCGACAAGCTCGAGTCCGTCCCCGGTTTCCGGGCCGAGCTCTCCGAGGAGGAGTTCTTGCGCTTGGCCGAGCGGGTGGGCCTGGTCATCGCCAGCCAGTCCCCCACCCTGGCCCCTTTGGACGGGAAGCTCTACGCCCTGAGGGATGTAACCGCCACCGTGGAAAGCCTCCCCTTGATCGCCAGCTCCATCATGAGCAAAAAGCTCGCCGCCGGGGCGAGGACCATCGTTTTGGACGTGAAGGTGGGGAAGGGCGCCTTCATGAAAACCCTGGAGGAGGCCCGGCTTCTGGCCCGGACGATGGTGGGGATCGGCCGGGGGGCGGGCCGGAGGGTCCGGGCCGTCCTCTCCCGCATGGATGCCCCCTTGGGCCGGGCGGTGGGGAACGCCCTCGAGGTGCGGGAGGCCATAGGGGCCCTGAAGGGGGAAGGGCCTTTGGATCTTCAGGACCTGGCCCTGAGGCTGGCCATGGAGGCGCTTTCGGCGGAGGGGCTTCCTGTGGAGCTTGCCCGGAAGGCCCTGGAAAGCGGTGCCGCCCTGGAGAAGTTCCAAAACTTTATCGAGGCCCAGGGGGGAGACCCCCGGGTGGTGGAGGAGCCAGACCGGCTTCCCACCGCCCCCCAGGTGACGGAGGTCCGGGCGGAAGAGGCGGGGG
>NZ_PSMQ01000076.1:0-7039 GCF_040290245.1 Thermus sp.
AGGCGGAAGACGCTTGGCCCCTCGGCCTCGCTTCGGCTGGTCACGTACCCCGCGGGTTTGTGGAGGAGAAGGTGGTGGTGCTTCCTGTAGGAAAGGGGTTTGCCCTCCAGAAACAGGGGGGTCCTCTCCGGGTCTAGAAGATGGCCAGGGTCCTTGACCACCTCCTCCCCCACCCGGCCAAGCCCTCCCGGATGAGGCGGCGGACCTCCTTGCGGCTCCCCAAGCCCAGGTGGGCCAGAACCTGGTCCAAGCGTTTGCCCCTCCCCATCGGCCACCCTTTGCGGTCTATTCTAAGGGCATGCGGCTTTACCAGCTGGACAGCTACGCCACCCGCTTCCGGGCCCGGGTGGTGGAGGCCCAGGCGGGGGAAAGACCCCGGGTCGTCCTCTCCGAGACCCTCTTCTACCCCACCTCGGGCGGCCAGCCTCACGACACGGGCTGGCTCCGCTTCGAAGGGGGAGAAGCCCGCGTCTTAGAAGTCTACGAGGAGGAAAAGGCCACAGGCCGGGTGGTCCACGTCCTGGACCGGCCCCTTCCGGAAGGGGCGGAGGTGGAGGGGGAGATCGACTGGACGAGGCGGTACCGGCACATGCAGCGCCACACCGCCCAGCACATCCTCTCCCAGGCCTTTTTGCGCTCAGGCGGCTTCCACACGGTGGCGGTAAGCCTGGATGACCCCGTCTCCACGGTGGACTTCGCCGAGCCCCCGGACGAGGAGGTGGCCAAAAGGGCCGAGGCCCTGGCCAACTTCGCCGTCTACGCCAACCACCCCATCCGCGCCTTTGAGGTGGACGAGGAGGAGATCTCCCACTACCCCCTAAGGCGCCCCCCTAAGGCGAGAGGCCGGATCCGGCTTGTGGAGATCGGGACGTTTGACCTGGCGGCCTGCGGGGGCACCCATTTGAGAAGCTCTGCGGAGGCCGGGCCCATCAAGGTGCTGAAGGTGGAGCGGTACAAAGGGGGAAGCCGGGTCTATTTCAGCGCGGGCTGGGAGGCCCTGGAGGACTATGCCCAGAAGCACGCGCTTCTCCAACGCCTGGCCCTGCGCTACTCCACCCAGGCCCTCGAGGTGGAAAAGCCCATCGCCAAGCTCGAGGAGGAGGTCTACGCCCTGAAGGGCGAGGTCCAGGCCCTAAGGAAGGCGCTGGCGGATGCCCTTTTGCCCCGGGCCCTGGAGGAGGGAAGGCTTCTCGTCCCGGAGGGGATGGTGCAGGAACTGGCCAAGGCCCTTCTGGGCTGGCCGAAGACGGTCCTCCTCCTTTCCGAATCGGGTCGGTTCGCCCTGGTGGGGCCGGAAAAGGAAAAGGTTCTGGAAAGGCTTAAGGCCCTGGGGGCCAAGGGGGGCGGGAAGGAGATCGTAAGCGGCGTGCTGCCCCCAAATCGGCTTGCCGAGGCGTTGGAGGAGATCCATGTTTAGCGGAAAAGGCGTCCTGGTCACGGGAGGGGCCAGGGGGATTGGAAAGGCCATCGCCAAGGCCTTTGCCCGGGAAGGGGCCATGGTGGCCCTTTGCGACCTTAGGCCGGAGGGGCGGGAGGTGGCGGAGGAGGTGGGCGGGGTCTTCATCCAGGCGGACCTGGCCGAGGAACGGGACCGGGTGCGGTTCGTGGAGGAGGCGGCAAAGGCGCTAGGCCGGGTGGACGTCCTGGTGAACAACGCCGCCACCTCCGTGCCCGGCTCGGCCTTGAGGGTGGGGCTTTCCGAATGGAGGAGGGTCCTCGAGGTCAACCTCACCGCCCCCATGCACCTCTCGGCCCTGGCCGCGCGGGAAATGGCCCGGCTGGGGGGCGGGGCCATCGTCAATGTAGCGAGCGTCCAGGGGCTTTTCGCCGAGCAGGAAAACGCCGCCTACGCCGCCTCCAAGGGGGGGCTGGTCAACCTCACGCGTTCCTTAGCCCTGGACCTGGCCCCTCTGAGGATCCGGGTGAACGCGGTGGCCCCGGGGGCCATCGCCACCGAAGCGGTCCTCGAGGCCATCGCCCTTTCCGAAGACCCCGGGAGGACCCTTAGGGATTGGGAAGACCTCCACGCCCTGAGGCGGCTCGGACGGCCGGCGTGCTTTCCGAAAACACCATAGGAGGTGGCGGAAGCGGTGCTCTTTTTGGCCTCGGAGAAGGCCAGCTTCATCACCGGGGCCATCCTGGTCGTGGACGGAGGGATGACGGCGAGCTTCATGATGGCGGGCAGGCCCGTCTAGCTCAGTCCGTATGGTCCTTGTAGGCCTCCCCGCGGAGGTCGGAAACCAGCTGGACCGCCACCCAGGCCCCGTCCCCTGCGCTCACGATGGCGTGGCCCGGGACCCGGCCCCGGGCCACCCCCGCCGCGTAGACCCGGGGGTAGCTGGTCCTCCCCCCCTCGTCCGTCTCGATGAAGACCCCCTTCCGCCTCAGGCCCAAAAGGCTGGCCACGGTGGGCTCCTTGTGGGTGCAAAGGAGAAGCCGCTCCCCCTCGAGGCGGCCTCCCTCCTCGAGGAAGACCTCAAAAACCCCCCCCATGTCCCGCACCTCCTTGACCACGCCCCGGACCACCTCGGCCCCGTACCGTTCAGCATGCTCCTTAAGCCTTCTGAGGAGTTCCTCCCCGGAGGGCCCGTCCAAAACCCCCGGGTAGTTGGGCACCCGGCTCACGGTGAGGAGCTGGGACCGCCCCCCATCCACCACCGCCACCTTCAGCCCGGCCCGGGCCAGGAACAAGGCGGCGGAGAGGCCGGAAGGCCCCCCTCCGATAACCAAGACGTCGTTCATACCCCTCGTAGTATAATCGCCCCGCATGGTTCTGGACGACCGGTACCGGGTGGTGGAGCTTCTGGCCGAGGCGGGGCCTGTACGGGTGTACCGGGCGGTCGCTTCGCCCATGGGCGAACCGCGGGAGGACCCGGAGGGGACGAGGGGCCTTCTGGTCTGGTACGAGGTTCACACCCCCGAGGCCCGGGAGGCCTTTTACCGATACCGGGCAGCCCTCAAGCGGCTTTCGGAGCTAGGGCTTTCCGCTGTGCTCTCGGCGAAGCCCGGCCGGTACTACGCTTTCTTTCCCGAAAAACCCCTCTCCCAGCCGAGCCCGGAGGTGAAGCGAAGGGCCTTAGAGGCCCTCGCTCCCTTTGGGTTTTCCGAAAAGCACCTGGGGTTTTCCGAGAACCAGCCGGCCTACCTGACCCCCTTGCCCCTGGAAAAACCCCGTCCCCGCCGGACTTGGAACTGGACCCGGGTGATCCCGGGAATCGCCCTCTTTTCAGCGGGGGTTTTTCTTTTTGGGATGGGGTTCGTCCGGTACTTCAACCCCAAGGAGGTGGTCGTCCCGGAGCTGGTGGGAAAAACCGCCCTCGAGGCCTACACCCTTTTGAAGGACACGGGGCTAAACGTGGAGGTGCGGGAAGGCAACGACCCGGACAAACCCAAGGAACTGGTCCTGGACCAGAACCCCCCTCCAGGCGAACGGCTCAAGGTGGGCCGGACCCTGGTTCTGGTCCTGAACCAGGCCCTGCCCACCCCCGTCCCCGACCTGGTGGGCAAGCCCTTGGAACTGGCCCGAAGCCTCCTGGAGGAAGCGGGGTTTGCCTTGGGCCAGGTCAGCCGGGTGGAAAGCCAGGCCCCGGTGGGCACCGTCTTGGCCAGCCTACCCCCTCCGGGAAGCCCGGCCAAAAAGGGCCAGGTGGTGCACCTTCTCCTCTCCCAGGGGCCCCAGAAGGCAGCGGACACCCAGATGCCCAACCTCTTGGGCCTCACCAAGGACCAGGCCCTTTTCCTCCTAAACGCCGCGGGGCTTCAGGCCGGGGTCCGGGAGGTCCCCTCCGGGGCCCCTTCCGGCCTGGTCCTAAGCCAGTCCCCCCCGGCCGGGACACCCCTGGCCTCGGGCAGCGGGGTCCGGATCGCCGTCTCGGTCCAGCCCGAGGTCCAGCTCCCCCCTGAGCCCCAAGGCTACGCGGTCACGCTGAGCTTTACCCTGCCCCCGGAGGCGGAAGGGCGGGAGGTCCGGCTCACCCTGGTGGACGCCCGGGGAGAGCACGTCCTGTTTGAGGGCCAGGGCCAGGCGGGGCTCCCCCTTTCGGGAAGGTACACCGCCTTTGGCGAGGCCCGCCTCCGCCTCTACCTGGACGGGGTCCTCTATCGGGAGTGGGCGCCGTGAAGGGAGGCTGGGCCGAGGAAGCAGCGCTTCGGTGGCTTTTGAAAAGGGGGTACCGCCTCATCGGGAAAAACCGCCGCACCCCCTTTGGGGAGATCGACCTTCTCATGGAGCAAGACGGGGTCCACGTGGTGGTGGAGGTCAAGCAAAGGCGCTCCTCGAGGTTCGGCACCCCCCTGGAGGCCCTCACCCCTAAGAAGGTGGAAAGGCTCCTGCAAAGCGCCCGGTCCCTCCTGGGCCGGGACGACCTCCCCGTCCGCCTCGAGGCCGTCTTGGTCTACGGGAACCCCCAGGATCACCGCCTGGAACACCTCGTCTTGGAAGTGTGAGCCCCAAGGTGGTTTCCAGGCCGCCCCGGGATAAGCTGAAAGGCGTGTTTAGGAACCTTCAAGCCTACCTGAAGGCCCTCGAGGCCCGCGGGGAGCTTAAGCGGATCCATGCGCCGGTGGAGGCGGAGCTGGAGATCGCCGAGATCGCGGACCGGATGGTGAAACAAGGCGGCCCAGCCCTGCTTTTTGAAAATGTGGTGGGGAAGGGCTTTCCCGTGGCCATCGGCCTCTTCGGGACCCGGGAAAGGACCGCCTTCGCCCTGGGGGTAAAGGACCTGGACGAGCTTGCGGGAAAGGTCCAGGCCCTTTTGGAGCTGGAGCCCGGGAAAGGAGGGCTTTCCGCCCTTCTTAAGCTCCTCCCGAAGCTTAGCGCCCTCAAGGGCTTCTTCCCCCGGCGGGTGCGAACGGCCGCGGTGCAAGAGGTGGTCTGGCGGGGGGAGGCGGTGGACCTTTCCCGGCTCCCCGTGCTCAAGACCTGGCCCCTGGATGGAGGCCCCTTCCTCACCCTCCCCCTCGTCATCACCAAGGACCCCGAGACGGGGGAGCTGAACCTGGGCATGTACCGGATGCAGGTCCTGGACAAACGGAGCACCGCCATGCACTGGCAGCTCCACAAGGTGGGCCGGAGGCATTACGAGAAGGCCCGAAGGCTTAGGAAGCCCCTCGAGGTGGCGGTGGCCCTGGGGGGGGACCCCATCCTCACCTACGCGGCCACCGCCCCCCTTCCCCCCCTGCCGGGGGTGAACGAGTTCCACCTGGGGGGGTTTTTAAGGGGAAGACCGGTGGAGCTGGCCCGGGGGGTCACGGTGGACCTGCCCGTGCCCGCGGAAGCGGAGTTCATTTTAGAGGGGTACATCGACCCGGAGGAACCCCTGGTGGAGGAGGGGCCTTTCGGCGACCACACCGGCTTCTACACCCCCAAGGACCTCTACCCAAGGTTCCATGTGACCGCCCTCACCCACCGCAAGGGCGCGGTCTATCCGGCCACCCTGGTGGGCCCCCCCCCTATGGAGGACGCCTACCTCATCGAGGCCTCCGAGCGGCTCTTCCTGCCCGCCGTACGCCTCCTTCTGCCCGAGGTCCTGGACTACCACATGCCCCCTGAGGGGGTGGCGCACAACTGGGTCAACCTCCGGATCAGGAAGGAATACCCCGGACAGGCCTACAAGGCGGCCATGGGGCTTTTGGGCCTGGGGCAGATGATGTTCGCCAAGGTGGTCCTGGTGACGGAGGGCCGGGTCAGCCCGGGGTTTGAGGCCCTCCTCGAGGCCCTTCCCCACCTCCTTCCCGGCCGGGACACCCTCTTCGTCCGAGGGCCCATGGACGTCTTGGACCACGCGAGCCGGGCCTTCGCCTTCGGGGGGAAGCTCATCCTGGACGCCACGCGCAAGCTCCCCGAGGAGGGGGGGGAGGCCCCCTTTGCCCCCAAAGCCCACCCCCATCTCCCTGAGGACCCCAGGGTCAAGGCCCAGCGCCAGTACCCGGGCCTCTGGCTCGTGGCCATGCACAAAACCAAGGCCCACCAGGCCTGGGAGGTGGCCCAAAGCCTCCTCGCCACCCCCCAGAGCGAGGGGATCCGCCTCCTCCTCCTGGCCGATAGGGACACGGGCCTCGAGCCCCACGAGTTTTTCTGGGTCCTCCTCAACAACATAGACCCCGAGCGGGACGGCCGAATCCTCCAGGGGGCCTCGGGGCCGGTCTTGGTCCTGGACGGAACCCAAAAGCTCCCCGAGGAAGGCTTCGCCCGGGCCTGGCCGGAAAAGGCCGTGATGAGCCCGGAGGTGAAGGCCAAAGTGGACTCGAGGTGGGCGGAGTACGGGCTATAATCACCCCGTGCTCGTCCGGCCCGCCCTCCTTCCCAGCCTCCCACCGGACCCGCAGGCCCTCTTCGGACGCCCAGGCCCCTTGGTCCTGGAGATCGGCTTCGGAGACGGCCGCTTCACCGCCTGGCTCGCCAAGGCCCACCCGGAGTGGAACCTCCTGGGGGCGGAGGTCTCCGCGGCCAGCCTGGCCCGGGCCTGGCGGCGGATGAAGCGGGAAGGGATTCGCAACGTTCGCCTTTACCAGGGGGAAGGGGCTTTTGCCCTGAGGAACCTCTGTCCGGAGGACGGCCTCCTTCGGGTCTACGTCAACTTCCCCGACCCTTGGCCCAAGAAGAAGCACCAGGAAAACCGCCTTCTCAAGGAGGCCTTCTTCCGCCTGCTCTCCACCCGGCTCGCCCCAGGGGGCAGCCTCCTCCTCACCACCGACCACGAGGAATACCTGGGCTTTGCCCTGGAAGAGGCGAAAGGGACAGGCCTTTTCCGGGTGGAGCTCGGCCCACCCCCTGAGGCCCATCTCCAGACCAAGTACGCCTTAAAGTGGAAGGCCGAGGGGCGGAGGTTCTTCCACGCCGTCTTCACCCGGATCGCCAAGGACCCCACGCCCTTCCCCCCTGTCCGGAGGTACCCCATGCCCCATGCGCTTTTAACCGGAGAACTCCCCGAGACCCTGCCCGTGGCCAAACGGGCCTGGCCCCTGGACCCAGGAGCGGTGGTCCTCCTCGAGGTGGCAAAGAAGGCGGACGGGTTTTATCTCCTCACCCGCGTGGAAG
>NZ_PSMQ01000077.1:0-6912 GCF_040290245.1 Thermus sp.
GCCTCGGGAAGCAGGGGGAGGAGCGAGCCGAGTTCGCCTTCCTCGAGATGGGCAAGGAGGTGGACCGTGGCCGCCAGCATGGCCAGGAAGGACTTGGTGGCGGCCACCGCCCTTTCCTCCCCCGCGTGAAGGGGCAAGACCACCTCCGCCTCCTTGGCCAAGGGGCTTTCCTCCCGGTTCACGAAGGCCACGGTGAGGCTTCCCCTTCCCCGGTAGGCCCGGACGACCTCCAGAAGGTCCGGGCTCTCCCCAGACTGGCTGTAGGCAAGAAGCACCCCCCCCGCCCCAGGGACCTGGCCGTAGAAGGTGGTGACGGAAGGGGCCAGGGAGGCCACAAGCAGCCCCAGGCGGGCCTCGAGGAGGTACTTGGCGAACAGGGCCGCCTGGTCCGAACTCCCCCGGGCCAGGGTGAGGGCGAAGGCGGGCATCCTGCGCTTTAGGAAGCGGGCCAGGCTTTTCACCTCGGGCTCGTTCTCCCGAAGAAGCCGCTCCACCACCTGGGCGGCCTCCCGGGCCTCCTGAACCATCAGGGGCTCCATGCCCTATATCCTACCGGCGCCGGGTGGTATACTCCTTGGGATGGACCGAATCATCGTCCGCGGGGCGCGGGAGCATAACCTGAAAGACATCACGGTTGAGCTTCCCCGGGGCAAGTTCATCGTCATCACCGGGGTCTCGGGTTCGGGAAAGAGCACGCTAGCCTTTGACACCATCTACGCCGAGGGCCAGAGGCGGTACGTGGAAAGCCTCTCCAGCTACGCCCGGCAGTTCCTGGGGGTGATGGACAAGCCCGAGGTGGAGTCCATCGAGGGCCTCTCCCCCGCCATCTCCATCGACCAGAAGACCACGAGCCACAACCCCCGCTCCACCGTGGGCACGGTGACGGAGGTCCACGACTACCTCCGCCTCCTCTTCGCCCGGGCCGGAACCGCCTACTGCCCCGAGTGCGGCCGCCCCATCGAAAAGCAGTCCGCCACGGAGATCACCGACCGGCTTCTTAAGCGCTCGGGGGAGCGGGCCATTCTGCTCGCCCCCCTGATCCGCGGGCGGAAGGGGGAGTACCGGAAACTCTTCCAGCAGCTCATGAAGGAGGGGTATGCCCGGGTGCGGATCGACGGGGTCATCTACCCCCTGGAGGAGGCCCAGACCCTCCGGCTGGAAAAGTACGAGAAGCACGACATCGACCTGGTCATCGACCGGGTGGTCCTAAAGGAGGAGGAACGGCCCAGGATCGCGGAAGGGGTGGAGCTCGCCCTTCTCCGGGGCGAGGGCCTGATGCGGGTCCTCTACCCTGAAACGGGGGAGGAGGAGCTTTTCTCGGAAAAGTTTGCCTGCCCCGAGCACGGCTCGGTGTTGGAGGAGCTCGAGCCCCGCATCTTTTCCTTCAATGCCCCCTACGGGGCCTGCCCCGCCTGCTCGGGCCTCGGCCACCGGCAGGAGTTTGACCCCACCCTCATCGTCAACCCCGCCCTTTCCCTGGCCGAAGGGGCCATCCTCCCCTGGGCCCGGGGCCGGGACACGGGGCGGAGCTACCTCTGGGACCGGATCCGGGCCCTTGCCGAGCACATGGGCTTTGACCTGAGAACCCCCTGGAAGGACCTCCCCCAAGCGGCCAAGGACGCGGTGCTTTTTGGCCTTCCCGAACCCTTCGAGGTGGTTTTGAAACGCGGGGGGAAGGAGACCCTGCGCTTCCAAGTCCACTACGAAGGGGTCATCCCCTGGCTCGCCAAGCGGTACCAGGAGAGCGAGTCCGAAAGCCTCCGCGAGGCCCTGGAGGAGTATATGGCCTTGAGGCCGTGCCCGGCCTGCGGCGGAACCCGGTACAAGAAGGAGGTCCTCTCGGTGAAGGTGGCGGGGAAGAATATCGCCGAGGTCTCGGCCATGCCCGTGCGGGAGGCCTTGGCCTTCTTCCAGGAGGCGGAAAAAAGCCTCCCCCCCTTCCAGGCCCAGATCGCCCGGCCCATCCTACGGGAGATCGCCGAGCGGCTGGGGTTTTTGGTGGACGTGGGCCTGGACTACCTCACCCTGGACCGGGCGGCCAACACCCTTTCGGGAGGGGAGGCCCAGCGCATCCGCCTCGCCACCCAGGTGGGCAGCGGCCTCACCGGGGTGCTGTACGTCCTGGACGAACCCTCCATCGGCCTCCACCCCCGGGACAACCAACGCCTCATCCGCACCCTCAAGCGCCTGCGCGACCTGGGCAACACCCTTATCGTGGTGGAGCACGACGAGGAGACGATGCGCTCCGCGGACTGGATCGTGGACATGGGGCCAGGGGCGGGCATCCACGGGGGCGAGGTGGTGGCCCAGGGTCCTTTGGAAGAGATCCTCAAAAGTGAAAAGAGCCTGACCGGGGCCTACCTCCGGGGGGAGAAGCGGATCGAGATCCCAAAGGAGAGGCGAAAGGGGAATGGGAAGTGGCTCGTTTTGAAAGGTGCCCGGGAGCACAACCTGAAAAACGTTACCCTCCGGATCCCCCTGGGCAAGTTCGTGGCCGTGACCGGGCCTTCGGGAAGCGGCAAGAGCACCCTGGTCCACGAGATCCTCTACGCCGCCTTGGCCCAGCGGCTCATGCGGGCCAAGGCCACCCCCGGGGCCTTTGAGGGCCTCGAGGGCCTGGAGCACTTGGACAAGGTCATCGAGATCGACCAGTCCCCCATCGGCCGCACCCCCCGGTCCAACCCCGCCACCTACACAGGCATCTTTGACGAGATCCGCGACCTCTTCGCCAAGACCCCTGAGGCCAGAAAGCGGGGGTATGGTCCGGGCCGGTTTTCCTTCAACGTCAAGGGGGGGCGGTGCGAGGCCTGCCAAGGGGACGGCACGGTCAAGATCGAGATGCTCTTCCTCCCTGACCTCTACGTCCCCTGCGAGGTCTGCAAGGGCAGGCGGTACAACAAGGAGACCCTGGAGGTCAAGCTCAGGGGCAAGAGCATCGCCGATGTTTTGGACATGACCGTGGAGGAGGCTTTGGACTTCTTCCAGAACGTCCCCACCATCGCCCGGAAGCTTCAGCTCATGCTGGACGTGGGCCTGGGCTACATGAAGCTGGGCCAGCCCTCCCCCACCCTCTCCGGGGGGGAGGCGCAGAGGATCAAGCTGGCCACGGAACTCGGGCGCAAGTCCACGGGCCGCACCTTGTACATCCTGGACGAACCCACCACCGGCCTCCACTTTGACGACGTGGCCAAGCTTTTGGACGTCCTCCACCGGCTGGTGGATGCGGGGAACACGGTGGTGGTGATCGAGCACAACCTGGACGTGGTGAAGACCGCGGACTGGGTGATCGACCTGGGGCCGGAAGGCGGCGACCGGGGGGGGGAGATTGTGGCCGAGGGCACCCCGGAGGAGGTGGCCAAGACCCATAGCCCCACCGGGGTCTTCCTCGCGCGGATCCTCAAGCCCCTGGTGGCGGCGGACTGAACGGGCGGGCCAAGGCCCCCTCGAGGAAGAGGGCCAGCGTCTTGTCCATCTCCTCCTTAAGGTCCTTCTCCGGCGTGTAGGCGGCCCAGCGCAGGGCAGTGAGGAAGTAGAGGTCGGCCAGGGTGCGGCCCATCCGCTCCAGGGAGAGGTCCTTCCGCACCCGGCCCTCCTTGCGAAGGGGGGCGAGGAGCTCGGCGAGAAAATCCCCCAAGGGCAGGGCCTCAAAGGCCGCCCTGGCCCGGAGGGGGTCGGGGTTCAAGAGTTCATAGAAAAGGGGCATGAGGAGGTCCTTCTCCCGCATGGTTCCCTGGGCCAGCTCCTCCCATAGCCACTTTAGGACCTCCAGCGGCGGCTTGCCCTGGGCCAGCCGCCTCCGGGCCTCCTCCTTCAGCCCGGCCAGAAGCTGGCTGCCGTAGTCTAAAAGAACCGCCTCCTTATAGGGGAAGTAGTTGAAAAACGTCCCGCGGGAGACGTGGGCCATCCTGGCGATATCGTTGGCAGTGGTCTCCTGGAACCCCTTCTCGCGAAACAGGGCCAGGGCCGCCTTGAAGATTCGCTCCCGCCTTCTCTTCTTCTGGTGGTCTCGGAGCATGCACGCATTGTACTCGAGTTCAAACTTTCTCTTCAATCACGTTTTGCCCCCAGTCCCAAAGGGCCGCCCAGAGGTCCATCCCGCCCCGGGTGGACCAGACCCGCCCCTCCCGGTGCCAGGGGGCCTCCACCACCTGGTAGCCCTGGGCAAGGAGGGGGGGGGCCACCCCTTGCGCGGCGGCCACCCTCCTTGGAAGCCGGCCCGCCTCCGCGAGAAACAGGTGGGCATTCTCGCCAAGAAAGACCGCCTCCAGGCTCTCCCAGACCTCTTCTAAAAAGGCCAGGTACACGGGGTCTTCCCCAAAGCGCTCCACCCCCTCGGCCCCGGGAAGGACCAGGGCCCGCAAGGGCGGCCGGGCGGGAAAGGCGTAAGTGGGGGTCCAGACCGCCCCCGCCCGGCCTAGAAGGGCCCGGCGGCCCTTGGCCAAGGTGGCCCGGGAAAGGCCTAAGCCGCGGGCAGCCTCGAGGGCCAAGGCCGCCTCCACCTCGTAAAAATTGGGGACAAGAAGGATGCCCAGCATCAGGGAAGGGCCGCCTTGGCCTCATGGTACTCGGCCACAAGGCGTTTGACCACCTCCTTGGCCGAGGGGATGTCCTTGATGAAGGCCACCCCGTGCCCTGCCGAGTACACCTCCTTCCAGGCTTTTCCCCCACCGGCGCGAAACCGGGTCAGGGATTCCCTCAGGAAGTTGGCGTGGACCCCTGTGACCTCGGGGGTGTACTCGACCTCCTCCGGCGTGGCGCGAAGCAGCGCCTCCTTGTACTCCAAAGGGGCAGCCGACTCCTGGGTGGCGATGAACCGGGTCCCGATGTAGGCCCCATCCCCCAAAGCCAAGGCCGCCACAAGGTGCCGTCCAGTGGAAAGCCCCCCCGCGATCAGGACAGGCACGCCGAAGGCCTCTTTGAGCCAGGGCCCCAGAACAAAGGGGCTGATCGTTCCCGCATGCCCCCCGGCCCCAGAGGCCACCGCCACCAGGGCATCCGCCCCCGCCTCCACCGCCTTCTTGGCGTGCCGGAACCCCACCACATCGCACCAGACCACCCCGCCGTAGGCCTTGACCGCTTCCACCACCCGGCTGGGGTCCCCCAAGGAGGTGACCACCAGGGGAACCTTGCGCTCCACCATGGCCTTTAGGTCCTCCTCGAGGCGGGGGTTGTCCTTGAGGATCAGGTTCACGCCGAAGGGGAGGTCGGGGAAGGCCTCGAGGAACTCCCGGAAGCCCTCATGGGTGCGGAAGTTAAGGCTAGGGATCACCCCGATCCCCCCCGCCTCGGCCACCGCCACCAGAAGCGGCGGGTTGGAGACCAAAAACATGGGGGCAGCCACGATGGGGTAGCGGATGCCCAGCATCCTTGTGATGGCGGTCTGCATGTTCCGAATTTTACCGGGTCCAAGGATAATCGAAAAGTGGACCGCGCCCTTCGCCTTTCCCTCCTGGAAGGCCTTTTTGCCATCCTTTTTATCAACTGGAGCACCGGGGTGCTCATCACCGGCTACGCCCTCTTCCTGGGCGCTGATCCCAAAGCCCTGGCCCTTCTGGGCGCCCTCCCTTTTCTGGCCCAGCTCGCCGCCCCCCTGGCGCTTTTTCTGAAGGGTAGCCGGAAGGCGCTGGCCGTGCGGCTCAACCTTTTGGCCCGGGGAGGGTTTGCGCTCGTGATTCTTCTACCCCTTTTGCCGCAGGAGTTCCGGGTGCCGGGGCTTCTTCTCCTCTCCGCCTTTTCCCAGCTCCTTTCCGCGCCCGTGGGGGTGCTCTGGCTGAGCTGGATGGCCGACCTTGTCCCCGAGCAAAAACGGGGGGCCTACTTCGGCCTGAGAAATGCTCTTCTAGGCCTGGTGGGCACGCTGGGAAACCTTATCGGGGGGTACGCGGTGGACCGTCTAGCCCACTTAGGCTATCTCCTGGTCCTCGCCCTGGGGGTTTTGGCCGGGCTGTGCTCGGTGCAGATCCTTAGGGTCCAACCCGAGCCACAACCCGGGCCCACCGCCCCGCCTTGGCCCCAGCTCAAGACGGCGGCCTCGGACCCCACCTACCTGCGTTACCTGCTTCTGGTCTTCAGCTGGTTCTTGGCCGTCATGCTCGGGGGACCCTATGTCATCCCCTATTTCCTCGCCTGGGGTGGGCTTTCCATGACCCAGGTGGGGCTTTGGACCCTGGTCTCCGCCTCCTCCGGCCTTCTCTTCGGACCCCTTTGGGGACGGATCGCCGACCGGAAGGGCCACGCCCAGGTCCTCCGTCAGACAGGGCTTGTGGCTGCTTTGATGCCCTTCTTGTGGCTTTTGGGCTCCGCCAACTTTCCCTGGCCCATCTGGGCCAGCGCCCTTTTGGATGCCCTCGCCTGGAGCGGCCTCAACCCCGCCCTCACCAACCTGGCCCTGGGACGGGCCCCCTCCGCATCCAGAAACGGCTACCTGGCCCTCTTCTGGGTGGCGCTTGGCCTGGGAGGCATCCTGGGAAGCCTTCTGGCGGCCTGGCTTGCCGCCTTTTCCCAACCTACCCCCTACCATCTCCCCCTTTTGGCCTCGGCGCTTCTAAGGCTCCTGGTCCTCCTCCTGATCCCGCCCAGGCGGGAAGGGATCTGAGTCAAGAGGGACCGAGCCCCTTCCTTGTCATCTCCCCCCACTGGCCCCGCTTCTTGATTACCTGGAAGGTGGACAAAAAGCGCTCGAAAGCCAGGACCTGGCGGTAACCTAGGTTCTCCAAAACGGCATAAACGAGGAGGAGCACCCGGTCGGAGAGCCTCGGGTAGCGCTTGAGGAGAAGGGTCTCCATCCCGATCCCGAGCTGGGAAAGAAAGACCCCGAACCCCAGGGCCAGGAGTAGAAAGAGGAGGGCAAAAGACCAGTTCACCAGCCCGAACCAGGCCAAAAGGGGGAGGAAGAGGTAACCCAAAACCTCC
>NZ_PSMQ01000078.1:0-6768 GCF_040290245.1 Thermus sp.
GAGGAGAAGATCCTGGCCGTGCTGGCGGGCTCCGTGCTGGAGCTCAGGTCGGACCTGGTCCTGCTCGTGGCCAGGGGGGTGGGGGGAAGAGGGGGGAAAGCCCCCAGGCGGCGAGAAGGGCCCCAAGGAAGGCGAGAAAGGCGTACCGCTTGACCCGCATCCCGGGGATCAGCCAGCGCCAGGCCTTACTCCTTTTCCACATCGCGGTGCGTCACCTCCACCTGGAAGCGGGCGGAGAGCTCCTCCGCCAGCCTTTCTACCACGGCCACGCTCCGGTGTTTCCCCCCGGTGCACCCAATGGCCGCGGTGTAGGCCAGCCGCCCCTCCCGCTTCGCCCCTTCCGCCGCCAGGCCCAAGGTGGTGAGGAGGGCCCGGTAATAGGGCTCGGTCTCCTCCCGGAAGACGTAGGCTTGGACCTCTGGGTCCAGGCCGGTCCTGGGTTTTAAAAGGGGGTCGTAGTGGGGGTTGGGCAGGGGGCGGACGTCCAGCACCAGGTCGGCCTCCTGCGGCGGCCCCCATTTGAATCCGAAGGAGATGAGCCGGAGGAGGAAGCCCCGTGCTTCCTCCAAAAACTGGGCCAGCGCTTCCATGAGCGCCCTAGGGGGGAGGTCGGAGGTGTCCAGCACCAGGTCCGCCCGCTCCCGCAAAGGGGCGAGGGCCTTCCGTTCCTCGCCGATCTCCCGCATCAGGTTGCCCGCGCCCAGGGGGTGGAGGCGCCGGGTGAGGTTGTAGCGCCGGAGGAGAACCTCGGGTCGGGCCTCGAGGAAGATCACCCCGGGCCTCAAGGTATCAAGGGCGTTCTCCAAACCCTCGAAAAAGGGGAGGGTGCGGACGTCCACCACCACCCCTGCCTTTTCCAGCCCCCTTGCTTCCAGGGCCTGAACCAGGCCCGGCCAGAGGACGGGCGGTAGGTTGTCCACCATGAAATACCCCAGGTCCTCGAGGGCGTTTCTCGCCGTGGTTTTTCCCGCTCCGGAAAGCCCGGAAAGGACTAGAAACCTCATGCCCTAGAGCTTACCGAAACGGGGGGTGGGCTCGCCCTAACCAGGCCCCTCGCCCACGAGGAAGAGCACCCCTTCCTCCAGAAGGACAACGCGCAGGTAAAGCGCCCGACGTGGGTTTTGCACCACCTTCTCCTCAGGTTGGTTCACGATCAGATGGTACCCGGCGGAAAGGAAGCTCTGGAGAAAGTTTAAGACCGCCACATTCCGCGAAGGACCCCTGGCGGGGAGGAAGTAGGCGGTCTTCTTGGGGGTTTTTAGAAGGGGCAAGAAGGCCTCCAAACCTTTCCCGGAAACTTTTTGCGTTCCCGCGGGCAAGCGTACGCCCGGGTCCAGATCCAGAGCGTTGGCAGGCTTAAAGGTCAACCCCGCCACCTGACCCCACGCCAACCCCAGGAGCACTGTCGCCCAGGCCAAGCCCCTCATTCTGCCTCCCTCAACTGAAGTATACCTCAAAACCCCCGCCGCCTCAGGTACAGGTTGAAGGCAGCCAAGAGAAATAGGCCAGGAAGGCCCAGGACCCCCACGAGTAAATCGTTCGTCCTTTCCACCGCCAGGACGGAAAGCCCGGCCACCGCGTTGAGCGTACCGTGAAGCAGCGCCGCCCCTAGGATGGAGCCCCCCTTCTCCCTCACATAAAGGAGGGCCGGGGTGAGGAGGATGCTGAAGAGGGTCATCATTCCCGCCCCCAAAAGGGGGTGCTGAGGGTAGTTGTAGCCCATAAGGATTAGGGGGGCGTGCCAAAAGCCCCAGTAGAGGCCGATCTCCAAAGAGGCGGGCCAGAAGCCCTGCGCCTTAAGCTTTTCCCAGAGATAACCCCGCCACATGAGCTCTTCGCCCAGGGCAGCCAGGAGGTTGACCGTGGCCCCCGCCAAGAGGCCCAGGAGGAGGAGGCTCCAAAGGAGGGGTTCGGGGAGGGGTTGAAGGTTCGGGATGGCTTCCTGAAGCCCCTTAAGCCCCTGCCACCTGCCAAAGGGGAGGGAAAGGGGTACGGAAAGGAGGGTGAGCCCCACCGGGAAAAGCCAGGCGAAAAGCCAGTACCGGTTAGGCCTGAGGGCCAAAGGAAGCCTGAGGCCCTCCTGGCTTGCGAAACGGAGGGCCACCAGGCCCGGAACCCACATGTACAGCAGGGCGAAAAGGGCGAAGCCTGGGGAGTCCAGCCTGCCGCCCAGGAGGAGGTAGAGCCCGAAAAGCCCAAAAGAGAAGCCATAGGTCCAGAGAAGGACCCGTCCTAGACTAGGGGTTTTTTTCTGACCCATCCTCCTTATCCCTCCATCGGCCCGCCCGTTTAGCCGCCTCTTTTAAGAGAAACTCTATTTGGGCATTTACACTCCGAAGTTCGTCCTGGGCCCATTTCTCCAAAACAGCATAAAGCCTTGGGTCCAGGCGCAGTAGAAACTTTTTTTTCAGGCATACAGGGTGCCCGTATTCAGAACGGGCTGGGCTTCCCTTTCCGCCACGAGGGCCACCAAGAGGTTGTTCACCATGGCGGCTTTTCTCTCTTCATCCAGCTCCACCACCCCTTCGCTTTTCAGCATCTTTAGCGCCTCCTTAACCATGCCCACTGCCCCTTCCACAATAAGGCGACGCGCGGCCACCACTGCCTTGGCCTGTTGGCGGCGAAGCATGGCCTGGGCCACCTCTGGGGCGTAGGCCAGATGGGTAAGGCGGGCTTCCAGGACCTCTACCCCCGCCACCTCCAGGCGGGCCTGGACCTCTCGCTTTAGCTCTTCTGCCATCTCCTCCGGGCTTTCTCTTAACGAGCGCTCACCCTCAGGGGCATCGTAAGGGTAACGGCTGGCCAGGGCTCGTAGAGCGGTTTCCGCTTGGATGGCCACAAAGCTTTTGTAGTCCTCCACCGCGAAGAGGGCCTGGGCGGAGTCCACCACCCGAAAGACCACCACCGCTGCGATCTCGATGGGGTTTGCCATAGCATCGTTCACCTTAAGCTTGTCAGAAGTGAAGTTATGGATCTTGAGGGAGACGCGCTTTTTCTCGGCAAGCGGATTGGCAAAGTGGAACCCTTCCTTTCTAATGCTCCCCGTATACCGGCCCAGAAAGACCAAAACCCGAGCCTCGTTGGGCTGGACGGTGAAGAACCCGGGCAGCATGAGGGCAAAAAGGGCCATCCCGGGAAGGAAGGACCATAGACCCTGTGCTCCATCGGTGTGGATCAGCGTGCGTAAACCATAAGCCGCCCAGGCTAAAAGCGCCAAAGCGACCGCCAGAGCCAGAAAGCCGTTCACGTGCCAAGCGTTTCGCTCGCGAAGGGTGTCCATCCCCTACCTCCTATCATAATGATATCATAACGAAACCAAAGCCACAACTGGGCCTATGGCCGGGGTTTCAGGCCAAATAGAGGCGGAAATCCGCCTCGGGGAAGGGGTTGTCCAGGGCCTCGAGGGCCTTTAGCTCCTCCGAAGAAACCCCATTGAGCAGCCGGAAGAACCGGTCCGCATGACCTTGGTACCGCTCCTTGGCGTATTCTTCCGCCTGGCCCGTGTCGATGAGAAAGGGCCAGTCGGAGGATTCCAAAAGGAGGAGCTCCCGCATCATCTGCCGCAGCCGCCTTTCATCCTTGAGCCTTTGGACCGCCTCGAGCATGGCCGCCTCCGCCCGGTAGACGGTCCTCCAGTAGTCCAGCGTCTTTTCGTTCAACCAGACCTCGTGGGTGCCGCCCCGGCCCCAGGAACCCTCGGGGAGCTCCACCCGCACCGCCTCAGCCTGGACGGCTTCCTTCGCCCGCACGGGGCGGACCTTGGAGCGGGAAAGCCGCCTTAGGACGGCCTCGAGCCAGGCTACCCCTTCGTGCCACCAGTGGCCGAAGAGCTCCGCATCGTAGCAGGCGGCCAAGACCCCCTCGGGGTGGGCTTGGGCGATCCCTTCCACCAAAGTGGCGAAGTGCTCCGCGTGGACCCCCACCCGTGCGAAGGCCGCCTCGGGGTCGTAGGGGGCCTTTTGGGCCAGGTCCAGCCTCCTGTCCGTAACCCGGTGGTGGTGGAGGCCGGAGACGGGGTCCTTGCGGTGGAACTCCCGGTAAACCCCGTCCCCCGGGTAGCCGTAGTCCGCGCTCCAGACCTGGAGGGCGGTTTTGGGGTCGCGGAAGAAGACCCGGAGGCCAGAAGGGAGCTCGTAGACGCGGTAATGCCCCGAGGGAGCCTTTTCGGGCCAGGGGCCGTAGGGGGAAAGGACGGGGAGGCTCCGGTCCAGAAGGTGCGCGTCCAAGAAGGTGTACCGGAGGCCCGCCCTCATCAGGACCTCGTCCACCCCTGGCCTGAGCCCGGCCCGGCCCCCTTCCACCGGCGGGGTCCAGGGGCCTTTGGGGCGGTAGGCCATCTCGGGCAACCAGTACCCCGTGGGGTCCTTCTTGAAGTGGCGGCGGTGGGTCTGGAGGCCGGTCTTGACCTGGGCCCAGAGGGCTTCGTCGTAGCCCAAAAGGGGAGAGTAGCCGTGGGTGGCGTTGCTGGTGATGAGCTCCAAAAGCCCCTCTTCTTCCCTTTGGCGGAAGGCCTTCAAAAGCTCGCCGCTTAGGGCCTCGTACTGCTTGAGGGTGGTCTCCCAGAACCGCACCTGGTACCGGGCGCTTTCCTCGAGTTCCGTCCCTTGGTAGCGAATGAGATCGCCTTCCGCCCGGCTTAGGCGGTCCTGGGCATAGGTGCGAAAGCCCGCCTTGATCCTTTCGTCTGCGAGCTGCTCCGAAAGGATGGGGGTGATCCCTAAGGTGAAGGGGGCCTGGATTCCGTCCTGGGCCAGGGCCTCGAGCATCCGAAGGAGGGGGAGGTAGGTCTCCGCCATGACCTCAAAAAGGGTCTCCTCCCCGAAGGGCCAGCTCCCATGCCCCCGGACATAGGGCAGGTGGGCGTGCAGAACCAGGGCAAACTTCACACCCTTAGCGTACCACGGTTCCTTCCCCGGCCAGGGCGCGCCGGATGGGGTTTCTCACCCGTCCGTCCGCGAAGACCACCCGCTTGATTCCCCCCTTAACCGCCTCCACCGCTCCTAGGACCTTCTTCTTCATCCGGCCCTGGGCCAGGGCCATGTACTCGGGGGCGTCCACCCTCTCCGCGGGGATTTCCCGCACCAGGCTGGACTCGTCCGGGTAGTTGGCCAAAAGGCCCGGCACATTGGAGAGAAAGATCAGGACCTCAGCCCCCATGGCCAGGGCCACCTTGGCCGCGGCGGTGTCCCCGTCGGTGTTGATGGCCTCGTTCTCGTAGCTTAAGGCGGGGGGGGTGAGGACGGGAAGGTAGCCCGCCTCCAGGAGAAGGTGCAGGAGGCCGGTGTTGACCACCTCCACCGAGCCCGTGTAATCCCCCCGGTGGATCTTCACTTTTCCGTCTTCCACGTACTTCACCGCGGCCTTGCGCCGGCCGACCAGAAGCCTGCCGTCCAGGCCGGAAAGGCCCACCGCGTTGGCCCCGTGGCGTTGGAGCAGCTCCACAAGCCGTTTGTTCACCAGGCCGCAGTAGACCATTTCGAAGATCTCCAGGGTCTTCCGGTCGGTAAGCCGGCTCTGCAGCCCGCCCGGGTGGGTGAGAAACCGGGGGGGGTGGCCCAGGGCCTCGGCGATGCGGCCCATCTCCGCGCTGCCCCCGTGGAGCAGGATGAGCCGGACCCCTTCCTTCCACAAGGAGGCCGCGTCCTCGGCCACCTTTTCGTAGTCGATCCCTTCCGCGCCGCCTACCTTCACCACGATCATGGGCCCTCCTTAGGGGTGGAGTCCGGGGAAGTCCAGGCCCAGGGTCTCGGGCCAGCCCATGCGGATGTTCAGGGCTTGGAGGGCGTGGCCCGCCGTGCCCTTGACCAGGTTGTCCAGGGCGGAGAGGACCACCAGGCGCCCGGTTTCGGCCTCGAGTTCAAAGCCGATGTCGATGAAGTTCGTCCCCTCCACCACCTTGGGGTCGGGGTAGCGGAAGAGGCCCTTTTTCTGCTTGACGAGGCGGACGAAGGGCTCCTGGGCGTAGGCCTCCCGGTAGGCCTGCCAGACGTCCCGCTCGCTCCAGCCGTCCAAGAGAAAGGCCTGGGCGGTCATGAGGATGCCCCGCACCCGGTCGGTGGCGATGGCCGTGAGGTGGACCTCGGGCCGGCCGGGAAGGTTTTCCACCACCTCCGCGGTGTGCCGGTGCCCCGTGGCCTTGTAGACCCGGTACGAGCCCGCCCGTTCCGGATGGTGGCTTCCCGGGTTCGCCTCTGCCCCGGCGGCGGAGGTGGAGATGAGGAGGGTGGCAAGGACTGGCTTGGGCTGAAGGAGGCCCGCTTTGAAAAGGGGGTAAAGGGCAAGGAGGGTAGCGGTGGCGTTGCACCCGGCGCCGGCCAGGCGGTTGCTTTCGCGGATCTTTTCCCGGTAAAGCTCGGGCACCGCATAGACCCATTTGGGAAGCTCCTCCGGAAAGGGGTGGGGCCGGCCGTAGTACTTCTCGTACAGGGCGGGGTCCTTCAGGCGAAAGTCCGCGGAGAGGTCCAAAATGACCTCCCCCAGGCCGATGTACCGCTCATAGGCCTCGAGGAAGGCCCCGTGGGGCAGGGCCAGGACCAGGATCTCTGTGGGCTCGAGCTTTTCTGGGGGGATGAACTTGAGGCTGGTCCGACCCCGTAGGTTTGGGTGGACCAGGTGGACGAACTCCCCCGCGAAGCGGCGGCTGGTGACCTGGGTGACCTCGAGGTAGGGGTGGCCCAGGGCCAGGCGCAAAAACTCCCCGCCCGCATACCCCGAGCCCCCCACGATGGCTACCCTCCTCCTACCCACGGCCCCCCTCCCAGGCGTAGC
>NZ_PSMQ01000079.1:0-6598 GCF_040290245.1 Thermus sp.
CCCGCGCCCGGAGGACCTGGAGCGGGCCATGAGCGTTTTGGCCAAGGAGGGGGTCCACCTCGAGGAGGTGCTCCCCCAAGCGGCGAGGCCCGAGGAGCTAAGCGATCTGGACCTGGAAAGCCTGATCGATGTGGAACTGGATTTTGAGGACGCGGCTCTCGAGGAGGAACCAGAGGCCCGGACCTCCACTTCCTTGTCCGAGGAGGCAGAAGCCACCCACCTGACCTGGCCGGAGGACCTTCCGGCGGAACCCTTCGGCCTCCCGGCCGAGGAGGAGGCCTGGGCTTTGGAAGAGCCCGCCGTCCTCGAGGAACCCGAACCCCCCCTGCCGGGTTGGGCAAAGGCCGAGCCCCAGCCGGAAGCCGGCCTCGAGGGCATCCAACCCCAGCCCATCCCGGAGGCCAAGCCCGAGGTCCTGGAAGGGGCCTCCGTCCTCCCGGTCCCCCCCTTGGTCCTACGGGTCCACCGGGCGCGGCTGGACCTAGGCCCGGCCCAAAGGGCGGCCGAGGTCCTCGCCCGGGCCCTGGGAAAAGAGGAGAAAACCGTCCTCCAGGCCCTCCTGGCCAAGGCGGCGGAAAAGGCCCTGGCCGAACTGGGGCTTCCCCACCCGGCCCTTCTGGGCCGGCTGGAGGGGGAAACCTTCCGGGGGGCCCCTTTGCCCTCCGGGGGGCTTCGCGCGCTGGCCCAGGCAGAGTGGAAGGAGGAGGAAGGGCTTTTCTGCCTCTATGACCAGGAGGAACTCCACACCGGAAAGCCCGTTCTTTACCTACACCCCGAGGGCCTCCTGGCCCTTTCCGGCCCCTTTGAGCCCCAAGAGGCCCGGGCCCTTCTGGAAGGGGTCAAGCGGTATCTGGAAGAACCCCTCCTCCTCTTTCTCTAAGCCACCCGGCTGGGCATCCTTGCCTGGTCAGAAGGGGATGGGGTTGGGGCTCCGACCGCCTGCTCACCTTCTGAACGACCCCTTGCGAGAACGCCCCCCACGCCGCTTAAGGGGGAGGGGATCGGGTTTCGCCCCCTGAAGCCTCGCCTCCAAAGCCCGGATCTGGTCGCGCAGCTCCGCCGCCTTTTCGTACTCCATCCGTTCGGCCATCTGCCACATCAGAAGCTCGAGCTCCGCGATCTGGGCCTTGATCGCCTCCTCGTCCCAGACCTCCTCGGCCGCCTCCTCGGTCCCCTCCGGCCGGATCACCGCCCGCACCGCCTTTTGCACCGTCTTTGGGGTGATGCCGTGCTCGAGGTTGTAGGCCTCCTGGAGGCGGCGGCGGCGGTTCGTCTCCTCGATCGCCCTTTGCATGGCCTCGGAAAGGGTGTCTGCATAGAGCCAGACCTCCCCCCGTTCGTTTCTCGCCGCCCGACCGATGGTCTGGATGAGGGCCCGCTCGCTCCTCAAGAACCCCTCCTTGTCCGCGTCCAGAATGGCCACCAAGGAGACCTCAGGCAGGTCCAGCCCCTCCCGGAGGAGGTTGATGCCCACCAGGCAGTCGTAGTGGCCCAGGCGGAGGTCGCGCAGAAGGGCCTGGCGCTCAAAGGCGTCCAGCTCGTGGTGGAGGTAGCGGGCCCTTATCCCGTGCTCCACGAGGAAGCCCGTGAGCTCCTCGGCCATGCGCACGGTGAGGACGCTGACCAAGGTCCGCTCCCCTCTCCCCGCCCGCTCGCGGATTCCCTCCATCAGGTCCAGAAGCTGGTTCTCCGTGGGCTTGACCACCACCAAGGGGTCCAGAAGCCCCGTGGGCCGGATGATCTGCTCCACCACCCGGCCCGCCTCCCGCTCAAACGCCCCAGGGGTGGCGGAGACGAAGACCAGCTGGGGGGCCCTTTCCAAAAACTCCTCAAACCTTAGGGGCCGGTTGTCCAAGGCCGAGGGCAGGCGGAAGCCGTAATCTACAAGAGTCTTCTTCCGCATGTAATCCCCCCGGTACATCCCCTGAAGCTGGGGCAGGGCCACGTGGGACTCGTCGATGAAGACCAGCCGGTCCTCGGGGAAGTAGTCCAAAAGGGTGAAGGGGGGCTCCCCGGGGGCCTTTCCGGTAAAGTACCGGCTGTAGTTCTCCACCCCGGGGCAGGTGCCCATGACCCGGAGCATCTCCAGGTCGTAAAGCGTCCGCTCCTTGAGGCGCTGGGCGTAGAGGACCTCCCCCCGCTCCTCAAAGTAGCGCAGGCGTTCTTCGAGCTCCTTTTGGATCTCCTCCAGGATCCCCTCCATCCCCTCCGGGGAGAGGTAGTGGGTGGCGGGGAAGAGGACGAAGCCGGGAAGCTCCCGCAGCCTCTCCCCGCTTACCGGGTGGAGCTGGAGGATTCGCTCCACCTCGTCCCCGAAAAGCTCCACCCGGATGGGCTCCGTCTCGTAGGCGGGAAAGATCTCCAGAATCTCCCCCTTAGCCCGGAAGCGGCCGGGGGCGAGGTCGATCTCGTTCCGCTCGTAGCCGAGCTCCAGAAGCCTTTCCAGAAGGGCCTCCCGGGGGTAGGTCATCCCCCTTTGGACCACCAGGTTCCGCGCCCTATACTCCCGGGGGTCCCCCAGGCCGTAGATGGCCGAGACCGAGGCCACCACGATCACGTCCCGCCGGGTGAGGAGGCTCCGGGTGGTGGAGTGGCGGAGGCGCTCGATCTCGGGGTTGATGGAGGCGTCCTTTTCGATGTACAGGTCCCGCCCCGGGACATAGGCCTCGGGCTGGTAGTAGTCGTAGTAGCTGATGAAGTACTCCACCGCGTTCTCGGGGAAGAGGGCCTTGAACTCGGCGGCGAGCTGGGCGGCCAGGATCTTGTTGGGGGCAAGGACCAAGGTGGGCCGCCCCATGGCCTCGATGACCTTAGCCATGGTCACCGTCTTCCCCGTGCCCGTGGCCCCGAGAAGGGTGACGAACCGTTCCCCCGCCCTTAAGGCCTCTATGAGCTCCCGGATGGCCTTGGGCTGGTCCCCTTTGGGTTCTGGGCCTTGGTAACGGAAACCGCCCATCTCATAGCCCCAGGGCCCGGCGGGCGGGGAGGTAGTCCGGGGAAGCCTTCAGGGCCTCGCGGTAGCGCTGCTTGGCCTCGAGGTCCCGGCCCAGAGCTTCGAGGGCCCGCCCCTCCAGGTAAAGGGCCTGGGCCTGGAAAGGCCCCTCCTTAGCCTTTTGAAAGGCCAAAAGGGCCGCCTGGGGGTCTTCGGCCAGGCGGCCGAGCCCAAGGAGGAGGGCCGCCTCTTTCCCGCCTCCCGCCCGCTCCGCCCTAAGGAGGGCCTCTTCAAACCCGGGGCTTCCCGCCTCCTTAGCGGAGAGGGCCCAAAGGAGGGCGTCCTGGTAAAGCCCCGAGTAGATGGCTGCGGCCCTAAAGGCCCACCGGGCCTCTTCATACCTTCCCTCCTCCAGGGCCAGCCACCCCTTCAGCCGCTCCACCCCCGCCCCCTGGCCCAGGCGCGCCGCCTCCTCCAGGGCCTGGCGGGCCTTTTCCACCTCTCCCAGGAGAAGGTAGAGCCTACCCCTTAGGGCCAGGGCCTCTGGGCCCTTTTCCTCCCGCTCTAGCCGGGCTAGGGCCTGCTCGTACCGCCCCTGGCGCAGAAGCTCCCGGACCGGGCCGAGACCCTGGGCCAGGGCCAGGCCCAGGAGAAGGAAGAGGGCAAAGCGCATACGCCCATGATACAAAACCCCCCGCCCAAAGGGCGGGGGGCAGGCCACGCCAGGCTAGAAGCTGACGGTGTAGGCGATCTTGAAGGCGCTGGCGTTGGTGGTGAAGGTGCCGTTGTTGTCCACCTGGAACTGGCCCCAGGAGAGGACAAGGTCCCAGTAGGTCCAGCTCACGTAGAGGCCAGTGATGCTGCCTTCAATGCCGCCGGCGTTGACCTTTGTGTCGTAGATATGGTCCACGCTGGGATCCCAGGCCTTCTCATCGCTACCGAGGAGAACGTTGGAGATGTTGCTTCCCTGGTAGGCACCGTACTTCACCTCGAGGCTGGAGTTCTTGAAGAGGAACTCGTTCAGCTTAACCCCGAAGGCGTACTTGGTCTCCGCGTTGTTGGCGGTGCCACCATTGGTCTGCCGGGTCACGAACTCGCCAAAGAGGCTGGGGGCAAGGGGCAAGGCCAGGGCCTGGGTGGAGGCCTGGATGCCGCCCTTGAGGGTGGAGTAGCTCCCCGCCGCACTGCCCTGCAGGGTGTAGCTATGGTAACGGCCCAGGAGCTTGGCGTTCAGGATGCCAAAGCTCCCGCTGTAATCCCCATACACGGCGATATCCGTGCCGGGGCCGCTAGCAATCTGGGGGCGCACATTGACCGAGGCGGTGAAGTTGAGGTTGCGGATCAGGGCCTCCGGCTTGGAGCCATCGTGACTCAGGGTCGCGCCGTACTGGGTGTAGTTGAACTCTGAGGCACTGTAGTTAGCAGGACCGGCCTTCTCGCTCGAAGCAGAATCATCCAGGGTACCGTCATTCCCCTTATCCGCCGCGTCGTAGTAGGCCCTAAGGCTCAGCGCCCCCAGGGTAACGGTGCCGTTCACCCCATAGGCCGTCCGGGCCCCGGTGCCAGTATAGGTGTCGTAGTAGCCCCCCAGGCTGAGGATGCCCAGGCTAACGGTGGCCTCCCCTCCGTACCCCACCTGGTCGCTGTGGAAGGGCGCGTTGTTTTCGCCCTTCTCGGCGTCCCCGGAAAGCTGGGTGTTTGCATTAATCGCTCCGATATTCCGGTAGTTGGCCTTAAGGTTGAAGATGCCCAGCCCCCCGCTCGCCATCACATAGTACCCGCTGGCGTTGCTCGGGCTGCTGCTAAAGTACTCGCCGGAAAGGCTGAAGGGGCCCAGGGCGAGGCTCCCATCCAGGCCGAACACAGTGGTTCCGGAGCTGCCCGGGGTGGCCTCGCGGACCGCGGAGAGGCCAAGGGTCAGGGTGTCCAAGGGCTTGAGGGTGGCCCGGGCGCCATAGAAGTAGAGGTTGTCGCCGTTCGCACCCCCTTTGGACCCGTAGACCGCGGTGATCTGGGCCCCCAGAAGGCCGGGGTTAAGACTGGCCACGAGGCCGGGACCGCGGCTGACCGCATCGTTGTCAAAGACGTACTCGGTGAACTTGGTTCTCACCGTTCGGCCGAAGGTGAAGCTGAGGGTCTGGCCTTGGGCCACGTTCAGGGTGGTGGAGACCTTGTCCACCACGAGGTTAGGAGCCACGGAGGCACTAGCTGATGGGTTGGTCCAGCTGCCCGTTAGGCTGAACTGGACCAGGCCGGGGTAGGTGTTGTACCCACCGGGGGTGGACTTGGCGTCCAGGCCCTTGGTCTGGAGCTTCAACCTGAGGGTGGCCGTGGTGGCGCCTTCCGTGTCATTTGGGCCAAGGTCAGGCTCATCCACCACAAGGCCGTTGCCGTTCGAATCCCCGCTAGAGAAGTTGGAGGAGAAGAGCCGGTCCACGTCAAAGGCCTGGGCGGCCCCAGTCTTGTAGTATTGGTAATAGCTGAGGGAAAGCCTTCCGGAAATGGTAAAGGCGTTCCGCTCCAGGGTGGCCACCTTTTTCTCCAACTCGCCCGTCTTGCCCTCCAAGGCCCCCACGCGGTCGGCGAGCTTCACCAGGTCGGAGCGCAGGGCGGCGGCGAACTCCTGGACCGCGGCCACATCCTCCTTGGTGGCGAACTCCTCGAAGCTCACCCCCTGGAGCTCGGCCAGGCCCTTCTCCAGGGCGGTCACCCGGTCCTGCAGGGTGAGGACGTCCTGGTTCAGGAGAATGGCGAGCTCGTTCAAGGCCTGGATGGCGCCTGCGTTCGCCTCCACCTGGGTCTGGAGGGCGGAGACGTCGCCCTTCACCCCCTCCACCTCCTGGGACAGGGCCTCCAGCTGCTCGGCGAGCTGCTGGGCCTGGGCCAAGGCGGTGTCCGCGGCGATGGAGGCGGCCTCCACCCGGTCCATGAGCTCCTGGAGGGCGGCCTGGTCCATGCCCGGCTCCGGCATGGGCTGGGCCTTGAGCTCCTGGATCATGGCCTCGAGGCGGGCGATGTCGTCCTTGGTGGCCGCGTTGTCCTCGAGGGCGGAGACCCGCACGCCGAGGGCAGCGAGCTCGGAGGCGAGCTCCTGGATCGCGTTCCTCAGGGCCTGGAGATCCTCCTCCGAGAGGGCCTTCATGGTGGGGGACTCTCCCTTGGCCTTAAGCTCCGCCTCGATCATCTGCAAAAGCCGGTAGATGATGAGGGCCGCCTCGTACCGGGTCAGGGTCTCGTTTCCCCGGAAGGTGCCGTCCGGGAAGCCGATGACGAGCCCCTTCGCCGCCAGGGCCTCCACCGCCTCCTTGGCCCAGTGCCCTGCCGGCACGTCCGAGAACTGGGCCAGACCGAAGCCCATGGAGAGCACGGTCAAAAGCCCCGCCAGTAGAATGACCAGCCGTTTCTTCATACCCATTTACCCCCTTTATCTGGGCCGGGGTACCGGGCGAGTTTCCGCGTTTCCTCCCCTTTTCCCGGCCTTTGGACGCCCGCAGCCCCTGCACCCTAGGTCGCAGGCTTGCGGCATCCGGGCCTATCATAAAGGCCTCATGGGGCTTTTGTCAAGTATACTTAGGCCCCAGGGGGGTGAGCGCCTGGAAGAGTTAGAGGCTAGGCCAAAAAGGCGGGAAGCGCAGGGGGCCTTTGGCCCGACGAGGTGGCGGACCC
>NZ_PSMQ01000080.1:0-5706 GCF_040290245.1 Thermus sp.
CCTCCCCCTCCTTCCCGAGGCTTTGGACCAGGCCGAGGCGGAGGGGGAACTGGAGGCCTTGGTGGAGGCGGAGGGGGTGTACGTGGTGGGCCGGGGGTTGACCCTGGCCGCGGCGGGGGAGGCGGCTTTGAAGCTGAAGGAGGCGGCGCTTCTCCACGCGGAGGCCGTCTCGGCCGCGGAACTCCTCCACGGTCCTTTGGCCCTCCTCTCTCGAGGCCTCCCCCTTCTGTTCTTTGTGGCCAAGGACCGGCCGCTGCAAGCCCTCCTTGCCCTTCTGGAGGAGCTCCGGACCCAAGGGGCCAGGGTCTTGGTCCTCTCCTCCGAACCGGAGGCCCTGGACCTGGCCTCCGATCCCCTTCGGCTTCCGGTGCGGCTGGCCCCGGAGCTGGACCCCATCCTTATGGTAAGGGCCTTCTATCCTTTAGCGGCTAGGCTCGGCCGGGCCCGGGGCGTGGATGTGGACCGGCCCCCGTACTTAAGGAAGGTCACCCGCACCCTTTAGAACACCCGTCCCCCTGGGGGCACCGGCCTTTCCGGAACCAGGAGGACGACCCGGCCCTCCTCGTCCGGGACCCCGAGGACCAGAACCTCGGAGGGAAATCCCGCAACCCGTTTGATCCCCAGGTTTACCGCGCAGACCACCAGGCGGCCCCGGAGGTCCTCAGGGGTGTAGAGGCCGGTGAGCTGGGCCGAGCTCGTCTTTAGGCCCAAGGGGCCCAGGTCGATCCAGAGTTTGTAACTGGGCTTCTTGGCCTTTTCGTGAGGCTCGGCCTGGACGATCCGCCCCACCCTCAGGTCCAACGTGGCGAAGGCTTCTAAGGGGTCCATGCCCAGGGTATACTCTAGGCTCATGAGCGCGGACAAGATCCTCTACGAAGGCCTCACCTTTGACGATCTCCTCATCTTGCCGGACTACTCGGAGGTGCTTCCCCGGGAGGTTTCGGTCAGAAGCCGGATGACCAAGAAGCTCTGGCTCAACATCCCCATCCTCTCCGCGGCCATGGACACGGTGACCGAGACGGAGATGGCCATCGCCATGGCCCGGGAGGGGGGGATGGGGGTTATTCACAAGAACCTGTCCATAGAGGCTCAGGCGGCCATGGTGCGCAAGGTCAAGCGCTCCGAGGCGGGGATGGTCCAGGACCCGGTGACCCTTCCCCCCACGGCCACCCTCGAGGACGCGGAGCGGCTCATGCGGGAGTACCGCATTGGGGGGTTGCCCGTGGTGGACCTTTACGGAAAGCTTCTGGGCCTTATCACCAACCGGGATATCCGGTTTGAGAAGGACCTCAAGCGCCCGGTGACCGAGGTCATGACCCCCCTTGAGCGCCTGGTCACCGCCCCGCCTGGGACCACCTTGGAGGAGGCGGAGGAGGTCCTTAGGAGGCACAAGGTGGAAAAACTCCCCCTGGTGGACAAGGAGGGTCGGCTTAAGGGGCTCCTTACCCTGAAGGATCTCGTCAAGCGGAAGCAGTACCCAAACGCGGCCAAGGACGAGAAGGGCCGGCTTCTGGTGGGGGCGGCGCTTGGGGCCTCCAAGGACCTCTCTGAAAGGGCCCAAGCCCTCGTGGAGGCGGGGGTGGATGTGCTGGTCCTGGACTCCGCCCACGGCCACTCCAAGGGGATCCTACAGGCCCTTGCCTACCTCAAGGAAACCTTTGGGGACAGGGTCCAGGTGATCGCGGGGAATGTGGCGACCCGGGAAGGGGCGAGGGCCCTGGCCGAGCGGGGGGCGGACGCGGTCAAAGTGGGCATCGGCCCTGGCTCCATCTGCACCACCCGGGTGGTCACCGGGGTGGGGGTTCCCCAGATCTCCGCCATCATGGAGGCCCTGAAGGGGGTGGAGGAGTTTGACGTGCCCCTCATCGCCGATGGGGGGGTAAAGTACACCGGGGACGTGGCCAAGGCGATCGCCGCGGGGGCCCACACGGTGATGCTGGGGAGCATGCTGGCGGGGACGGACGAGGCCCCGGGGGAGGAGGTCTTAAAGGACGGCCGCCGGTACAAGCTCTACCGGGGGATGGGCTCCTTGGGGGCGATGAAGCAGGGCTCGGCCGACCGCTACTTCCAAGAGGCGGGGAAAAGCGGGGAGTTCGAGGCCAAAAAGCTCGTCCCTGAGGGGATCGAGGGGATGGTGCCCTACAAGGGCCCGGTGGCGGATGTCCTCTACCAGGTCGTAGGGGGGCTGAGGAGCGCCATGGGGTATGTGGGGGCGAAGGACATCGAAACCTTCCGGGCAAAGGCCCGGTTCGTCCGCGTCACCATGGCCGGGCTCATCGAGAGCCACCCCCACGATGTG
The DNA here is from genome assembly GCF_040290245.1 of Thermus sp. GTDB lineage: Bacteria > Deinococcota > Deinococci > Deinococcales > Thermaceae > Thermus_A. The sequence continues at coordinate 2,300 of NZ_PSMQ01000080.1, forward strand.
GTGGTCATCAAGGAGGCCCCCAACTACTCCCGCTAGTCAGTCTTTGAAGAGGTTCTGGAAGGCCTCGAGTCCGCCCTTCCTGCGCGCCAAGCGGAAGACCCCATCCTTTTCCTCCAGAAGGCCTTCCTGGAGAAGGGCTTTCAGGGTGTCCTCCAACTCCTTTTTGGAAAAGTTTTCCCCCTCCTCGTCTAGATACCGCTGGATATCCTTGAACGCTGCAAAGCGCAAGGCCTCCACCGCCCTCATCACCCAGGCCTTCCGGTCCATGACCCCATAATAAGGGGGTGGACCCCTACCGGGAGTACCAGGACTACGCGATCGCCCAGCGGCTCAAGGTGGCGTTGGGCCTTTCCCGCGAGGTCCTTTCCTTAGGCCAGTACGCCTGCCTCCGCCTAAGGGTCAAAGAAGCCCCTTCGGAAGGCCTTCTGGAGCGGATGAACTGGGGGTTTTGGACCAATCCCCAAAGGCTTAAGGCCTTTCTGCAGAAGCATCATCAGGCCCCATACTTTGCCTCCCCCTTGGCTTTTGAGGCCCTTCTTTTCCCCGAGGAGAGGGCTCGTCTGGTTTTCCCTGGCCAGGCTGGGGCCTACTACCTGGGGTTTTTGCGCCTGCCCTGGCTGGTCATGGACCCTTTGGCTTTTGAGGAAGCCTTGAGGGAGCAGGAGGAAAAGGGAGCGGCCCTTCCCCTTTTCCTGAATGCTTTTCATATGGTCTGGTAGAAAAACCCCTGCCCCTCCAGGACCTCCACCTCCACCTCCCCCAGGGCACGGTTTTCCAGTCCCCGGCTTCCTTCCAGCCACTCCCCCTTCAGGCCCCACCGGCCGCCCTTCAGGGAAAGGCGCATCCTTGGGAAGGGGAGGAGGCTAAAGAGGGCGCCTGGGGCGAGGGCAAACCGGTGCCGGCCAGGAAGAAGGGGGTAAAGGGTCTCGAGGCCGTTCGTGAGCTCCACCCGGACGCCCTGCTGGGCCGCCCGCAGGGCCCAAAGAAGGTGGGCCAGGGTGTGGTCCAGCCGCCCGCCCACTCCGCCTAGGAGGAGGATCTCCTTGGCCCCTTCTTTAAGGGCTCTTTCCAGGAGGGCCTCCCCATCCGTAAGGTCCTTGTCCACGGGCAGGATCTCCTTTGGCGCCTTTAAGGGAAGCCCGCTTCCAGAGTCAAAGTCCCCGAGCCACAAGGAGGGCACCAGGCCCAGCTCCAAGGCGTGGCGCGCGCCCGAGTCCGCAGCCCATAGGGTGTAGCCCCGAAGCCGTTCCTTAACCTCCTCCGTGACCAGCAGGGGGCCGCCCAAAAGAAGGGCAAAGCGCATCCCCTTTAGTCTAGGGGAAGGGCCAGGGCTGGATTCAGCCGAACCCCCACCCGGGCCCCTTCCTCGAGCCCCGGGTCCTCTCCTTCCCAGTAAAGCCTTATCCCTAGATAGGAAAGCCAAAGCCCCACCCGCGCTCCGAAGAAGAGCCGCTCCTCCACAAGGGCCTCCTTCCAAGCGGTTTTGGGCTCTAGGCATACCGCCCCCGGAAGGAGGAGGTGGGCCCTTGGGGGAAGGCCCAGCCGGAGGCTTTCCTCCGGGGAAAGGAGGTTCTTGTGCCCCAGAAACCGGGCCACCCAGGCCTCCTTGGGCCGGGTGTAGACCTCCTCGGCCCTGCCTTTTTGGACCACCTTTCCCTCCCGCAGGATCACCACGGTCTCTGCCAGGAGAAAGGCCTCCTCCTGGTCGTGGGTGACCACCAAGGCGGTGGTTTTCTCCTCTCTTAAGATCCGCCTTAGAAAAAAGAGGAGGTCTTCCCGAAGCCTCAGGTCCAAAGCCCCCAAGGGCTCGTCCAGCAGGAGAAGCCTAGGCCTTGGGGCGATGGCCCGGGCCAGGGCCACCCTTTGCTGTTCTCCCCCGGAGAGGGCCTGGGGCTTTTTCTGGGCGTGGGGGGTGAGGCCGGTTCTTTGGAGAAGCTCCTCCACCCGGGCTTTGAGGGCCGCCTTGGGCCAGCGGGCTTCCACCAGGCCGAAGGCGATGTTCTCGTAAACCGTCAGGTGGGGGAATAGGGCGTAGTCCTGGAACAAGAACCCCACCTTTCGCCTTTCGGGCGGCAGGGGGGTGAGGTCTAGGTTCCCGAGCCGGACCCGGCCTTTGTCCGGGGGGATAAGGCCCGCAGTGAGCTTCAAAAGCGTGCTCTTTCCGCTTCCCGATGGGCCCAAAAGGGCCGTGGTCTTCCCCTCGGGAAGCGTCAGACGGACCTCGAGGGAGAACCCAGGGTACCGTTTGAGGAACTCGACCTCGAGCACCTCCCCACTATAAAAGGCCGCCCCAGCCTGGGCCGGGGCGGGGCCTTGGGCCTTCACTTAAGGCCCAGTTTTTTGCGCTCCTCCAGAACCTGTTGCGAGGTGAGCTTCTTAGTGCGAAGGGCCTTGACCTCCTCCGCGGTGAAGGGATTGAAGTCCTTCACCTTTTTGGCGTCCCCCCAGGCGGTGGCGATATGGTTGAGAAGCGCGGCGATCTCCTCGTCCTTAAGCCCCCCGAAAGCGGGCATGGCCCCGTTGTACTTCATCCCCTTCACCTCGATGGGTCCTGAGAGGCCATTGAGAAGGACCATAATGAGGTACTCCCGGCCCCCCTTCGCATTCAGGATCTCACTTACATGCCCGGCCAAAGGCGGGAAGGCTCCAGGGAGTCCTTGGCCGTTTGCTTGGTGGCAGCCCGCGCACTGAGCATAGAGTTTGGCTCCATCCGCCTGGGCCAAGGCCAAGCCGCTCAAGATCAGCAAGCCGAGAAGGGTCTGTCTCATCTTGATACCTCCCGGGGGTGAGTATAGGCTGACCCATGTACACTGTCAATAACTGCGGGTTTACCTTTCCTTAAGAAAACCGGACACCGGAATCCGTGTACATCCGATGGGCAGCGTAAAGACCCCATAAGTGAAGGCTTTCCCTTTCCCAAGGGGCAGGCATCCCCCCCTTGGCGCGGGGCATCGGGGGGAGTTAAAGTACAAAGTGGGATACCCAGGTGATGTATGTACACATATAAGGTACCGTCAATCGCGCTTCTTAGCCTTCTGGCCCTGGCCGTGACCCAAGTGGACTTTGGGCGCTGGTATCCCTATCCGGAGGCTTTGGTTCTGGGAGAGAGGGCGGGGAGGGTGGTTATGGTTTACTTCCACAGCCCTTACTGCCCCTACTGTGACCAGATGAACACCTTTGTCCTTTCAGACCCAGGGGTGGATGGGTTTTGCGTGAGCGCTTTGTGGTGGCCTCCGTAAATACGTATACCCCCGAGGGGCAGGCGTTGGCCCGGCGCTACCGGGTGCCGGGCACCCCGACCTTTGTCTTCCTCGCCCTCCGCAAGGGGGCGTGGGAGGAGGTGGGCCGGATCTTTGGCAGCCGGCCCCGGGCGGAGTTCCTCGCGGAGCTTCGCCGGATGTGCGCCA
>NZ_PSMQ01000081.1:0-2972 GCF_040290245.1 Thermus sp.
CCCAGTGGCGGATCAGGGCGTAGACCTCGTCCACATCGCCCAGCCGGGCTTTCCTGAGCTCCACCCTGGCCTCGCGGCGCACCTTGGGCAAAGCGGTCGTGGAAAGTTCAATCAAGCCCCACCTCCTCCTTGGCCTCCAAGACCCGCTCCCTCACCGCACGAGGGGCCGTGCCCCCATAGGAGGCCCGGGCATGGATAGCGGTCTCCAGCCGAAGGAGGGGAAGGGCCTCTTCGGAAAAAAGCGGATGGTGGGTCCTTAGCTCATCAAGGCTTAGGTCTTTCAGGCCTCTTCCCTCCTGGATGAGCCTCCGGACCAGCCGCCCCACCACATGGTGGGCCTCCCGGAAGGGAACCCCCCTTTGGGCCAGAAAATCCGCAAGCTCCGTGGCCAGGGCAAACCCCTCTTCCGCCGCTTTCCACATCCTCTCCCGGTTCCACTTAAGCCCAGGCAGGAGGGTGGTCAGAAGCCGCAGGGAGTCCTGATAGGTGGTGAGGGCATCCCAAAGGGGCTCCTTGTCCTCCTGAAGGTCCTTGTTATAGGCTAAAGGAAGCCCCTTGACCACGGTGGAAAGCCCCACCAAAGCGGCCAGGACCCGGCCCGCCTTGGCCCGGATGAGCTCCAGGATGTCCGGGTTTTTCTTCTGGGGCATGATGGAAGAACCCGTGGCAAAGGCATCCGGGACTTCGACAAAGCCGAACTCTTCCGTGCTGTAAAGAATGAGCTCCTCGGCCATGCGGGAGAGGTTGAGCTGGGCGATGTTCAAGGCGGAAAGGACCTCGAGGGCGAAGTCCCGGCTTGCCACCGCATCCAGGGAGTTGCGCATGGGCCGGTCAAACCCCAGGGCCTTTGCGGTGTAGAACCGGTCTATGGAAAAGCCCGTCCCCGCCAGGGCCGCCGCCCCCAGCGGGCTTTCGTTCAGCCTCCTTTGCGCATCCTTCAGCCGGCCCTCGTCCCGCGTGGCCATCTCGTAGTAGGCCAGGAACCAGTGGGAGAGGAGGATGGGCTGGGCCCGTTGGAGGTGGGTGTAGCCGGGGAGGACGAAGGGGGGTTCGAGGTGCCGCTCCGCCTCCTTCACCAGGGTGCGCCGGAAGGCGAGGAGGTCCTCCAAGACCTCCCCCAGCCTCCGCCTTAGGTGAAGCCGAAGGTCGGTGGCCACCTGATCGTTTCGGCTCCGCGCGGTGTGGATCTTGGCCCCCGCAGGCCCTGCAAGCTCCATGAGGCGGGCCTCGAGGTTCATGTGGACATCCTCGAGCGCCTCCCGCCAGGGGAAGCGCCCCTCCTCGATCTCCTGTTCGATCTCCGAGAGGGCCTTAAGGAGGGCCTCGAGCTCCTCTTTGCTCAGGAGGCCGATCCGGTGGAGCATCTCCGCCTGGACCCGGTTTTGCCAAAGGTCCTCCCGCCAGAGCGCCCGGTCGAAGGGGAGGGAGGCGTTAAACCGGGCGGCAAGGGCATCCGGCCCCTCCTCAAACCGCCCGCCCCAGGTCCTGTGGCTCACCTTCCCCCTCCTGAAGCCTCCACCCAGGCCAGCGTCCGAAGCCGAAGGGCGTTCAGCCGGATGAAGCCCTCCGCGTCCTTCTGGTCGTACCCACCCGCCTCATCAAAGGAGGCCAGATCCTTCCGGTAAAGGCTCCTTGGGGCCTTGCGGCCCACCACATAGACCCCCCCTTTGTACAGCTTGAGCCGGGCCGTTCCCGTTACCCGCTTGGCCACGTGGTCGAAGTAGGCCTGAAGCGCCTCCCGTTCAGGGGCAAACCAGAAGCCGTAGTAGACGAGTTCGGCGTACTTGGGCGAAAGCATGTCCCGCTGGTGGAGGACTTCCCGGTCCAGGGTGAGGCTTTCCACCGCCCGCCGGGCATGGTAAAGGATCGTCCCTCCCGGCGTCTCGTACACCCCCCGGCTTTTTAAGCCCACAAAGCGATTTTCCACCAGGTCCACCCGGCCCACCCCGTGCCGGCCCCCGATCTCGTTGAGCCTCTGGAGCAGGGCCGCCGGGGAGAAGGCCTCCCCATTCACCGCCACCGGGTCGCCCTCGTGGAATTCCACCTCCACGTACTCGGGCTCATCCGGGGCTTCCTCCGGATCGCGGGTCATGCGGAACATATCCCTGGGGGGTTCAACCCAAGGGTCCTCTAGGACACCGCCCTCGTAGGAGATGTGCAGGAGATTAGCGTCCATGGAGTAGGGTTTTTCGACGGTTACCGGAACGGGAATCCCGTGCTGCTTTGCATACTCCAGCATCTCCTGCCGCCCCTTGAAGCTCCATTCCCGCCAGGGGGCGATGATCCGGATGTCCGGCTTCAGGGCATAGGCGGTGAGCTCGAAGCGCACCTGGTCATTCCCCTTGCCCGTAGCCCCGTGGGCCACCGCATGGGCCCCCTCCTCCTTGGCGATCCTCACCAGGTGCTTGGCGATAAGGGGTCTCGCGATGGAGGTGCCCAGGAGGTAGTACCCCTCGTAAAGGGGTAGGGCGCGGAACATGGGAAAGACGAAGTCCCGCACGAACTCCTCCTTGAGGTCCAAGGCGATGGCCTTGGAAGCCCCTGTCTGCAGGGCCTTAAGCCGCGCCTCCTCCACCTCTTCCCCCTGGCCGATGTCCGCGGTAAACGCGACCACCTCGGCGCCATAGGTTTCCTTAAGCCACTTCAGGATGATGCTGGTGTCCAGCCCGCCGGAGTATGCGAGGACGATCTTCATGCCCACGGCCCTAGTTTACCATTTTTCAAGGGGCAACATAACTATGCAAACATTTGAAAGAAATTAAATTGTGGTTTGAATCTCTTGACGGTCCGCCTTACACCTTTTGAACTTTAATCTTGGGAAACTAAGCCCACGAGGTTGTAAAGGAGGCGCAGTATGAGAAAGCTTTTACTGGTTCTAATGGCTCTGGGCTTCACCGCCTGCCAGCAAACCCCGCCCCCAAACTTCACCCTCTCCCTGAGCCCCCCTAGCCTGACCGTCCCCCAGGGGGGCA
>NZ_PSMQ01000081.1:2980-5671 GCF_040290245.1 Thermus sp.
AGACCGCCAACCTCAGCCTCACGGTGAAACCCTCTGGCCCCTACACCTTGGGCGGAACGGTGCTTAGCGAGGGCGCGGGCGGTCCTGTGGTGGGGTCCACGGTGCGCTTATACCTAGGCACGACCCTGATGGACACCGCCACCACCGATGCCCAGGGGCGGTTTTCCTTCTCCAATCTGCCTGAGGGGACTTTCCGCCTCGAGGCGCAAAAACCCGGTATGGCGGGAAGCGTGATGGAAGGGATCCGGGTACCCCAGATGCCTTCGGTCACCCTGATCCAAAAACCCGCCTTCGACCAGAGCCTCTCCACAACCCCACCCACCCTCGTCATCACCCAAAACGGCACGGATCCCCTGGCTGGGCAGACCTTCACCGATGCCATCCCCTTCCGGGTCCAGGTGGACACCTCAAAGGACTACGTCAAACCCATGCGCTTCATCTACGTGGCCCTAGGCCGCACCCCCGGCTCAGGCTTCCTGACGGCGACAGCCACCTCAAGCCGCCTCCTCTTTTCCGATACGGAGGACACCGGCAATCAGGTTCTATCGGGTAGCGCCGTAGCTGGACTGGGAGATGCGAGCGGAAGCGAAATCTACCTGGAAGTGGTGGCCTACGACTTCAACAACAACCGGAGCCACTACCTCATCCCCCTCACCTTTAAAAACACGAACTCTGCCCAACGAAATAACGTCCAGGCCCCTCTAGGGGTAACGGCGACCGCCATTACCCTGGGCCAGGCCGTGGGGTTTTACAGCGTGCAGGCGCCTCTGAAACTGAACGCCCCCCTGGGCCGGGGTCTTTTCGGGGAGCTTCCCCTGGACCCCCAGGCTGCCCCTCAAGGAAGCAATCTATACGTGGAAATCCGGTGGTGCTACACCAACACCACTCCCTCCGCCCGGCCCTTTGCCTTCGATATTGAGCGCTCCACAGACGGCCAGAACTGGACCCGGGTGGGGACCGTGGGAGGGGGTGCAAACAGATCCTGCCCCACCAACCCCTTCAACCGCCCCTTCTACTTCCGGGATGCCTCGGCGGACCTCGTCCCTGGTCAAACCTACCTCTACCGGGTGGTGGCCCGGGGCAACAACCAGGTGGCGAGCTCGCCGCCGAGCTCCACCACCCCCTTGCCCCCCTTTGAGGCCCCCCTTCTCTCCCCTTTGGACGAGGCCAAGAACGTTTCCAAGACCCCGGACTTTCAGATCGGCCATCCCCAGCTCCAGATCGGCGCGGATGGGGCAGCCTATAACCTCGTCCTCTGGGACACCCTGACGGGGGATGGGGTTGCCTGGCAAACCCTTGGCGGGTCCTTGCTCCAGGTGGAGTTCGGCACCCAGGGCAACGGGATCCCCCAGGGCGAGGCCCTGGTCTATGGGCTTAACCCCTCCACCAACACGGTCGTTTTCTACACGGACACCGCCGGCCTCGTGGATCCGAGCAAGCCCAACAAAGTCCCCGTGGATGTCGCCCAAGGCACGGTAACCTTCCCCTACAACTTCGATGGATTTGCCGCTTTGCCAAAGCTTCAAGCCCTTCGCACCTACGCCTGGCAGCTCTACGTCAGCTATGCTTACAAGTACGAGGGCGACAGAATCGGAGCTTATAGCATACAGACCTGGCCCAGCTCGACAAGCTTTATCCGGATCAGCCGGCCTGGAACCCAGGTCTTCGAGTTCACCACGGGAGAGTGAGTCATGATGAGGAAGCTTTTAGCCCTGCTCAGCCTCACCGCCCTTCTCGCCGCCTGCACCCAAGGAGCGAAGCCCCAGCCTCCCACCGCTTCCCACCCCACCTTGGCCGATCAGGAGGGCCTGACCTACTACCAGGGGGAGGTGGTGGTGGCCTACGCAGATGAAGGGGCCTTAGAAGAGGCCAAAAGGAACCTGGGCGCAAAGGAGATCGCCCGCATCCCCGAGCTTAAGGCCGCCCTTCTGGCGGTCCCCATGGATGCCCTTAAGGCCAGCCGCCTCCTCCAGGGCCTGCCTGGGCTCCGGTATGCAGAACCCCACCTGGCCATGGTCCAGGCCCCGAAGGACGATGCGGTGGAACAACCCCAAGGGCCTGGCCTTGCTCCTTTGGGCAACCCTTCAGACCAGTTCCTCGATGCGCTTCCTCAGTACGCCCTCGACCCACGCCACCTGGACGCCAAAGGAGCTTGGGACAGGGGGTTTATGGGCCAGGGGGTAACGGTGGCCATCATCGACGACCCGGCGGACGTGAGCCACCCCGACCTGGCCGCCAACTGGGCGGGCCTGGCCTATGACCCGGTACAAAACACCACCTACACCCAGGCCCAGGACTGGCAGACCTTCATCAATGGATTGGGCCGCCAAAACATCTCTCATGGCACCTTTGTCACCTCAGCAGTCAGCGCCCTAAAGGACGGCCAGGGCATCGCAGGCCTGGCCCCCAAGACCAAGTTCCTCCCCGTGGCCATCTTCCAACCGAACTACGTAGGCGACTTCTACGTGGCCAGGGGCATCGTCTGGGCGGTCAACCACGGGGCGCAGGTCCTGAACAACTCCTGGGGAGGGCTCGGTTACGGCAGCCTCGTCAAGGAAGCCTTCGACTATGCCCTGGCCAACGGCGTGGTGGTCGTGGCCAGCGCGGGCAACTCCTACAAGGACGAGGTGCGTACCCCTGCCGGGTACCCAGGGATCATCGCCTCGGCCGCGGCAGACGGAAACCGCAACA
>NZ_PSMQ01000082.1:0-5635 GCF_040290245.1 Thermus sp.
TAGTGCCCCGCATCTTTAATGCGGGGGTACATGGACCCCTTCCACCAATCCCGCAGAGGTTGTATGATGGGAACAGAAACGGCCCGGCGGTGTAGGAGCACCCCGAGCCCGGCATCACCTGGACAGGAGGTGACGCAGATCGAGAATACCACGCACAAGAAAGCTTTTGTATACCGCCTGTACCCCACTCGGGCACAGGAAGCCGCCCTGGTGCGCATCCTCGACCTGACCCGCGAACTGTACAACGCCGCCCTGCAGGAGCGCCGGGCTGCTTTGCGAAGCAAACACCGAGAGGCCTGGCGGAAGGCGGGGAAGTCGCTGACTGTGTACGACCAGATGCGCTTGCTCGGCGAGGTCAAGGCGGTGCGCCCGGAGTACCGCGAGGTCTACGCCCAGGTCCTGCAGGAGACCCTGAAGCAGCTTGACCGGGCCTTCCAAGGCTTCTTCCAGCGGGTCAAGCAAGAGAAGAAACCGGGCTTTCCGCGCTTCCGGGGGCGAGGCTGGTGGGACAGCTTCACCTTCCCCCAGGTGACCCGCCAAGGCCATTGGGTCGGTCCAGGAAAGCTTCTCGGCAACGGCAAGGTCAAGGTGCCCGGGGTAGGCCACGTCCGCATCAAACAGCACCGGCCCCTGGAGGGGGTGCCCAAGACCTTCACCCTCAAGCGGCAGGCAGGGAACTGGTACGCGGTGTACACCTGCGAGGTACCCCACCAACCCCTGCCCCCGTCCCAGGAAGCCGTGGGGATCGACCTAGGTCTCATCCACTTCGCATCGACTTCGGACGGGGAGACCTTTGCCCCGCCCAAGGCTCACCAAAAAGCCGAGGCCCGGCTGAAGCGCACTCAGAAAGCTTTGTCAAAAAAACAGCGGTGCTCTAACCGATACCGGAAGCTCCAAAAGCAGCTGGCCCGGTACCTGGTCAACCGCTACGGTACCATTGCTCATGAAGATTTGAACCTGGCCGGGCTGCACCGCACCCGGTTGGCAAAGTCCTTCAGCGATGCGGACCATGCACAGTTCATCAGCATCCTCTTGGTGTTCGCTGCGCGAAGCAACTCCGCCAAGGCTGCAAGTGCCGGGCGGCTGCTTTGTGAAGCAAACACCGAGAGGGTCATCGCGGTCAGACCGCACGGTACAAGCCAGACTTGCCCGAACTGCGGCAGCGTTAGGAAGAAGGAGCTGTCCGAGCGCATCCACGTCTGCGAATGTGGGTGCGTGCTGGACCGGGACGTAGCCGCCGCAAAGGTGATTCTGGCTTTGGGCTTGGACGGAGCCCTCGGGGATGGGCAGCGGGTGGCCGCTCCCATCTGACCCGAGAAGCCCCCTTCTTCAGAAGGGGGAGTCGTCACAGAAGGTGTGAGGCTCGAGGACCTTCCCCCCTTGCCCGAAACCCCTGGGGTCTACCTCTGGAAACGGGGGGAGGAGGTCTTGTACGTGGGCAAGGCCAAGAACCTGAAAGCCCGCGTGCGAAGTTACTTCCACCAGGAAGGCAAGGGGAAGAAGGTGGCGGAGGCCGCGGACCGGGTGGAGTTCATCGCCACCCGGGACGAGGTGGAGGCCCTCCTCCTCGAGGCCAACCTGATCAAGCTCCACCTGCCGCCCTATAACGTTCTGCTCAAGGACGACAAGCACTACCCCTTTTTGAAGCTCACCCGGGAGGCGTTTCCCACCCTTTTGGTGGTGCGCCAAGTGGAGGAGGACGGCGCCCGCTACTTCGGGCCCTTCCCGGAGGCGGGGGCGGTGCGCCGGATCAAAAGGCTTCTGGACCGGGTCTTCCCCTTGCGGAAGAACTCGGGGTATCCGATGAAGAAGCGCCGCCGGCCCTGCCTGAACTACAGCATGGGCCGGTGCCTCGCCCCGTGTGTGGACCGGGCCGACCCCGCGGCCTACCGGGAGGTGGTGCGGCAGGTGGAGGAGGTCCTGGAGGGAAGGGTGGACGGGGTTTTGAAAACCCTCGAGGCCCAGATGAAGGCCGCGGCCCTGGCCTTGGACTTTGAACGGGCGGCGGAGCTAAGGGACCAGATGGAGGCGCTAAGGTCCTTCTTCGGTACAAGCCAGCAGGCCATCCGCCTCGGCCTGAAGGACCTGGACTTCCTGGGGCATAAGGAGGCGGGAAGCCTGCACGTGGTCCAGCTGTACCAGGTGCGCTCAGGCAGGATCCTGGGCCGGGTAAGCCGGGTTTTAGAGGTCTCCTCCGAGGGGCGAGGGGCCCCTGAAAAGCGCCCTGCTTCTCCGGTAGGAGAACATCGGGCTGCTTCTCCGATAGGAGAACACCGGGAGGAGGTCCTTTGGGCCTTCCTCCGGGACTACTACCTCGAGGCCACCCCCCTCCCCCCGGAGATCCTCCTCCCCTTCCCCGTGGAAGGTCAAGAGGCCCTGGAGGCGCTTTTGAGCCAGAGGAGGGGGGGGCGGGTGAGGATCCACGTTCCCAAACGGGGGGAGAAGGCGAGGCTTCTCGAGCTCGCGGCCCAAAACGCCCAGCTGGCCTTGGAGACAGAGCTGAGGCTTCTGGAAAGGCGGGGGGACCACCCCGGGCTTCGGGCGCTTCAGGAGGTTTTGGGGCTTTCCCGGAGGCCTTTCCGCCTCGAGGGGTATGACCTCTCCCACCTGATGGGCCAGGACCCGGTGGGCTCCATCGCGGTCTTTGAGGGGGGCAGGCCCAAGCGGGCGGAGTACCGGCGGATGCGGATCAAAAGCCCGGGGGGGGATGACTACCAGGGGATGCAGGAGCTCGTCCGGCGGCGCTTCACCGGACGCCTTAAGGAGCTGCCCTTCCCCGACCTCCTCCTCATCGACGGGGGGCTGGGCCAGGTGCGGGCGGCGGAGGAGGCCTTGAAGGCGGCGGGCCTAAGCCTTCCCCTGGTGGGCCTGGCCAAAGAGGAGGAGGTCCTGGTCCTCCCCAGCGGAAAACGCCTCGCCCTTCCCCCCAGCCACCCCGCCCTTCAGCTCCTCATCCACCTGCGGGACGAGACCCACCGAAACGGCCTCACCTACCAACAAAAAAAGCGGAGCGAGCGGCTTTTCAGGCTTTTGGAGGGCATCCCCGGGATCGGGGAAAAGCGCAAGCGCCTCCTCTTGGAACGGTACGGGGGCCTCGAGGCCTTGAGAAAGGCCCCCTTGGAGGAACTCGCCCGTCTTCCAGGGATGAACGAGAAGGCGGCCCGCGCTTTAAAAGAGGCCCTATCTGGTAGCATGGGTCCTTGATGTTGAAGGCCCGTCTCGCCGAAGCCGTCCAGGAAGCCCTGAGAAAACTGGGGGTTGAGGCCCCGGTCATCGTCCAGCGCACCCCGGAGGGCAGGCCCGGGGACTACGGGACCCCGGTGGCCTTCGCCCTGGCCCGAAGCCTCAGAAAACCCCCCCAGGCCATCGCGGAGGAGATCCGAGCCCTCCTCCCCCCCCTGGCCTTTCTGGAAAGGGCCGAGGAGGTGGGGGGGTATCTGAACTTCCACCTGCGGACCGAGGCCCTTTTGGCGGAAGCCCTCAAGCCCCCAAGGCCTTTCCCCAAGACCCGGGGCAGGGTCTTGATCGAGCACACCTCGGTCAACCCCAACAAGGAGCTCCACGTGGGGCATCTGCGGAACGTGGCGCTAGGGGACAGCCTGGCCCGGATCCTGGACTATGCGGGCCACCAGGTGGAGGTCCTGAACTACATCGACGATACGGGCCGTCAGGCGGCGGAAAGCCTCTTCGCCCTCCGCCACTACGGCCTCGAGTGGGATGGGAAGGAGAAGTACGACCACTTCGTCGGCCGGGCCTATGTACGCCTCCACCAAGACCCCAGGAAGGAGGCGCTGGAACAAGGGATCCAAAAGGTCCTCCAGGCCCTGGAAAGAGGGGAGCTTAGGGAGGAGGTGAACCGGATCCTCCTGGCCCAGCTTAAGACGATGCACGACCTAAACGCCCACTACGACCTCTTGGTCTGGGAGAGCGACATCGTCCGGGCGGGGCTTTTGGAGGGGGCTTTAGAGCGTTTGAAGCAGAGCCCCTTCGTCTTCACCCCCAAGGAAGGCAAGTACCAAGGGGCCCTGGTCATGGACGCCAGCCAGGTCCTGCCCGGCCTCGAGGACCCCTACTTCGTCCTGGTCCGATCGAACGGTGCGGCCACCTACTACGCCAAGGACATCGCCTTTCAGTTTTGGAAGATGGGGCTCTTGGAGGGGCTCAGGTTCCGACCCTACGAGAACCCCTTCTACCCCAGGCTACGGACCAGCGCCCCTGAGGGGGAGGCCTACACCCCCAAGGCGGAGATGACGGTGAACGTCATCGATGCCCGCCAGTCCCACCCCCAGGCCCTGGTCCGCACCGCCTTGGCCTTGGTGGGGCGGCCGGACCTGATGGAAAAGGCGGTCCACCTGGCCTATGAAACGGTTCTCCTCGAGGGCCAGCAGATGTCCGGCCGGAAGGGGCTCACCGTGAGCGTGGACGAGGTTTTGGAGGAGGCCTGGGGACGGGCGCTGAGGGTGATACGGGAAAAGAACCCCGACCACCCCGACCCAGAAGACGCCGCCCGGATGGTGGCCCTGGCCGCCCTCCGCTTCGCCATGGTCAAGGTGGAGCCCAGAAAGCAGATCGACTTCCGCTACGAGGAGGCCCTTTCCTTCGAGGGGGACACCGGCCCCTATGTCCAGTACGCCCACGCCCGGGCCGCGGCCATCCTGAGGAAGAGCGAAACCCCCGACGAACCCGACCTGGCCCAGGCCACCCCCTACGAACGGCGGCTTGCCCTCTGGCTTCTGGACTTCGAGGAAAAGGTCCTGGAAAGCGCGGAGGAGAAAAGCCCCCATCCCCTCGCCCAGTACCTTCTGGACCTGGCGGCGGCCTGGAACGCCTATTACAACGCCAAGGAAGACGGCCGCCCCGCCACGCCTGTCCTCACTGCTCCGCCTGGGCTCAAGGGGCTTAGGCTCGCCCTGGTGGAGAAGCTCAAGGCCACCTTGGCCACGGGCCTGGGGCTTCTAGGCATCCCCGCCCCTGAGGTAATGTAGGCGTGATGCGGCTCCTTGTCCTTCTTTTCACCGCAGCTGCCCTTTTGGCGGTTGGCCCTTGGGGCCAAATCAGCGCCCAGCGCCTCACCTCCCCCGAGGAGGTGGCCCGGGTGGAGGTCCTCAAAAAGGCCCTCCCCGCGGTGGTGCGCATCCAGGGCACCCCCCTTACCGGGGAGGGGCCTGTGGTGGGCACCGGGTTTTTCATCAGCCCGGGGCGGCTCGTCACCAACTACCACGTGGTGCGGGATGTGGCCGACCTGACCCTCCGGCTCTACGACGGGCGCACCTTCCCGGCGGAGCGCTTCGCCGTGGACCCCGGGATCGACCTGGCCCTCCTCCAGGTGCGGGGGGTGGTGGCCCCGGCCCAGCTGCGCTTTGGGAAGAGCGAGGGCCTTCCCGTGGGGGCGGGGGTGGTGGTGGTGGGGAACCCCTTCGGCCAGCCCTTCCTCGCTTCCTACGGCATCCTCGCTGGCCGGGGCGCCCTCGAGGCCCAGTCCCAAGACCCCACGGTGGGGCAGGAGGTGGGGGAGTACCTCTTCACGGATGCCCCCCTCACGGTGGGGAACTCGGGAAGCCCCCTCCTCAACCTGCAAGGGGAGGTGGTGGGGGTGATCTCCGATGTGGTGGGCGGCCCCGGGGGCGTGGGGGGG
>NZ_PSMQ01000006.1:0-29059 GCF_040290245.1 Thermus sp.
CCCCAGCCCCCTCCCCCGCCCCATCCGTCACCGCCCGGACCAAGGCCATCGGCACCTGGAACCGCCAGGCCACGAAGAGGGCGGCCGCCCCCTCCATCTCCACCGCGCTGGCCTCAAAAAGGGTCCGGATGCGCTCCGCCTCCCTCTGATCGGCCAAAAACCGGTCCCCCGTGGCCACCCGGCCCCGGCGCACGGGGTAGCCCAGGGCGCGGGCCGCCTGTTCCACCCGCAAAAGAAGCCCGGGATCCGAGGGGAAGAACCGCCTTCCAAAGGCCGTTTCACCCGGCCCACGGCCAAAGGGGGTGAGGTCCACGTCCCACTGGACCGCCTCCTCGGCCAGAAGCAGGTCCAAGGCCCGCAAGGAGGGGTCCAAAGCCCCCGCCACCCCCAGAAAAAAGGCCTGGCGGACGGGATAACGGGCCAAAACGTAGGCCACCGCGCTCGCCGCCGCCGCCTTGCCAACCCCGGTCTGGGCCACCAGCACGCCGGAGGCTCGGGCCAAGGGAAAGGGTGCAAGAAGGGCCTCCCGGGCTCCGAAGGCCCTTCTTAAGGCCTCGGCCTCCTCCGGCTCCGCGGCGAAGAGGGCGGTCATAGGTAGACGCTTTCCTGGAGTCTAAGCCCCGCCTCGAGGACCCTTTGGGCCCAGGCCTTGGCCCCTTGCAGGTCGTGGTCCTGGTGGTTCCCGCACTCCTTCTCGGAGGCCCCGGGGATCTTTTCGGCCAGAAGAACCCCTTCCAAGGCCCTCCTGAAGGCCTCCAGGACCCTTTCCGGGGAAAGGGGGCCCAAAACGGTCAGGTAAAACCCCGTCCGGCACCCCATGGGGGAAAGGTCGATGACCCCGGGCAGTTGGTCCCGGATGAGCCCTGCCAAAAGGTGCTCGAGGGTGTGCAAAGGAGCGGTGGCCAGCGCCTCCCGATTGGGCTGGGCAAGCCTAAGGTCGTACTTCTCCACCACATCCCCCCTCGGGGTCAAAAACCGGCCCGCCAGGCGGACATAGGGGGCCTTGACCTTTGTATGGTCCAGCTTGAAGGACTCCACCTCGGCCATACGGCCATTATGGCATCATGGGGGCATGAGCCTGGTGATCCTGGACTTCGGCTCCCAGTACACCCGTCTCATCGCCCGGCGGTTTCGGGAGCTGAGGGCCTACTCGGTCATCCTTCCCGGCACGGCCCCCTTGGAGAGGGTCCTGGAGGAGAATCCTAAAGCCTTGGTCCTTTCCGGAGGGCCGAGCAGCGTCTTTGACCCCGGAGCCCCCAAACCCGACCCCCGGGTTCTGGAACTTGGCCTGCCCGTCTTGGGGATCTGCTACGGAATGCAGTACCTGGCCCAGCGCTTCGGGGGCCGGGTGGAGAAAGGCGGCCGGCGGGAGTACGGAAAGGCCCTCCTCGTGGAGGCCAAAGGCCCCCTCTTTCATGGCCTCACCCCCCCCCTCCAGGTCTGGATGAGCCACTCGGACCACGTGGCCGAGCTCCCCAAAGGCTTTTTCAGCATTGCCCGCACGGAGGAAAACCCTGTAGCTGGTCTGATGAGCGAGGACGGCCGGTACCTGGGGGTCCAGTTCCACCCCGAGGTGCGGCACACCCCTGAGGGCATGGCCATGCTGGAGAACTTTCTCGAGCTCGCCCGGATCAGGCGGGACTGGACCCCGGAGCAGACCCTAGAACGCCTCATCCAGGAGGTCCAAGGCCGGGTGGGTAAGGACCGGGTCCTCCTGGCCGTCTCCGGAGGGGTGGACTCCTCCACCTTGGCTCTTTTGCTTGCCCGAAGCGGGGTAGACCACCTGGCGGTCTTTGTAGACCATGGCCTTTTGCGCCAAGGGGAAAGGGCCCAGGTGGAAGGGGCGCTGAGGGCCCTGGGGGTCAACCTCGAGGTGGTGGAGGCCAAGGAGCGCTTTCTCGAGGCGCTCAAAGGTGTGGAGGACCCCGAGGAGAAGCGGAAGATCATCGGGCGGGCGTTCGTGGAGGTCTTTGAAGAGGTGGCCCGCAAGAAGGGCCCCTTCCGCTTTCTGGCCCAAGGCACCCTCTACCCCGACGTCATAGAGTCCGCGGGCTCCGAGCACGCGGCCAAGATCAAAAGCCACCATAACGTAGGTGGGCTTCCTGAAGACCTGCGCTTTGAACTTCTAGAACCGTTCCGCACCCTTTTCAAGGACGAGGTCCGCACGCTGGCCCTCCTTTTGGGCCTTCCCGAGCCCTTAAGGCTCCGCCACCCCTTCCCAGGCCCGGGGCTTGCCGTTCGGGTGTTGGGGGAGGTCACGGAGGAGAAGCTCACCGCTTTGCGCCGGGCCGATGCCATTTTCATGGAGGTCCTCTGGGAGGAGGGGCTTTACCACCAGGTGGACCAGGCTTTGGCGGTCCTTCTGCCGGTGAGAAGCGTAGGGGTCACCGGGGATGAACGGCACTACGGGTACGTGGTGGCCCTAAGGGCGGTGACCACGGAGGACTTCATGACCGCGGACTGGGCCCGGCTACCCCTCGAGGCCCTGGACAAGGCGGCCCGGCGCATCACCCGGGAGGTGCCGGGGATAGGCCGGGTGGTCTATGACCTCACCTCCAAACCCCCCGCGACGATCGAGTGGGAGTAGCTCACCCGGAGAGGAACCCTCCGTCCACGGGGATCACAACCCGGGGGATGTAGGTTGCAGGCCCCTCGCCAGGACCAGCACCCTGCGCGCGATCTCGTCCGGGCTGGCCGGCCGTCCGATCGGGAGCCATGGGTGGAACTCGAGGCCGGCCTGAAGAATCCTCCAGTTGAGGCGCAGCAGCCCCTGGCAGCCGACCCGGTCTGTGCCGGGGGTGCGCGTCCACCCGGGGAGGAGGGCATTGATGCGGAACCCGCACCGGCCGTACTCCCGGGCGAGGGCCCGGGTCAAGGCGATCCCCGCGGCTTTGCTCGATGGACCCGATGTTCATGATCACGCCGCCTTGGGCGCCGCGGGCTTGGATCATGCGCCGGCCCATCCAGAGCGTGCCCTCGAGGTTCACCCCCATCCCCCGCCGGTAGAAGGCCTCATCCACCTCGGTGAAGGGCCGGCTGGGGTAGAGGGCGGCGTTGTGGATGAGGGTGTCCAAGGTCCGCTCCCGCAGCGCCTCCCAACGGTTCGAGCACCTGAACGGTGGCGGAAAGCCGCTCCGGCTCCAGGTCCACGAGCTCAAGCTCCGCCCCGGCTTCCGCCATGCGGTGGGCTACGGCCCGCCCGATCTCGGAGGGCGCGCCCGCATCGCCGGGTTGGGCTTCCACCGCAGCGGTCCTTCGCACATGGAGCGGGCGGTCGCCGCGCCATTGGGGGAGGTGCGGCGGCGGTAGAGTAGGGGGGATGGAGGTGCTCGAAACCTGCGTTTACGCGGAGGACCTCGAGGCTGCGCGCGCCTTCTACGAGGGGGTGTTGGGCCTCGAGTGCTTCCAGTTCAAGCCGCCCCGGCACGCCTTTTTCCGGGCCGGGCGGGGGGTGTTCCTGGTCTTCAACCCCCAGGAGACCGAAAAGGAGACGGACCCCCCGCCCCACGGGGCCAGAGGGAGCGTGCACGTGGCCTTCCAGGTGGAGGAGGAAAGCCTGCCCGAGTGGGAGAGGCGGCTGAAGGCGGCGGGCTATCCCGCCTGGTGGGCCAGCTGGCCCAAGGGAAAAAGCCTCTACACCCGCGACCCTGCGGGCAACCTGGTGGAGCTCGCCCCGGCCCGGATCTGGGACCCATGAAGAGGGTGGAGGTTTACACCGACGGCTCGGCCACCCCGGACGGAAGGGGAGGCTGGGCGGCCATTCTGCGCTACGGACGCCACGAGAGGGTCCTCCAGGGCCGGGAAGAGGAAGGGGCCACCAACAACCGCATGGAGCTCAAGGCCGCCCTCGAGGCCCTAAGGGCCCTGCAGGAACCCTGCGAGGTCCACCTTTACACGGACAGCGAGTACCTGAAGAGGGCCTTTGCCGAGGGGTGGCTGTCCAAGTGGCAGAAAAACGGCTGGAGGACTGCCTCGAAAGCGCCCGTGAAAAACCGCGACCTATGGGAGGCCCTCCTGAAGGAGGCCTCCCGGCACAGGGTGGTCTTCCACTGGGTGCGGGGGCACGCCGGGCTCAAGGAGAATGAGCGGGCCGACCGTTTGGCCAAAGGGGCCCGCGCTGCTTCTCCATCGGGAGAAGACCGGGTTGCTTCTCCGTCAGGAGACGACCGGGAGGGTGGATAACGCTTTTTTCCCGCGAAACCAAATCCCGTATACTTAGGCCATGCTCCCCACCCGTCTGGACCGGGAAAGCCAGGAGTTCAAACGGAGCAAGGACCTCTGGGTGGAGGTCATCCGGGAGTACAAGGCTTCACTGGAGAAAGTCCGGCAAGGAGGGGGCCCTAAAGCCGTGGAGCGCCAGCATCAAAAGGGCCGCCTCACCGCCCGGGAGCGCATCGCCCGCCTGATCGACCCGGGAACCCCCTTCCATGAGCTCATGACCTTTGCGGGCTGGGGCATGTACGAGGAATGGGGCGGGGCCCCCTCGGGCGGGGTGGTGGCTGGCCTGGGCCGCATCCAGGGCCAGGACTGGATGATCATCGCCAACGATGCCACGGTGAAGGCAGGCGCCTTCTTCCCCATCACCGCCAAGAAGGTCATCCGGGCCCAGACCATCGCCTTGGAAAACCGCATCCCCACGGTCTATCTCGTGGACTCAGCAGGGGTATTCCTGCCCCTTCAGGACGAGGTCTTTCCCGATCAGGATGACTTCGGCCGCATCTTTTACCTAAACGCCCGCATGAGCGCCTTGGGGATCCCCCAGATCAGCGCCATTATGGGGAACTGCGTGGCCGGAGGGGCCTACCTCCCGGTGATGACGGACGTGCTTTTGATGACGGAAGGCTCGGGGCTCTACCTGGCGGGGCCGGCCCTGGTCAAGGCGGCCATCGGCCAGGAGGTGACCAGCGAGGAGCTGGGTGGGGCCAAAATGCACGCGGAGGTCTCGGGCACGGTGGACTTTTACGAACCCACGGACGAAAGCGCTCTGGAACGGATCCGGAAGCTCGTGGAGCTCTACCCCAAGGCCCGGCTGGCCAGCTGGGCCGAGGCCCGCAAGGAGGCCCAGGATCCGCTCTACTCGCAGGAGGACCTCTACGGCCTGGTCTCCCCGGACGGGAGCAAGCCTTACGACGTGCGGGAAGTCATCGCAAGGCTGGTGGACGGCTCGGAGTTTTTAGAGTACAAGGCCTCCTACGGGGAGACCCTGGTCACCGGGTTCGCCCGCATCGGGGGCTTTCCCGTAGGCATCGTGGCCAACCAGCGGCTCATCGTCAAAAAGCGGGGCCGGATCGAGGTGGGGGGCGTGATCTACGCGGAGGCCGCGGACAAGGCCGCCCGGTTCATCCTGGAGGTGAACCAGATGAACATCCCCCTCCTCTTCCTCCAGGACGTGACGGGCTTTATGGTGGGAAAGGAGTCGGAGCAGGCGGGGATCATCCGGCGGGGGGCCAAGCTGGTCAACGCGGTGAGCAACTCGGTGGTGCCCAGGATCACCGTCATCCTGGGGGGCTCTTTTGGTGCGGGGAACTACGCCCTTTCGGGCAAGGCCTACGCCCCCCGGTTTATCTTCGCCTGGCCCAGCGCCAAGTACGCGGTCATGGGCGGGGCCCAGGCGGCGAAGACCCTCTTAGAGCTCGAGGTGGAAAAGCTCAAACGCCAGGGAAAGGAGCCCTCGGACGAGGAGCTTAAGGAGCTTTACGAACGGATCAAGGGCCGGTACGAGGAGAGCTTGGACCCGCGCTACGCCGCGGCCCGGCTCTGGGTGGACGAGGTCATCTTCCCCCACGAGACCCGAAACTGGGTGGTGAGGGCCCTCGAGGCCTGCGCGCTCAACCCCGAACGGGAACCCTTCCGGCTGGGGGTCTTCCAGGTATGAAGCGGGAAGCCATTCGCTATGTGGAATCCCCCAGGGACGCCTGGCAGGGGTTTTCCCGCTTCATCCCCACCGAGGAAAAGGTGGCCTTCCTAAGGGGGCTTCTCGAGGCGGGCTTTTGCCACCTGGACCTGACCAGCTTCGTCTCCCCCAAGTGGGTTCCCCAGATGCGGGATGCGGAGGAGGTCCTGGCCGCCTTGCCCCCCCCAGAGGGGCGGACCTATCTGGCCATCATCGCCAACGAGAAGGGGCTGGACCGGGCCCTCCGGGCGCCCAACCTCACCGCAGTGGGGTACCCCTTCTCCCTATCCGAGACCTTCCAGAGGAAAAACACCAACCGCACCCTGGCCGAGTCCTGGCCTCTGGTGGAGGAGGTGGCGGCCAGGACGCGAGGGCGGCTCGAGCTCGTGGTCTACCTCTCCATGGCCTTTGGGAACCCCTATGGGGACCCCTGGAGCCCAAAGGGGGTGCTGGAGGCCATCGGCCGCCTAAGGTCGCTTGGGGTGCAAAAGATCGCCCTAGCGGACACCTATGGGGTGGCGGAGGCGGACCGGATCCATAGGGTGTTGGCGGAGGCCACCCGGCACTTCGGCCCCGAGGGTCTAGGGGCCCATCTCCATGCCCGGCCCGAGGGGGTCTTGGCCAAGGTGGAGGCGGTGCTTAGCGCGGGGGTGCGCTGGCTCGAGGGGGCCTTGGCGGGGGTGGGGGGATGCCCCTTTGCCGGGGATGAACTGGTGGGGAACCTCCCCACGGAAAGGGTTTTGCCCTACCTCGAGGCCCAGGGCTTCACCACTGGGGTGGATCTAAACCGCCTCCCCCGGCTGGCGGAAGAGGCGGGCCGGCTCAAAGCCCTGTACGCCTAACCCCGCCCAGACCCGGTCCCCCGCGAAGCCGCCCCCTCCAGGTAAAGGCCGGGGTCTGCGGGGTTGGCAGAGGCCATCAGCGAGCGCAAAACCTCTGCATCCTCCATTTCAAAAAGGGTGTACAAGGTGGAGCGGGGCAGCACCACCTCGTAGAAGGGGCCCGCCCCTTGGGCCTGTAGAAACTCCACTAGACGCGCCAGAGCCTCCTCCCCGCCCGGAAAGGCGGGGCCGAAGGCATCCAGGCTAAGAACGCTCTTCTTAGGCGTGTGGACAAAGACCGCGTACCGTGCCTTTTCGCGCCGGTCCTGCCAGTCAGTAATGAGATAGACCTTGGCGTCTTGGAGCCTCACCCCCCTGAGGACCTCCTGGAGCGCCTTCAAGGTGGCCTGGGGGGAGGCGCGCAGACCGATGCGTTCCATACCCTCATTCTATTCGGGCCTGAAGGAGCTTATGCGCGTAGATGATCTGGCCCGCGTGGTGCTGGGCGTGCTCCACCAGGTGGTGGAGGACATGGGCCAAGGGCGCCTCTGCCCCCAGCTGCCCCACCCGGACCGGTCTGGCCAGGTCCTCCCCGGCAAGCCCCCTAAACTCCGAAACCAGCCTGGGCCAGGCCGCTTCAAACCGCTCTAAGATCAGCTCCTTCGGCTCTAAGGGCCCCTGGAGCTCCCACTCCCGCCCCAACCGGGCCCATTCGGGAAGCTCCCCAGGCAGGCCCGCCCGAAGAAGGCGGTGCGAGCTTCCCAGGATGTGGCGGACCAGGCCCCCGATGGGGTTCAGGCCCGGGGCGGGCCGCCACCAAAACGCCTCCTCCGAAAGTTCAAAGGCCCATTTCCTGAGGTGCTCCTCT
Source organism: Thermus sp. (assembly GCF_040290245.1). Classification (GTDB taxonomy): domain Bacteria; phylum Deinococcota; class Deinococci; order Deinococcales; family Thermaceae; genus Thermus_A. The sequence goes on from NZ_PSMQ01000006.1 coordinate 7,583, forward strand.
ACCTCCTCAAGCCCCCGCACCCAGGCGGAGACGGCGGGGGGCAGACCCGGGACAAGGGGATTCAAAAAGGGTGCCGGCATGTCCTGATTATGCCATGCGTATACTGGCGAGGGATGCCCTTTGACCAGGAAGCGGAGCAACTGGACCGGTCCATCGCCTTCTACCTGGCGGAAAAAGGCCTCATCCCCTCCTGCCGGCCAGGGTGCTTCGCCTGTTGTTACCCCTGGGTGACCCTAAGCCGCCTCGAGGCCGAGGCCATCTATCCTCACCTGAACGAGGCCCAAAGGGAGCGGATCCAAAACGAAGGACCCAGGCGGCTCGCTCTCCTTCGGGCGCACAAGGACGATCCCGGGTTCCCCGCCCGGTTTTTTCAAAAGGCCTTTGCGGAAAACACCCCCTGCCCCCTGTTGGAAGACGGTCTATGCGGGGTCTATGCCCAAAGACCCCTGGCCTGCCGGGGGGTGCTCACGGACCAGGATCCGAGGCTGTGCCGACCGGATGCCCCCTACCCCAGCCCCGGCCACTACCTCCGGCCCCCGCTTTTCATGGCCCGGCTCAGAATGGAAGCCCTTTGGGAGGAGGAGCGGACCCGGTATGGCTTCCTGCTCCTAGGGGAGATCGCGGGGCTTTTGTTCCTCCTCGAGGACCTGCCCGAAACGAAGGCGGAGGTCATCCGCCTCCTCGAGGACCTGGGGGTCCTAGGGGGGCGCTGGGGGTACCAGGTGGTCTGAAGCAAAAACCGCGGCGCAGGCCGCGGCCTTGGCGGAGGGGGCGGGATTCGAACCCGCGGTGCCCCCTTGGGGGCACACCGGTTTTCGAGACCGGCCCGTTCAACCGCTCCGGCACCCCTCCTTGTGGGACCGGAAGAAACCCGTAAGAAGCTTAGCACACTCGGCCTCCAGGAGTCCACCCGCCATCCCCTCCCCCACCCCGTACCGGGTGAGGGCCCCCTCCTTCAGGTTCTCCGTCCCGTAGACGATGCGCACCCCCGCCTGACGGAGGGCCCCATAGCACATGAGGCAGGGCTCGAGGGTAACGTAGAGAATGGCCCCCTTCAGGACCGTCCGGGTTTTCCCCTGGGAAAGCACCCCCCCCACCTCCCGCAGAAGGAGCATCTCCGCGTGGGCGGTGGGGTCTTTCAAAGCCTCCACCCGGTTGTGGGCCCGGTAAACCCGGTCCCCATACAGGAGGACCGCCCCCACCGGAACCTCTCCTTCCCCCAGGGCCAGCCGGGCCTCCTCCAGGGCCAGGCGCATGGGGGTCTCCGTCTGGCCGTAGACCTCGACCACCCCCTCCCCCTCCGCCCGGACCGGCCAAAGCCGCCGGAGCTCCTTGGGGAGGCCCATCTCCGCAAGGGCCTCGAAAAGCCGCTTCCCCGAGGCCAGCCGGTCGCCGGGCCTCGGCCGGCGAAACCCCGGGGGGAGGGGGAGGCGCGGGTCCTTGGGGATCAAGAACACCACCCCGCCTTTTCTGCGGGCCAAGACGCCCCCAGGGAGGGTGACCGCCTTCCCCTTCAAAGCCCCTTCCAGAAGCTCCAGAAGCCGGGTTTCAGGCCTGAGGTCCAAGGCCTCCAGAACCCTTCTCAGCGCCCTTCGCCGCAGAACGCAAGGGGCCTCGAGGAGGGGGTGGACCCGGTAGGCGGGGACGAAGAACCGGGGGTCCGGCAAGAGGCGGCGGGCCGCCTCCGCCTCCAAAAAGGCGTCCTCCTCCTGCTGGACGCGGGCGAACCGGCCCATCGCGGCCTTGGCCCCGGGAAAGCGCGCCTCCAAAAGGGGCAAAACCGCCAGGCGAAGGTAGTTTCGATCCAAGGAAGGGTCCTGGTTCGTGGGGTCCTCCCGCCAGGCCTCCCCCAGGGCCTCAAGGAAGGTCCTGAGGGCCTGCCGCTCCAAACCGAGGAGGGGGCGCACCACCAGGCCCTGCTTCTCCCGGATGCCCAAGGCCCGGCCCGTCCCCTTGACCAGCTGGAAGAGGACCGTCTCCGCCTGGTCGTCCAAGGTGTGGGCGGTAAGGATGGCCCGGGCCTTCACCCTTTTGGCCACCCGGTAAAGGAAGGCGTAGCGGGCCTCCCGGGCTTTGGCCTCCAGGTTGCCCCCTGGGGCAAGGCGGGCCTGCTCGAGGAAAACGGGAAACCCTAGCCTCCTCCCCAGCGCCTCTACAAAAGCCGCATCCAGGTGGGCATCGGGCCTGAGGCCGTGGTCCAGGTGCGCGATGACCGCCTGCCTCCTTAGGGCATGGACCAGGTGGGCCATGGCCACCGAGTCCCCCCCGCCGGAGACGGCCAGGACCAAGGGGTCCTTGGGCGCAAGGCGGTCCAAAGCCGCCCGGAAGGCCTCCACAACCTCCACGCCCCCCATCATAATGAAGCGGTGGACCTCGGCTTTGACTTCGACCGCTACCCCTACCTGACCGCCTCCCTCCCAGGGGTGGGGGGCCGGATCCGGGTCCTCCCCCGGGACTTCCAGGTGGAGGAGGTGCCCGCCTACACCCCCTCAGGCCAAGGGGAGCACCTTTTCCTCCTCCTGGAGAAGGAGGGGCTGACCACCCGGCAGGTCTTCGAGTTTCTGAGGGATGAGCTGAAGGTGCCGGAAAAGGAGATCGGGGTGGCGGGGCTTAAGGACAAGCACGCCCTCACCCGGCAGTGGTTCAGCCTGCCCAGGCGGTACGAAGACCGGCTCTGCCTTCTGGAAACCCTTAAAGGGGTGCGCCTCCTCGGCGCGGATCTCCACACGAACAAGCTCCGGACCGGCCACCTCAAGGGCAACCGCTTCCGCATCCTCATCCGGGACCCAGAAGGGGGGAAGGCGGAAGCGGAAGCCGTGCTTTCCGTGCTGAAAAAGAAGGGGGTCCCCAACTACTATGGCCCCCAGCGGTTCGGCCTGGGCGGGCGGAACCCCGAGCGGGGGTACCGCCTGGTCAAGACGGGAAAGGGCCGGGGCACCCCCTGGCTCAAGCGCTTTCTCATCGGCAGCCTGCAAAGTCTCCTCTTCAACGACTGGGTAGCCCTCAGGATGGACCGGGGGCTTTTCGACCGGGTGGTTTTGGGGGATGTAGCAAAAAAGCACGACACAGGCGGGGAGTTTTTGGTCCAAGAGCCCGAGCGGGAGTTGGAGAGGGCCCTAAGGCTGGAGATCAGCGCCACGGGGGCCCTTTTCGGAAAGAAATACTTTGAAAGCCAGGGGCAGGCCCGGGCCCTGGAGGACGAGGTCCTCGCCCGGTACGAGCTCACCCGGGAGGCGTTCCAGGCCCGGAAGGGCGCGCGGCGGCCGATCCGCGTCCCTTTGGTGGAGGCGAGGGTGGAAGAGGCCAAAGAGGGGCTTTGGATCAGCTTCTTCCTGCCCAAGGGAAGCTACGCCACCAGCCTCCTCAGGGAGGTGATGAAGAAGACCCCCGAGGCCCCCTCAGAGGACCTCGAGGAGGCCGTTCCCCTTTAAGATGAGGGCGTGAGGGTCTCGCAAGCCCACCTCGAGGCCGCCATCGATGCGGCCTTTCTCGCCCAGGGCATCCACACCTACTACCTGGAGAAGGGGTTTACCCAGAAGGCCAAGTCCGGCCCCACCGACCTGGTCACCCAGGCGGACAAAGAAAGCGAGGAGGCCATCAAAGCCCTCCTCCTCTCCCGCTTCCCCGACCACGGCTTCCTAGGAGAGGAGGGGGGCGGGGACGCCCCCGGAGGGGTGCGCTGGGTGGTGGACCCTTTGGACGGCACGGTCAACTACGCCCATGGTTTTCCCTTCTACGGGGTTTCCATCGCCCTCGAGGTGGAAGGCCGGGTGGAGCTCGGGGTTATTCTGGACACCGCCCGGGGGGAGCTTTTCACCGCCCTCCGGGGCCAGGGGGCCTATCTCAACGGAAGGCCCATCCGGGTAACCGGGCGCCAGGAGCTCCTGGGAAGCCTCCTGGCCACAGGCTTCCCCTACGACGTGGCCAAGGATCCGGAAAACCTCACCTATTTTGAACGGGCCTTGAGGAAAGGGCTTCTGGTGCGCAGGCCCGGGGCGGCGGCCTTGGATTTGGCCTATGTGGCCGCGGGTAGGCTGGATGGATTCTGGGAAGTCAAGCTCAACCCCTGGGACGTGGCCGCGGGGTGGCTTCTGGTGGAGGAGTCGGGAGGTAGGGTGACGGATCTGGAGGGGGGGCCTTACCGGCTCGGCCATCGGTACATCGTGGCCACCAACGGCCACATCCACCAGGCCCTTCTGAGCGTCCTGACCGGTAAGGTGTGAGGCAGGGCCTCGCCCAGGGCTTCAGGTGCACCAAACCTCCCATCGTGATCCCCTCCCCTTAATCGATTGAGGAGTACCCTGCAAGAAGCAGCCGTAGGCGCTTTTTTTGCGCTAGGGTTCATGGACTCCGTCCCATCTACGCGTCGGGTCCTGGAGGGGGTTGAGGGCCAGGCTTGACCGGGCCACCAAACCGAAGTATCCTTAGGATGAAAGGAGGAGGCAAAGCGATGAGCTGGATCGTAGCCATCCTGGTGGGGGCCATCATCGGCTGGATCGCCAGTAGCCTAATGGGGGATCGGGAGGGGCTCATTGGGAAGATCCTCATTGGTATCCTGGGCTCCGTGCTGGCCAAATGGCTGTTTGCAGATGTTTTAGGGATCGGTGGGGCCGCCTCCGCGGGATCGTTTAGCCTGGGAGGCTTATTCTGGGGCGTCGTTGGAGCGGTGGTGTTGATCTGGGGGTTGCGCGCCCTCAGGATTATCCGCTAGCCCCGCCTGGAAAAGGGCAAGGCGGGCGGTTCACGGGCTTTTAGGGGCCTCGACTAAAAATTCTATAAATTCTAAAAATTTCTGGAAAGCTTCCAGTCCTTTCTGGTACATCCTCTCCCGTTTCTCCCGCTTGTCTCGGCCGGCCTGAGGGGGGACAAGCCCCCAGTTGGCGTTCATGGGCTGGAAGCCCTCCGGGTTTGCTGTAGCCAGAAACCGCACCAGACCGCCCAGCATGCTCTCCTCCGGAGGGACGACCGGGGGCTTTTTTCTGAAAAGCCTTGCCGCGTTCAACCCCGCCAGGAAGCCGGTGGCCGCGCTCTCCAAATACCCCTCCACCCCCGCCAGCACCCCCGCCACCAGGAGGTGGGGGTGGTCCTTGAGCTGCAGGGTCTTTTGCAAAAGCCGGGGAGCGTTCAGGTAGGTGTTCCGGTGCATCACCCCGTAGCGGACGATCTCCGCGTTTTCCAAACCGGGAATCAACCGGACAAGCCGCTTCTGTTCTGGCCATTTGAGCCCAGTCTGGAAGCCTACCAGGCTCCACATCCGCCCCTCCTTGTCCTCGGGGCGGAGCTGGACCACCGCGAAAGGCTCCTTGCCCGTCCTTGGGTCTTTGAGGCCCACGGGCTTCAGGGGGCCGAAAAGGGGGGTCTGGTACCCCCGGCGGGCGAGCTCCTCGATGGGCAGGCAGGCCTCAAAGAACTCCAGCTTTTCCCAGGCATGGGGGGTGTGGCGCTGGGCCTCGAGGAGGGCCTGGTAGAACCTCTGGTACTCCTCCTCGGTCATGGGGCAGTTCAGGTAGTCCGCGCTCTGGCCGTACCGGCCCGCCTGGAAGCAGACCCTCCGGTCGATGCTTTCCCCCAAAACGATGGGGGCCGCGGCGTCGTAGTAGTAGAGGAAGGGGTCACCGAGAAGGGCCTTTAAGGACTGGGCAAGAGCCTCTGAAGTAAGGGGGCCGGTGGCCAGAACGGCCAGCGTATCCGGCACCTCCCGGACCTCCTCCCGCACCACCTCCACCAGGGGGTGGGCCTCCAGCCTCTGCGTGATGTACTCGCTGAACTCCCTCCTGTCCACGGCCAGAGCCCCCCCAGCGGGAACCCGGGCCCGGTCTGCCGCCTCCATGACGAGGCTGCCTGCCAAACGCATCTCCGCCTGCAAAAGCCCCTTGGCGTTGCTTCTCCCCTCCCCCCCCAGGGAGTTGGAGCAGACGATCTCCGCAAGAAGGGGGGTCTCGTGGGCCGGGGTCATGCGCTTGGGACGCATCTCCAAAAGCCTGACCGGAACCCCCAGCCGGGCCAGGGTCCAGGCGGCCTCACTGCCCGCCAGGCCGCCGCCGATCACCCATACGGCCTCCAGCATACCCACCATTCTACCCGCCCACCTTAGGGTTTCCCAGAATCCCGATCACCGCAAAAAGCCACCGGGGTCCACGGGAAGGCCCGCCACCCGCACCTCAAAGTGAAGGTGGGGGCCGGTGGAAAGCCCGGTGCTCCCCACCAGGCCGATGACCTGGCCCGGTTTGACCCTCTCCCCTAGCCTCACCTTACGCGCACTCAGATGCCAGTACCCGGTGCAGACCCCCAGGCCGTGGTCCAGGACCACCGCCTCGCCCCGGACGAAAAGGGGTTCGGAAAGGACCACCACCCCCTCCGCCGCCGTCCGGACCGGCACCCCTACCTCTGCCTTTAGATCCATCCCCTCGTGGTAGGTCCAGCCCCCTTCCCCATACCGGCGGCGGGTTCCAAAGGGAGAAGTGATCTGCATTTTCTCCAAAGGAGGCCTGAAGTGCAGGGGTAGGCCGAGGCGAAAACGGCATGACGCGATGACCTTCTCCCGCTCCTCGCGCAGGGTATTTGGGTCCATTCTGGCCTTTAGCCCGGGGGTCAAGGGGATGACCTCCCGGGGGTAGGAGACGGGGTGCACCTCGAGGTCGAAGGGGAAGCGGCCGCCCTCGAGGAAGAACTCCACCCGGTGTACGCCGGGCTTCTCCAAGGCGGGGACCCCCAGGTACCCCAAAAGACCCTCCTGGGACAAGGCCAAGGGAAAGGTTCGCCCAAAGGCCCGCACCTCCCCTTCCTTGTACCCCGCCACGCGGACCAAGGTGGCCTGCCCCACCCAAAGCCCCCCCAGGCGCACCTCCCCCTTGGGCAGGATCCGCCTCTCCTCCCCAGAAAGCCGTAAGACCTGGCCAGGGTGGATGCGGTCCGGGTCCTGAAGGCCGTTGAGCCGGGCAAGCTCCTCCACGGAAAGGCCGTACCTCCGGGCGATGGAAAAAAGCGTCTCTCCCGGGGCGACCACGTGCTGGGCCAAAACGGGCGTAAGGAAAAAAAGGAGCAGGAGGCGGCGCATGGCCTTATGCTATCCCCAAAGGAGGGGAGGAATGGTCCTGGTGCTGAACGGGCCCAACCTGAACTTGCTCGGGCAGAGGGAGCCCGAGCTGTACGGCCAGACGACCCTGGAGGAGCTCGAGGCCCTTTGCGAGGAATGGGGGGCGGAGCTGGGGCTGGGCGTCGTCTTCCGCCAAAGCAACTACGAGGGACAGCTGGTGGAGTGGATCCAGCAGGCCAAGAAGGAGGGGTTTTTAGCCATCGTCCTGAACCCAGGCGCCCTCACCCACTACTCCTATGCCCTCCTGGACGCCATCCGCGCCCAGCCGCTTCCGGTGGTGGAGGTCCACCTTACCAACCTCCACGCCCGGGAGGAGTTCCGCCGCCACTCCGTGACCGCCATGGGGGCGAGGGGGATCATCTCTGGTTTTGGTATTTTTTCCTATAAACTCGCCCTGGTCTACTTGGCCGAGGCCCTGGAACTCAACCCCTAGACGGGGTATACTGGGAAACGGCTCAACCGCCCCTGAAGGAAGAGGCGCTTTGGGGGGGTTAGCTTGGCAAAGGGGAACAAGGTATGGCCCAGATTCTTCCCGTGGAGATCACCGAGGAGGTCAAACAGAGCTTCATCAACTACGCCATGTCCGTCATCGTGGACCGGGCTTTGCCCGATGTCCGGGACGGGCTCAAGCCGGTCCAGAGGCGCATCCTGTACGGGGCCTACCAGGAAGGGGTGCTTCCCAACCGGAAGCACGTCAAAAGCGCAAAGATCGTCGGGGAGGTGATGGGCAAGTTCCATCCCCACGGGGATGCGGCCATCTACGACGCCCTGGCCCGGATGACCCAGGATTGGAACCTCCGCTACCCCCTGATGGACGGCCAGGGGAACTTCGGCTCCGTGGACGGGGACCCCCCCGCAGCCCAGCGGTACACGGAGGCCCGGCTTTCCTGGCTCGGGGCCGAGATGCTCGCGGACATCGACAAGGACACGGTGGACTTCCGCCCCAACTACGATGGAAGCCTGAAGGAACCGGAGGTCCTCCCCGCGGGCCTGCCCAACCTCCTGGTGAACGGGGCGAGCGGGATCGCGGTGGGCATGGCCACAAGCCTTCCGCCCCACAACCTGAAGGAGGTGGTGGATGCCCTGGTGGCCATGATCGAAAACCCCGGCATCACCCTCGAGGGGGTCATGCGCCACCTACCAGGCCCCGACTTCCCCACTGGGGGGAAGCTCTCCCGGAAAGGGATCCGGGAAGCGTACGCCACGGGCCGAGGAAGCCTAAAGGTGCGAGGCAAGGTCCGCATCGAGGAGAAGGGGCAGAGGCCCATGCTGGTGGTGACGGAGATCCCCTACCAGGTGAACAAAGCGGGGCTCATCGCCCAGATCGCGGGCCTGGTCAAGGCCAAGAAGCTGGAGGAAATCGCCGCGCTCCGCGACGAGTCCGACCGACACGGCCTGCGCATCGCCATAGAGCTCAAGCGGGGGGCGAACCCGCAGGTGGTCCTGAACCAGCTTTACAAGCACACCGCCCTTCAGGCCACCTTCACCGTGAACCTCTTGGCCATCGTCCAAGGGGAACCCCGGGTCCTCTCCCTCCTCGAGCTCATGCGCCACTACCTGGACCACCGCAAGGAGGTGGTCCGGAGGCGGAGCCTCTTTGATCTCAAAAAGGCCGAGGAGCGGGCCCATATCCTGGAGGGACTCCTCATCGCCCTGGACCGGATCGACGAGGTCATCGCCCTCATCCGGGCCTCCGAGGACGCGGCCCAGGCCCGCGCGGGGCTTGTCCGCCGGTTCGGCCTCAGCGAGGTCCAGGCCCAGGCCATCTTGGACATGCGCCTCCAGCGGCTGGTGGCCCTGGAGAGGGAGAAGCTCCTCGAGGAGTACCGAAGCCTCATGGAGGAGATCGCACGCCTCAGGGCCATTCTGGAGGAGGAGAAGCGGCTTTGGGGCGTGGTGAAAGAGGAACTCCTCCAGCTGAAGGAAAAGTACGGGGACGATCGTCGGACGGTCATTGCGGAGTTCGAGGAGGCCTTCACCAGGGAGGACCTCATCGAGGACGAGCCCATGGTCATCACCCTCACCGCCCAGGGCTTCCTCAAGCGCACCCCTTTGGAAAGCTACCGGGCCCAGGGCCGGGGCGGTGTGGGAGCCCAGGCCGGCCGGGCCGGGGAGGAGGACGAGGCGGTGCGGGTCTTCGTGGCCCAGATGCACGACGACCTCCTGGTCTTCACCAACCGGGGCCGGGTCTACCGGGTCAAGGTCTATGACCTCCCCGAGCTCGGCCGCCAGGCCCGAGGGGTGCATGTGCGGGCCCTTTTGCCTTTGACCGAGGAGGAGGAGGTGGCCGCCCTCCGTTCCGTCCGGGGGCTGGACGGGGAAGGCTACCTGGTCTTCGCCACGGAAAGGGGGCTGATCAAGCGCACCGCCCTTTCCGAGTACAAAAACCTGGGCTCCGCGGGGCTCATCGCCATCAAACTCCTCGAGGAGGACCGCCTGGTGGATGTGGACCTGGCGGAGGAGGAAGGGGAGGTCATCCTGGCCACCCAGGAGGGACAGGCCATCCGCTTCCCCCTTTCCGAGGTCCGGGCCACGGGCCGGGACAGCCAAGGGGTGACGGGGATCCGGTTCAAGCGGGAGAAGGACCGGGTGGTCTCCTTGGTGGTCCTCTCCCCCAGGGATGGAGAGGCCAACCCCGACCTTTTGGCGGTGAGCACCAAGGGTTTTGGGAAACGCACCCCCCTTTCCGAACACCCCCTCCAAGGCCGGGGGGGGATGGGGGTTATCACCTACGCGGTGGGCCCTAGGGTGGGAAGCCTGGCCGCTTTGCTTAAGGTCGAAGGGGCGTCCGGGGAGGACCTCCTCGTCCTTTCCAAAAGGGGCCTAGCCATCCGCACCCCCGTTAAGCAGATCCCCCGCTACTCCCGGGCCACCGCCGGGGTGCGGGTGATGAACCTCCTGGAGGGGGATGAGGTGGCCAGCGCTTTCGTGGTCAAGGAGGCGTAAGTGGAGGAAGTCGTCCTCATCACCGTGCCCACGGAGGAAAAGGCCAGGGAGATTGCCCGCACCCTGGTGGAGGAAGGCTTGGCGGCCTGCGTCAACATCGTTTCGGGCCTCACCTCCATCTACCGCTGGCAAGGCCAGGTGGTGGAGGACAAGGAGCTCCTCCTCATCGTCAAGACGACCACCTTCCGCTTTCCCGCCCTCAGGGAAAGGGTACAGGGCCTCCACCCCTATACCGTCCCCGAGATCATCGCCCTGCCCATCGCCGAAGGGCACAAGGACTACCTGGACTGGCTTAGGGAAAGCACCGGCTGAGCCCGGGGCCGGGGCGCACCCCTAGGGGTGGGCCCTTTTCCCTTCCCGATTTTTTTAACATAGGCATTTACAAAATCCCCCCCCGGTGCTAGCCTGGGGACAAGGAGGCGGTATGACCAAGACCAGGGAAACCCTTTCCTTCAAGGCAGGTGAAGTCATTCTGTACCCTGGGGTGCCCGGGCCCCGGGAGGCCGCCTACCGGGTGGAGAAGGGCTTGGTCCGGCTCCAGATGGTGGATGAGGAAGGCGGGACGCTGACCTTGCGCTTTGTCCGCCCCGGCGGGTACTTCGGGGAGGAGGCCTTGTTTGGCCTCGAGCGGGTCTACTTTGCCGAGGCGGTAACCCCGGCGGAGCTCACCCCCCTTGTCGACCCAAGCCCCGAGGAGACCCAGGCCCTTCTGGCCCACCTGGTGCAGGCCCTTTCCACCACCTACCGCCGGATGGTCCGCCTGGCCACCCAGCGGCTTAAGAACCGGATGGCTGCGGCGCTTTTGGAGCTTGCCGAAACCCCCTTGGCCCAGGTGGAGGAAGGCCAGGTGGTTTTAAAGGCCACCCACGATGAACTGGCCTGGGCGGTGGGGAGCGTTCGGGAAACCGTAACCAAGGTCATCGGAGAGCTCGTCCGAGAAGGGTACATCCGGTCAGGGTACGGCCGCATCGTCCTTTTGGACCCCCAGGGCCTGAAGGCCCTGGCGGAAGCCCGGGCGTAGGCGACCACCCCTGCCCAAGCGGGATTTAAAGGCCTTAACCTCCCTCCCATCCAGCCAACCCGAAGGAGGCCTAGAATGAGGGCGATGCCTTGGGGTGCCGTTCTCGGGTCCTTCTGGCTCCTCCTCTCGGTGTTCCTTTCGGGAAGCAACGCCCTCGTGGGGCTCACCGCCCGGGGGGCTGAGGGGCTTTCCTTTCCTCCGGGCACGGAGGTCCGGCTCCTCTCCCCCGACCTCAAGACCCTGTACGCGGCCTGGCGCGTCCAAGAGGGGCGGCTTTCCCCCCTCTCCCCACCCCTTGCCCCTAAAGCGGGCCAGGAGGTGCGCCTTCTCGTCAGCGAGCCCGGGAAAAAACCCATCACCCTCGAGGCCGTGGCGGACAAGGGGGATGTCTGGATTATATTGGGGAAAGAGCGGGTGAGCTTCCTAAAGCTCCTTAAGGAGCTGGGCCTTTCCCCGCCCGAGAGGCTCTGGCCATGAAGCGGATCCTGCTGATCGAGGATGACCCCGGGATCGCTGAGCTCCTCAGCCTGGAGCTCAAGGAAGCGGGCTTCCAGGTGGACTGGGCGGAAACCGGGATGCGGGGCCTGGTCCGCCTGAGGGAGGCCCGGCCGGACCTGGTGATCTTGGACCTGGGCCTGCCGGATCTAGACGGGGCCGAGGTGGCCCGCCGCATCCGCGCCACAAGCGATATCCCCATCCTGGTCCTCACCGCGCAGGATGCGGTGGACCGGAAGGTCTCCTTGCTTTTGGAAGGGGCGGACGATTACCTGGTCAAGCCCTTCCACCCCCAGGAGCTCCTCGCCCGCATCCAGGTGCAGCTTCGAAACAAGCAAGGAAGCGAGGTCCTCTCCTTGGGGGGTTTGGAAGTCTACCCCAAGAAGCGCCTGGTCCGCTTCCAGGACCGGGAGGTGCGCCTTTCCCCTAAGGAGTTCGACCTCCTCCACCTCCTCCTTTCCCGGCCAGGCCGAGTGTTCAGCCGCCAGGAGATCGAGGAACGGCTTTGGGGAAGACCCCTGGAAAAGGATTCCAATCTGGTGGACGTTCACGTGGCCAACCTCCGCGCCAAGCTCCGCGAGGCCGGCGCCTATGGGTACCTCCGCACCGTCCGGGGGGTGGGCTACGCGGTAAGGCCCCGGGAATGAGCCTGACCACCCGGCTTTTCCTGGCCTTTGGCCTGCTTTGGGCCTTGCTCCTCCTCGCCTCCTTGGCCACGGCCAGGCGGTCGGTGGAGGCAAGCCTCAAGGGCCATCTCGAGGCCACCCTCCTTCAGGACGCGCGGAAGGTGGCGGAGGCCTACACCCAAGGCCGGGCGGGCACCCCTTTGGCCACAGGGGGGGTGCGGCTCCACCTGTATGGAGAGGACGGCACCCCTCTGGTCCTCACCGAGCCCGCCCACCGCCTCGAGGCCGCCGACGTGCGAAGCGCGACGGCTGCGCCGAGGGTTTTCCTGAGGAGGGGCTTTGCTGCGGCCCTGGTCCGGACGCCCCTAGGGGTTTTGGCCCTGACCCAGGAAACCCAGTACATCCAAGAGGCCCTGGCTGCCTTGGACCGGGCGCTTTTCCAAGCCTTCTTCCTCCTCTTCCCGGTGGGGCTCCTTCTGGTCTACCTCACCGCCCGGTTCATCGCCTCCCCCCTGCTCCAAGCCGCCCGGGAGGTGGCCAGGCGGGGCCCAGAAAACCTCGAGCCCCTGCCGCAAAGAGGCCAGGACGAGGTGGGGACTATGATCCGGAGCATCAACCGGCTCCTTGCGGCCTTAAAGGAGGCCAAGGAGCGGGAGAAGGCGTTTCTCGCAGAGGTCTCCCACGAGCTCAGAACCCCCCTCACGGTCCTGCTGGGCCACCTCGAGCGCCTTCCCAAAAGCCCGGAAAGCCTCGAGGCCTTGCGGAAAACCGCCCTCCATCTGAACCGCCTGGTGGAGGACCTTTTGGCCTTGGCCCGGGGGGAGTTGGAGAGGAATCTGAACCCCCACGTGCTGGACCTTCTGCCGCTTCTAAAGGAGGTGGCCCAGGAGCAAGGTGTCCCGCTGGAAGGCGAAGGGGCGGAGGTGGTGGGCGACCCCGACCGCCTCCTGCAGCTTTTTAGGAATCTTACTCAAAACGCCGTGAGGGCCGCAGGCCGGGACAAGGTCTGCCTCCGCCTCCGCAAGGAGGGGGGGTGGGCCCGGGTGGAGGTGGAGGACGAGGGGCCGGGGATCCCGCAAGACCTCCTCCCCCGCCTGTTTGAACGCTTCGCCAAGGGGCCAGGGGGCGGCACGGGGCTCGGCCTGGCCATCGCCCGGCAGATCGCCCGGGCACACGGGGGGGAGATCCAGGTGGAAAGCCGGCCCGGGCGGACGCTTTTTACCGTCCGGCTTCCCCTACTAGATGAAGAAGTAGAATAGGGGCCAGATGCGGGTCAGCCTCTTCATCACCTGTCTGGCCGACCAGTTTTATGCGGAGGCTGGGGTGGCCACGGTCAGGCTCCTGAGGGCCTTGGGTGTGGAGGTGGACTTCCCCCGGGGGCAGACCTGCTGCGGCCAGCCCGCCTACAACGGGGGCTACCTCCAGGAGGCTAAGGCCGTGGCCCGGCACGCCCTCGAGGTCTTCAAGGAAAGCGAGTACGTGGTCCTCCCCTCGGGAAGCTGCACCAGCATGGTCCACCGCTACCCGGAGCTTTTCCGAGGGCACACCCCCTACCCGGAGGCGGTGGCGCTTAAGGAAAAAACCTTTGAGCTCTCCCAGTTTCTCGTCCAGGTCTTAGGCATCACCCGGCTGGGGCTGGGGCTCAAGGGGCGGCGGATCGCCTACCACCACGGCTGCCACGCCCTGAGGGAGCTCGGGGTCCGGGAGGAACCCCTTCTTCTCCTCCGAAACGCCGGGGCCGAGCTCGTCTTTTGGGAGGCGGCGGAGGAGTGCTGCGGCTTTGGGGGGCTTTTCTCGGTGAAGCTCCCCGAGGTCTCCTTGAGCATGGCCGACCGGAAGGTGGACACCCTCGAGGCGGAGGTCCTCACCTCCACGGACGCGGGGTGCCTCCTTCACCTTGCGGGCCGGCTGGAACACCGGGGGAAGAAGCTAAAGGTGGCCCCCCTGGCCACCCTGCTTTGGGAGGCATATGCAGCCGAAGGACTACCCCAAGGAAGCGGCGCGGCTTCTTAAGGAAAGGCCAGGCGTCAGGGAGGCGGTGGACGGGGCCACCCGGCATTTTGATGCGAACCGCCGCCGGGCCTATAGGGAGGTGGACATCGAGGCCCTGAGGGACTGGGCCAAGGGGGTGAAGGACCACCTCCTCTCCCACCTGGGCTTCTACCTGGAAAAGGCGGAGGCCGCCCTGAGAAGAAACGGCGCCCAGGTCCACTGGGCCCAAAACCAGGAGGAGGCCCGGCGCATCCTGGCCCACCTGGTGCGGGAAAAAGGGCTTAAACGGGCGGTCAAAGCCAAGAGCATGCTCTCAGAGGAGCTCGGGGTAAACCCCCTGTTGGAAAGCCTAGGGGTAGAGGTCTTCGAGACCGACCTCGGAGAGTATATCCTCCAGCTTCTAGGGGAGGCGCCAAGCCACATCGTCGGTCCGGCCATCCATCTTTCCTTAGAAGAAATTCAGAAAATTTTTCGCACGCGCTTCCAGACTCCCCCGGATGCCTCCCCCGAGGCCCTGGCCCAGGTGGCCAGAAAAGCCCTTCGGGAAGCGTTCTTGAGCGCAGACCTCGGGATCAGTGGGGCCAACTTCCTGGTGGCGGAAACGGGGACCATCGCCCTGATGGAAAACGAGGGGAATATCCGGCTTTCCACCAGCCTCCCCAAGATTCACGTGGCCCTGGTGGGCATCGAAAAGCTCCTGCCCCGTCTCGAGGACCTGGCCCACTTCCTTTCCCTCACCGCCCGGGCCGCGACCGGCCAGCGGCTTTCCACCTACGTAAGCCTTATCCAAGGCCCAGCCAGGCCTGGCGAGGAAGGGCCTGAAGAGGTGCACGTCGTCCTGGTGGACAATGGACGCACCCATCTGTTGGCCGATCCCGAGGCCTGGGAGACCCTTCGTTGCCTCCGGTGTGGAGCCTGCCTGAACGCCTGCCCCGTCTACCGGCAGACCGGGGGGCATCCCTACGGGTACGTCTACTCCGGCCCCATCGGCGCGGTTTTGGACCCCGGCCTTTTGGGCCTGGAGGAAACCCACCCTCTTCCCTACGCCAGCACCCTCTGCGGGGCCTGCCTCGAGGCCTGCCCGGTCAAGATCCCCATCCCCCATCTCCTCCTCACCTGGCGGCACCGGGCGGTGGAGGAAGGCCTTACCCCCCTGGGGGAAAAGGCGGCCATGCGGGCCTTTGTGGAGGTCATGACCCACCCGGGGCTCTACCGCGTTTTTTCCAAAGGGCTCCGGGCCCTTCCCCTCTCGGAAAGTCGCCTCTTGCCCCTGATCCGCGCCTGGACAGAGGGGCGCACCGGGCCGAGGCCCAGCCCCAAACCCTTCCACGAACTCTGGGAAAGCCTATGAGCCGCGATCCGATCCTCAAAAGGGTGAAGGAGGCCCTGAAAAACCGGCCTCCGAGCGAGCATCCGGGAAGGCTTCACCTGCCCCTCTTAGGCGATGCCTTGGAGCTCTTTTTCATCCGCCTTGAGGAAAACGGGGCGGAGGGCCACCTAGTGCCCAAAAAGGAGGCTAAAGCCCAGATCGAGGCCCTGGCCGAAGGGTTTTCCGGGGTGTCGGTAGGAAAAGGTGTCCCCCCGGAGCTTCGTCCCTCCCTGCCCCTCCTTCCCCCCGAGGAGGCCCCCTTGGGTCTTAGCCTTGCCGCCTTCGGCGTGGCCGAGACGGGCAGCGTGGCCCTCTCGAGCCAGGACGGCCGCAAAACGCACCTCCTTCCCCCCGTACACCTGGTCCTTTTGGAACGGGAAAGGCTCTATCTCACGCTCCTGGAGGCCTTTCTGGCCTTGGAGGAGCTGCCGAGCGCCCTCGGCCTCCACTCCGGCCCCTCTAAAAGCGCCGATATCGGCCAGGTGATGGTTAAGGGCGTCCACGGTCCAGGCCGGTTGATCGTCCTCGTTCTAGACTGAGGCCGCCTCGGCCCTTTTCAGTTGAGCCGGTAGGCCGGGGGAACCGGGAGGCTTCTTAGGTTGAGGCGGACCCCGTTCTCATCCCGCACAAAAACCGGCCACCAGACAAAGCTCGCCCGGCCCGCGATGGCGGACTTGTGCACGGGGCCAAAGGTGCGGCTGTCCTCCGAACCCCCCAGGCCCCGGTTATCCCCCATGACGAAATAGTAGTCCTTGGCCAGCCGGATCCGTCCCACCACACAGGTCTCCTCCAGCTCACTCCGCTTTACCGTATTCGCATCGGGGGGCTCGAGCATGGAGACCAGGGGTTTGAGGTAAGGGGGAAGGAGGGCCAGGGAAAACTCCCCCTGCTGGGTGATGACGCGGGTGAGCCGTCCCTCCTTGTAACAGGCCCCAGGGTAGGAGTCGGGCCAGACCGCCAGATGGTCTGAGATGTGCCGCTCGTCCAGGGGCTTGCCGTTCACGTAGACCACCCCCCGGTCCACATAGACCTCATCCCCCGGAACCGCCACGATGCGCTTGATGAAGAAGGCCCGGAAGGAAAAGCCAAGGACGGGAAACCGGGCCACGGCGTAGGGTGTCCCTTCCGGGGGCTTCAAGATGGCGACCTCCCCCCGCCGCCATTCCCAAAGGCCGAAACGGACAAGCCAGGCCTCCCATTTGGGCACCAGAACCCGTTCCCCGTTGCGCAAGGTGGGGAACATGCTGTTCCCTACCACCCCTACGGTGGTAAAAACGAACGTCGTGACCAAAAAGGCCACCAGAAGGGCCTCCCCCACCTGACGGAACCATTCTTTCCAAAGATATTCTAGAAACACCCGCATATCCTCCCCCAGTCTACCCCGCCAGAGCGGAAAGGGCGGCTTCCTTGCCTGCCTTATAGATCTCCTCCAGCCGCCCGAAGGCCTCTATCCCCACCCCCGAAAGCCTGGGGCGGATATAGACCTCCGGAGGGTAAAGGGCCAGCCGCACGGCGGTGAGCTGGGCCTGCATCAGGTCCACCGCCCGCCGGGCCACCCCCAAGAGGTTTTTGGGAGGCGCCTCCTCCCCAAACCCCGCGCTCACATCCACCGCATAGACCTCCTCCGCCCCCAGGAAGCGGGCCGCATCCACGGGCAGGTTGTCCAGCACCCCTCCATCTACAAGAAGAACCCCCTCCCGCTCCACCGGGGCCAAAAGGCCTGGGTAGGCGGCGGAGGCCAAAACCGCGCTTATCAGCTCGCCCTCCTGGAGGTAAAGGGGCCTTCCCCGCTTTAGGTCCACTGAGGTGACCACCAGGGGCAAGGGAAGGTCCTCAAACCGCGAGGGCAGGTGCTCCGCGAGAAAGCTCGAGAGTTTCCTGCGGGAGAAGATCCCCTCCCTGGGGGAAAGGCCAAGGAGGGCAAGCCAAGGGGTCTTTCGGGCTAATTCCAGGATTTCCTGAGGGGTCTTGCCCGAAGCAAAAAGCGCCCCCACGATGGCCCCCATGCTCGTCCCCACCACCAGGTCAAAGGCGATGCCCTGGTCCAGGAAAACCTCTAAAGCACCGATGTGGGCCAGCCCCCGGGCCCCTCCGCCGGAAAGGACCAAGGCGCGCATGCCCCAATCTTAAGCGGAAAGGATGAGCCCTGGTTGAGCCTGGCCGGTATAGTGAAGGCGTGAGCCTGGTGGGGCAAACCCTGCTCAGCCGGTACAAGGTGGTGCGCCCCCTGGCCCGGGGGGCTTTGGCCACCGTCTACCTTGCCTTTGACCTCTTCGGAACCCCCTACGCGGTGAAGGCCTTCCCCAAGGGTTTAAAGCGCCGAGCCGAGCGGGAGTTCCGAGTGGGGCGGGCCCTGGGCCATCCCCGCATCAACCCCGTGCTGGCCCTTCTGGAGGAACAAGAGGACCGGGGGGCGGCCCTCCTCCTGGCCTACGCCCCTGGGGAACGGTTTTTAGATTGGAGGCAAGGCTCTGAAAAAGAGGCGGTGCTTTCCGTTTTTCGGCAGCTCCTCGAGGCCCTGGCCCATATGCATGCACGGGGGTTTGTCCACCGGGACGTCAAGCCGGAAAACCTCGTGGTCGCCCCCACCCAGGAGGCCCGGCTTCTGGACTTTGACCTTTCAGGCCCCATTGGAGAGCCCTTTCGCATGCGCATCCGTCTGGGCACCCTGGCCTATCTGGCCCCGGAGCAGGCCCTGGGCCAAAGCCCCGGGCCAGAGGCCGATCTTTACTCCGCCGGGGTCCTTCTCTACTGGGCCCTCTCCGGGGAGCTTCCCTTTACGGGCAGCCCTGAGGACGTGGTCCGAGCCCACCTCCAGACCCCCCCACCCCCCATCCCCGGCCTCGAGGCCGAGCTTTGGGGCTACCTTTGTCGCCTCCTGGCCAAGGACCCCAAGGAGCGCTTCCCCTCCGCCAAGGAGGCCCTTGCGGCCTTTCCCTACGCGTGACCTGGGAAGTCCACGCATCCCCGCACTCCCATGCGGGGCATTATGGCCCCCCAGACCCCCCCTTTCTGTAAGTGAAGGCCCCGGCCGAAAGGAAACGGAGAATCCCCAAGGACAGGCCCTGAGCAACCTTCTGCCGGTAGGCCTCGTCGGCCAGAAGACGCCCCTCCACAGGGTGGTTGCCAAAGCCCACCTCCACCAGAACGGCGGGCACCCGGGCGTAGCGGAGGACAAAGAGGTCGCCAGGGAAGCTTCCCCGGTAGGGGCTTTCCGTGGCCAGGGAGAGGGCGCGCCCGACGGTTTCGGCCAAGACCTGGGAGTAGCGCTGGTTGGCCTGGGCCAGGATATCGGTGAGGATCTTCTGGGCTGCGGTCTTGGCCTCCTCGGTAAGGCGCCGTCCCAGCTCACCCCCACCGTTTTCCCAGATCACCCGTTCTAAGACCTCCTTGCTCTGGGTCTGGCCGAAGTAGAAGACCTCTACGCCACGCGCCGTGCCCGTGGGGGCGGCGTTGACGTGGATGGAGACGAAGAGGTTGACCTGGGAGGAGTCGGCCATGGCGGCCCGCTTGGAAAGGTCGGTCCGCTTGTCCGAGGAGAGGTGCATATCCTTCTCCCGGGTGAGCCGGACCTCCACCCCTTGGGCCTCGAGGAGCTGCTTGAGCCGGAGGGCCAGGTCCAGGGTCACCGCCTTCTCCACCACGTACCCCACCATCCCCGGATCGATACCCCCGTGCCCCGGGTCCAAGACGACCACCGCCTTCTTAGGGGGCGGATCCTTCCAGCGCGGCTTGGCGGGCTCCGGGGGGGTCTTGGTTCCCGAAACCACGCCGCTTGGCAAAAAGAGGTCCAAGACCAACCGGTCGGGGTCCTTGAGGCGGGTCTCCTTGACCTCCACCCTCTCCTCTTTAAGCCGGACCACCACCCGGATTCCCTCCTGGTCCAAGATGGTCTGGATCGAGGCCACCTCAGGGGAGTTCACCACCTGGTCCTGGGGCAGTCCTCCCAGCGGGAGGGGGGGTCTTAGACCAGGGAAGAACAGCCCCAGGATCGGTCCCTCCCGGCTCAGCCGGTACTGGGTGGCCCCATCAAAAACCAGGCGTGTGAAGCCTTCGTGCACCCCAACCCGGGGAAAGGGGGTCTGGGAAGCGCTTTGAGCAAGCGGGGCTGAGGCCAGAAGGCCCAAGTTGCTTCCCAAGAACACCAAGAGGAAAAGGAGAACCCTCCCAGATCTCTTCCCTAGGCGAAACCACATTCTTCCGACATTCTAGCCCCATGGGTTAAACTAGGGGGCATGGCTGGGAAAAAGGTCATCGTATACCAGCTCGTCGGCCACCGGTTTATGGGGGTGAACGAACAAGGGGACAAGGCCATGATCGACGGGGACCATCCCCCCACAGGCCCAAGGCCCATGGAGCTTCTCCTTATGGCCTTGGGGGCCTGCACCGCCTACGACGTGGTGGACATCATGAATAAGAAGAAGCAGCCCCTGGCCCGGTACCGGGTGGAGGTGGAGGGCATCCGGGCCGAGACCCATCCCAGGCGGTATACCCAGATCACCGTGCGCCACATCGCCTCCGGCCCCCAGGTAACCGAGGAGGCTTTAAGGCGGGCGGTGGAGCTTTCCCACACCAAGTACTGCTCGGTCTCAGCCAGCCTCAACGCCGAGATCGCCACCGAGGTGGTTGTGGAGCCTTGGGAGGAGGATGCTTCTCGCCGTTGACGTGGGCAACACCAGCACGGCCCTGGGCGTTTTCCAGGGTGAGGCCCTTATCGCCAACTTCCGTATCCACACCGACCGGATGCGGATGGAAAGCGAATATGAGATTCTTATCAAGAATCTTTTTGCCCTTAAAGGCCTGCCACCCCCCCAGGCCGCCCTCATCTCCAGCGTGGTTCCCCCGGTGGAGCAGGAGCTTAAGGCCGCCATCCGGGCCCTTTTCGGCCTCGAGGCCCTGGTGGTGGGTCCGGAGCATACCGGCTTGGAAATCCTTATCGACAACCCCAAAGAGGCGGGGGCAGACCGCCTGGTCAACGCGGCGGGGGCTCTTGGCTACGAAAGCCCCACCGGCCGGTACATCGTCGTGGACTTCGGCACCGCCACCACCTTTGACCTGGTGGAAGCCCCCGGGCGCTACCTGGGCGGGGCCATCACCATCGGACCGCAGACCGCAGCAGACGCACTGGCCATGCGGACGGCCAAGCTCCCCCGGATCGACCTCCTGCCCCCGGAAAGGGTGGTGGGGAAAAACACCCTAGACGCCCTCCGCTCAGGCCTCGTTCTCGGCTACGCCGCCTTGGTGGAGGGCATGGTGAGGCGGTTCGAGGAGGAGGCAGGAGAGGCGCTGGTCATCGCCACAGGGGGGTTTGCTAAAACCCTCGAGCCCCTCTGCCCTTCCTTCCATGTGGTGGATGAGGACTTGACTCTGAAGGGCCTCCTGCGCATCTACAAGGCCTTAGGGTGAACCAATAGACCCACCGCCCCTCAAAGAGGGCATACTCCGACCCTTCCACCTGGAAAAGCCCCAAGTCCACCCAGGAATCCGGCCCCTCCCGGAGGAAGACCCGGAAGGGGCGGCCGGTCCTTTGCGCCTCTAAAAGGCGCAGATTCCCCGGGCTCGGCCCCTGGTGCCCCCGGCCCTCCCCCATGTACCGGATGCGGCCGTCCGGGAGAAACCGGTTTTCATACCCCGACTCCCCACGGTCCACAAGCAGGCTCTCGCGCCCTATCCCCCGGCGGGTTTTGTGGCGGGCCAGAACCTCGGCCCAGCGAAGCTTGACAAGGCCCATCTTGCCGGCTATTATCCTACTTGCCCGGTCGGACGCCCCCGGCCTGGCCAAACCCAAGGCCCCGTGGTGTAGTTGGTTAACACACCCGCCTGTCACGTGGGAGATCGCGGGTTCGAGTCCCGTCGGGGCCGCCACGCCGAGGTAGCTCAGTCGGTAGAGCATGCGACTGAAAATCGCAGTGTCGGCGGTTCGATTCCGCCA
>NZ_PSMQ01000006.1:29085-41768 GCF_040290245.1 Thermus sp.
TATCCAAAAGGCGGGCCCTAACCTTCATCCTAAGCCCCAGCGGGGCACCCTACCGCACGCGCTCCAAGTACCGGAACCCCAGAGGGGCAAGCTCCACCTTCTGGCGGTAGATCCGCCCTTCCAAAGGGTCCCGCCAGTCCCCTGTTGGGAGATCCAAACCCAAAGCCTCCTCCCCATTGTTGAAGGCGGCCAACACCTCCCCTGTCCCCGGCTCCCCACGGAAAAAGGCCAGCAGATGCCCCTCACCCCGGTAGCCTCGAAAGACCGCGCTCCTCAGGGAGGGCAGTTGCTGGCGGAGGGCGGAAAGCCGCTGGTAAAAGGCCAAGGTCTCCTCATCGCACCGGTCCCACTGGATGGGATAGCGCTGCAGATCATAAGGCGGTGCCCCGGGCTTCTCACCTGTAAAGCCACACTCATCCCCCTGAAAGACCACCGGGACCCCGGGAAGGGCAAAGAGCATGGCCACGGCCAACCTTCCCCGGGCCCGGGCTTCTGGGGATGGGGTCTCCTTGAGCCCCCCACCCCCCACCTCTGTGAGCAACCGGGCGGTGTCGTGGGAGGTGATCAGGTTAAAGCCCATTCCGGCCACAGCCTCGGGGTAAAGGGCGTAAGTCCGGGACAGGTCGGCCAAAGCCTGCCGCCCGCCGTAAAGAATGGGGCTTCCCCCCTTGGCAAATCGAAGCAGGATATCGCGGCCAATGGCATAGTTCATGAGGGAGTCAAACTCATCCCCACGAAGCCATCGGGCATCCCGCTGCCAGATCTCGCCCACCAGGTAAGCCTCGGGTTTAAGCCTTTTGAGTTCCGTCCGGAACTCCCTAAAGAAGGCGTGCGCATCCAAAAGATCCCCGGGGACATCCACCCGCACGCCGTCAAACCCGAAGCGGATCCAGTACTTGGCCACCTCCAGGAGGTAGCGCCTGACCCCGGGGTTGCCGGTGTTCAGCTTGGGCAGGCTGGCCACACCCCACCACGCCTCGTAGGCCTGGGCATCGCCCGGCTCAAAGGGCCAGCGCCTGATGAAGTACCAGTTCCAGTAGGGCGAGGCCTGTCCCCGGCGAACCACGTCCTGGAAAGCCCAGAAGCCCAAGCCGGTATGGTTGGGCACGAAGTCGAAGATCACGCGCATGCCCCGGGAATGCGCTTCCTCCAAAAGCCGCTTTAGGAGGAGTTTATCCCCGAATTTAGGGGATACCTTTAGGTAATCGTGGGTGTCGTACCCGTGAGCGGACCCCGAGTCAAAAAGCGGGTTAAAGTAGATAAGCCTCACCCCCAGGGCCTCGAGGTGGGGCAGCTTGGCCAAAACGCCGGCCAGATCCCCGCCAAAGTACTGGTGGCAACAGTGCTCCTCGCTCGGCGGATCGCTCCAGGCCGAAAGGTGGGGCTTTGTCCTTCCGGAACGTTGCCAAACCAGGTTGAACCGGTATTCATCCGTCTCCAGGGCTTTGGCATCATTGCTTGGGTCACCATTATAGAATCGTTCTGGAAAAATCTGGTATCCCACCCCCTGCCCCACCCAAGCGACCTCGGTAAAGGGGGCCTCTGGAGGGGTGAACGGACCAAAGGTTTCCTCCCGACCACCCGGGGTCAGGACCCGGAAGCGGTACGCCCCTAGCCCAGGTTCTACCGAGACCCGCCATAGCTCGGTTCCAGGGAAAGCGAGCTGCCGGTGCATCGGGAAGGTTCTTCCCCCCGCCTCGAGCCAGGCCTTGGCCACCCCACCCTCGGCCGCAGTAAACCGGATGGAAAGGTGCCCATCCGAGGATGAGACGTACCGGGCTTCCTCAGGGGCGTGGGCAAAGGCAACCTCCTCCCCCCCTTCGGAAGAGGCAGGCGGCTTAGACCCCGCCACCAGGATCACCGCATTCCGACCGCCAAACCCATCGTCCACACACCCTTGGGCGCTAGGGTCCACCATGGGCTTTCCGAAGACGGGGTCGTCGCACATATCCTTGGGCCAGCGACCGTTGATGAAGAACTTGTAGGTGTATTCGCCGGGTTCTAGGTCCAAGGTGACGGCCCAAGACCCGTCCTGCTTAGCCATGGGGGTCTCGCCCCAGCCGTTAAACGAGCCCCTGAGGCTAACCGAGTTCACCTCTAGCCCTGGGGGCGGGGTGTAGCGGAAGGTCACCGGTACCCCAAAAGCCAGACCCAGCACCAACCAAAGGGCGAACACTCGTGGCATACCGCCTCCTAAAGAAGCGCTTCCATATTACCCCCTAACCGCCCTTCATAAAAGAGGCCCGGGCTACCCCGGGCCTCAGCACCCCTGGTGGGCGGCGTAGGACTTGAACCTACGACCTCTCGCGTGTGAGGCGAGCGCTCTTCCACTGAGCTAGCCGCCCTCGCGCCTAGCAACGTATCACTAGACGGCCAGGCTGTCAAGTCACATGAACCGTTTCCGGCGCTTGTAGGCCTTGACGTCCTTGAAGCTTTTGCGGCCACCCCCCTTAAGCCCTAGGTAGAACTCCTGGACATCCGGGTTCTCCTCGAGATACGCCCGGTCCCCCTCCAAAACCACCCGCCCCGACTCCATGATGTAGCCGTAGTGGGCTACGGACAACGCCACCCGGGCGTTTTGCTCCACCACCAGAACCGTCACCCCCTCCGCCTCGTTGATGCGGGCGACGATGTCAAAGATCTCCCGCACCAAGAGGGGGGCAAGCCCCAAGGAGGGCTCATCCAAAAGGAGGAGGCGGGGCTTGGCCAGAAGCGCCCGGCCAATGGCCAGCATCTGCTGCTCACCGCCGGAGCAGTACCCGGCCAGGCGGTTTCTTAGGTCCTTAAGTCGGGGAAAGTAATGGTAGATGCGCTCGAGCTCCTCCTTCCAGCTGACCCCCCGCCGGGTGAGGGTGCCCACCTTCAGGTTTTCCTCCACCGTGAGATGCTTGAAGACCCGCCGCCCCTCCGGAACCTGGACGATCCCGAGCCGGACGATCTCCTCCGGGGAGCGGTTGTGGATGGGAATACCTTCAAAGAAGACCTCCCCCCGGACCACCTCCCCGTCCTCGGGGAGGAGGAGGCCGGAGATGGCCCGCAAGGTGGTGGTCTTCCCCGCCCCGTTGGGCCCCAGGAGGGCGGTGATCCGGCCCTTGGGCACCTTTAGCGAAACGCCCCTTAGGACCAGGATGATGTCGTGGTAGACCACCTCGATGTTGTTCAAAAGAAGCTGGATCTCCCCTAGGTCTTCCGGGCGAAGAGGGTGCATAGGCCTCCAGAGGAAGGGGGCGGGAGGGTCCCGCCCCCGAACTGGGTTCATTTGCCGTAGTGGACCTTGCGGAAGAGGGTGGAGGTAAGGGGCTCGGTAATGGGTACGAACTTCCCACCCTTAACCTCTAGGATCCGGAGGCCTTCCGCGCCCGTCCTCTCGCTCTTGGTAAAGTCGATCTCAACCCCCTGCTTGGTGGAGACCGCCAAACCCGGTTTAAAGGCGTTCGGCCCGTTCATGGAGAGGAGGGCCTGGTAGACGGTTTCGTTGGTCACCCGCTTGAACCGCTCGTAAGCCCGCTTGATGGCCTCCACCCCTATGGCGGCAGCCAGAAGCCCCGCGGTGTAGTTATGGCTTTCCGCCAGGGCCTTGGGGCGGTTGTACCGCTGGGTCAAGGTCTTCTGCAGCCGGATGCCCGGGGTGTCCTCCCCCACCGTGTAGTAGGGGCTGGCCCAGAGGAATCCTTCCGCCGCATCCCCCGCCAGGGCGATGAGGTCATTCCCCCCCGTGTAGACCGCCCCGAGCTGGCGGATCTTCTTGTCCAAGCCCAGTTTCTTCGCATCCTTAAGGATGTTCGCCACCGGACCCGCCACGTTCTGGTGCACGATAAACTCCACCCCCGCCGCCTCAAACCGCTTCAAAAGCGCGGTGTTGTCCAGGTTGCCCGAACCCACCTCCTGGACGTCCACGATCTGCAGGCCAAGCGCCTGGGCCGCCTTCCTCGCATCCGGCACCGGGGCCCGGCCGAAGGGGCTGGGGTTCACCACCAGGGCCACCTTGGCCTCCTTCTTTTGCTTTGCGATGTACTCCAGAAGGGCTACCACCTGCTCGGAATAGCTCGAGACCGGCAGGAAGAAGTAGTCGTTGTTGGGCGGGTCAATGAGCTCGATGTGGTTGGAAGCGGGCAGGGTGGGCAGCTTCAGCTCCTGAATCAGGGGCTTGAGCTGAAGGTTCGCCCCGGTGGCGTATGAAAGGAAAAGGGGGATTTTGAACCGGTCCACCGCCTCCTCGAGGAAGCGCTGCGTGTTCGCGTTGTTGTACTGGTCGTCCCGCACCACACAGTTAAAGGTGAGGCCCGGGACCAGCTTCTCTTGGTTGGCGTAGCGGCAGTAGTCCTCCACCGCCGCCCCATACGGGGCCCCGGTGTCGGAGGTGGGCCCGGTGATCGCCCCCGACCAAAAGAGGGTTACCTGTTGCTGCGCCAGCCCTAAACCGATGGCCAGAAGAACGCCCAAACTCCTCCGCATACTCCCCTCCTAGTACTTGAACGGCCAAGTGCGGAAATAGCTCCGCACGAGCCTCCACCAGTTGTAAAGCCCCCTCGGCTCAAACATGAGGAAGAGGACGATGATGAGGCCGAAGGCCAAAGGACGCATGGCGGTGGCCACGTCCACCCCTGCGCCCCCCAGGCCCCAGGCCTTCAGAAGGCCTGAGAAAACCTCCATGTTCACATCCAAAAGCTCCATGAAGGCAGGACCCAAAAAGCTTCCCACCAAGGTCCCCAGCCCCCCCACGATGGCCATGGCCAGGAGCTTGATGGAAACGGTGAGGGTGTAATCCTCGATGACCACCGCGCGGGCGAAGTAGGCGTAGATTCCCCCTGCCACACCTCCGTAGAAGGCCCCCAGGAAGAAGGCCAGAAGCTTTGTCCGGCCCGGGTCCATCCCCATGGCGTCCGCGGCCCGGTCGTTGTCCCGCACGGCGATAAGGGCCCGGCCCCACTTGGTCCTGAGAAGGTTCCGCCAGGCTAGCGCCATCAGAACCAGCGTGGTGAAGGCCACGTAGTACCAAAAGTGGTAGTGGTTGCGGTACCCCGCCTCGAGGCCCAGAAAGCTCGCCCGGGGCATCTCCATGGCCCCCCCCTGCCTCCAGAGGGGCAGGTGCCCCACGCTCCATTCGAAGATCACCTGGAAGGCCAGCGTGGTCAAGGCCAGGTAAAGGTGCTTGACCCTCAGGGAGGGAAGGCCCACCACCACCCCTAGAAGCCCCGCCCCCAGGCCCCCCAAGGGGAGGACCAGCCAGAAGGGAAGGTTCGGGGCCAAAAGCGCGGCGGTGTACGCCCCCACCCCCATGAAGGCCGCCTGGCCGATGTTGATAAGCCCCGCGTACCCGGTGGTGATGTTGAGGCCCAAAGTGGCCAGGGCATAGATGAGGATAAGGTCCAAAATAAAGACCTGGGTCCGGGAAAGGAACTGGGGCAGAAGGAGCATCCCTCCCAAGAAGACCAAAAGGGAAACGAGTTCCCAGTGGGTGGCGAACAGGCTCGAGTCCTGCTCATACCGCGTCTTGTAGTTGCCGGTCTGGGCCCAGGGGTTTCTCATACGCGCTCGATCTCCTCCGTGCCGAAAAGCCCATGGGGTTTAAACCAAAGGACCAGGAGCAGGACCAAAAAGGGAAAGACATCCCGCGTCCCTCCCCCGGGGATATAGGCATCCAGGTAGCCAGAGGCGAGGTTCTCCAAAACCCCGATGAGAACCCCTCCCACCACCGCCCCTGGGATGGAATCCAGTCCTCCCAGGATCACCGCTGGAAAGACCTTGAGCCCGATGTGGGTAAGGCCATCCAGGTTAAGCCCGGAGACCGTCCCCACCACCAGGCCCGCCGCGGCCGCGGTAAGCCCTGCCGCGGCCCAGGCCAGGGCAAAGACCCTCTCCACCGAAACCCCCAGGCTCATGGCCGCCATCTGATCGTCGGCTACGCTCCGCATGGCGATGCCCAAGGTGGAGCGCTGGAAAAACCAGCTGAAAAGCAGAAGAAACCCCAGGGTAAAGAAAACCGCCATAAGCTGGGCATAGGAGATGGTCACCCCCAGGAACCCCACCCCACCCGGGGGCAGAAAGCTGGGGTAGCTGTAATTGCCCGCGCCGTAGGGGGTGAGGTGGATGACCCCGTCCAAAAAGGAGGCCAGGCCGATGGTCACCATGATGATGGAGATGATGGGCTGCCCCACGAGCCTTTTTAGGAAAATCCTCTCCACGCCGAAGCCCAGAAGGGCCGTCAGGGCCAGGGCCAAAGCGGCGGCCAGGAGGAACGGCGCCCCCAGAGCGGTCAGGGCCCAGTAGGCGAGGAAAGCGCCGATGGCGATAAACTGGCCCTGGGCGAAGTTCACCACCCGGCTCGCCTTGTAGACGAGGACAAACCCCAAGGCGGCCAAGGCGTAGATGAGGCCCACCACCACCCCAGAGAAGAGAAGCTGAAGGAAGTAGGTCATGCCGCACCCCCCACGGGCACGCCGTTTAGGGTATGGATGGGCACCTCGGTGGAGAGGCGCTGAACGCTGCCGTCTTGGTAACGAAACTCCGCCACCACCTCCACCTGCTCCTTCCCCCCGTAAAGCGCCTCTACCAAAAGCGCGTATCTTTTGGCGATGAAGCCCCGGCGGACCTTCCCGGTGCGGGTCAGCTCCTCGTCGTCCGCGTCCAAAAGCTTGTATAGGAGCACAAAGCGCCGAATCCTGAGCTCCTCAGGTAGCTCCTCGTTCACCCGCTTGACCTCCTTCTTGATGAGCTCAGCCACCTCCGGCTTTAAGGA
Source organism: Thermus sp. (assembly GCF_040290245.1). GTDB lineage: Bacteria > Deinococcota > Deinococci > Deinococcales > Thermaceae > Thermus_A. The sequence continues at coordinate 35,825 of NZ_PSMQ01000006.1, forward strand.
AAGGTCCAGATAGGTGGTGTAGGCCAGGCCCCGGTCCTCCGCCCACTTGCCCACCGTCTGCGGATCGATGTTGAGAAAAGCGGTGAGGAAAGGCTTTCCATCCCCGAAGACCACCGCCTCCTTGATGTAGGGGCTGAACTTGAGCTTGTTCTCGATGAACTGCGGGCTGAAGACCGTACCCTTCTGAGTGCGCATCACATCGGAAAGACGGTCGATCACCACCAGATGGCCGTCCTCCGTAAGGTAGCCCGCGTCCCCGGTGTGAAGCCATCCGTCCCGGAAGGTCTCGGCCGTGGCCCCGGGCCGCTCCCAGTACCCGGCGCAGACCGCATCCGAACGGCAGAGGATCTCCCCCTCCTCGCTGATTTGCACCTCACCCCCCGGCAGGGGAAGGCCCACGGTGTCGTAGCGGATGTCCCCATCCCGGTGGACAAAGGCGATGCCGATGATCTCCGTCTGGCCATAGATCTGCTTAAGGTTGACCCCGATGGCGTGGAAGAAGCGGAAGACATCCGGGCCCAAAGCCGCCCCACCCGTGTAGGCCCGCCGGAGGCGGAGGAAGCCCAGCTGGTCCCTCAAGGGGCGGAACAAGACCAGATCGGCCAAGCGATCCGCGAGCCAAAGACCCAAGGGCATCCTCTGGCCCCGCATCCGGTACTCAGCGGCCCGGTAGCCCACCTGGAGAAGCCTTTGGTAGACAAAGCGGTTGAAGGCGGGGCTCTCGGAGATGCGCACCCAGATCTGACTCTGGATGCCCTCCCAGACCCTGGGAGGGCTGAACATCACGTGGGGGCCGATCTCCTTAAGGTCCTGCATGGCCGTCTCCACCTCCTCAGGAAAGTTCACCGCGAACCCCCCGGTAAGGGCCATGGCCACGGACATCATCTGCTCCCCAATCCAGGCCAGAGGGAGGAAGGAAAGGTAGTCATCCGTAGGAAGGAGGGGGTCCACCTCCTGAAGGGCCACCCCCATGTGGATGAGGTTTCGGTGCCGGAGCATGGCCGCCTTGGGACGGCCGGTGGTGCCGGAGGTGGAGCTTAAGTGGCAGACCTCCTCAGGGCTCGCTTCTAAAAGGAGCCTCTCCACGGCGTCCGGATGCGCCCTTCGGTGCTCCCTGCCCCGCTCCAGGAGCTCCCCAAAGGAGATGAGCCAAGGGTCCTGATACCCCCGCATCCCCTTGGGGTCCTCGTAGATGACACAGCGGACCTGGGGGATCTCGCCTCGGATCTCGTAGAGCTTGTCCACCTGCTCCTGGTCCTCCGCAAAGACCACGCTGGCCCCGGTGTAGGAAAGCATGTAGGCGATCTCCGAAGGGAGGCTGCTCTGGTACACCCCTACGCTGATGCCCCGGACGGCCTGGGTGCCCAGCTCGGCGTAGAGCCACTCGGGGATATTGTCGGCGAGGATGGCAAGGCGTTCTCCTGGGTTAAAGCCCAAAGAGAGGAGGCCATGGGCGAAAAGGAGGACCTTTTCGTAGTATTCGGCGTAGGTGATCTCGTTCCAGATGCCGTAGTCCTTCTCCCTCAAGGCCACCCGCCCCCCCTCCCTTTCCGCCCTTAGGCGGAGGAGCTGGGGCAGGGTGTAGCGCTTGAGCTCGGGCGAGGGCCGGATCATGCCTCCACCCCCAGGTAGGCCTCCTGGACCCTGGGGTTTTTGGCCACCTCCTCCGGGGGCCCTTCCGCGATCAGCTGTCCGAAGTCCAGAACGTAGATCCGGTCGGAGATGTCCATCACCACCCCCAGGTCGTGCTCGATGAGCACCACGGTCAGGCCCTGGGCCTTCATCTCCAGGATAAACCGGACCATGTCCTCCTTCTCCTCAAGGGTCATCCCCGCCATGGGCTCGTCCAAAAGGAGGAGCTTCGGGGAGAGGGCCAGGGCCCGGGCCACCTCCACCCGTTTCCTCACCCCATAGGGGAGGTTTGCCACCAGGGCCTTGCGGTAGGGCTCGAGCTCCATGAAATCGATGACCGCCTCCACTGCCCGCCGGTTCTCCACCTCCTCTCTCAGGGGCTTCCCGTAAAAGAACAGGGCGGGAAGGAGGCCATAGCGAAGGTGGGTGTGCCGGGCGAGCATCAGGTTCTCCAAGACGGTGAGGCCGGAGAAGAGCTCGATGTTTTGGAAGGCCCGGGCGATCCCGTACCGGGTGACCTCATGGGGGCTGGCCCGGGTGAGGTCATGCCCCTCAAAGAGGATCCGTCCCCGCTCAGGGTGGTAGAAGCCAGAGATGCAGTTCAAAAGGCTCGTCTTCCCCGCCCCGTTGGGACCGATGATGGAGACGAGCTCCCCCTTCTCCACCCGTAAGGAGACCCCCGCCAGGGCCGTTAGGCCACCGAAACTGAGATAGAGGGTATGCACTTCAAGCTGCCCCATGGCCGCGTTTGGGCAAAAGTTTACTAAAGGGGCGCATATTATGTCAACGCATCTAGCCGGGCGGACAAAAAAGCGTTAGATCTAGCCGCCCGAGGATGTGGTACACTGGTGCCTTGTGCCGGGGGCAGCCCCCCTAAGGAGGGAGATGGATGAAAAGGACCTGGCAACCCAACAGGCGCAAGCGGGCCAAGACCCACGGCTTCCGGGCGAGGATGAAGAGCAAAAGCGGGCGGAAAGTCCTGAAGCGCAGGCGGCAGAAGGGCCGGAACCGCCTCACCGTATGACCCAGGGGGGGGCCAAGGCCCCCTTGGGTTCTCTAAAAGGGGACCGGGCGTTTCAGCGCCTGAGGAAGGGTCGTTCCGGCCGGGGCCGGTTGGTTTCCGTCCGCTGGCTCCCCCGCACGGAAGGGGTGGCGGTGGGGATCGTGGTCTCCAAAAAGGTGGGCAAGGCCGTGGTCCGGAACAAGGTGCGCAGGCGCATCCGGGAGATCCTAAAGCGGCTTCACCTTCCCCCAGCCGACCTCCTGGTCATCGCCCAGCCCGAGGCCAGGGAGGCGGGGTTCGTTGAGCTCGCCCGGGACCTCTTCCTGGCCCTTAAGAGAAGCGGCCTGGTACAATAGGCCCCGTGCGCGCTTTACTCCTCTGGTCCATCCGGTTTTACCGCAGGGTCCTTTCCCCTTTGAAACCCAAGACCTGCCGCTTTCACCCCACCTGCAGCGCCTACGCCCTCGAGGCGGTGGAACGGCACGGTGCGCTTTGGGGGGGCTACCTGACCATCCGGCGCATCCTCCGCTGCCACCCCCTCAACCCCGGCGGCCTGGACCCGGTTCCCCCGGTCTTCCCTCCGAGAAAGGAGGCTCGATGAACCGCCTGGTCCTCTTCCTCTTCGCCCTCCTCCCCGCCTTCGCCCTCGAGGTGGGCTGGCGGGCGGTGGATGTCAACGGGGACGGTCAGCCCGAGCACGTGGCCGTGACCACGGTGGCCGACCTGGCCTTTAGCCAGGCGGGCGGAATCTTGGGCTGGTATGTGAAAACGTACAAGGGCACGGACTTTGGCGGCGCCTATGCCAAGGCCCCCAATCTGGGCAACGGCAGGCCCATCCTCGAGGCGGTGGGCTTCAAAGCGCAAAGGGCCGAGTTCCGAACGGAGAAAGACCTCCTCCTCGCCGAGTTCAAAGAGGGCGAGAAGGCCCTCACCTATCGCATCCACAAAGGCCTGTACACCGTGGAGGTCCAGGCCAACTTCCCCCTGGTCTTGAAGGTCCAGGCCTCGGGTAGCCCCAAACTCCTCCTCCAAGGGCAGAACACCCCTCAGACCTCGGGGGAGGGGCGGGCGGTCTATGTGGCCTGGCAGACGCGGCCCAAGGCGGGGTATGCCTTGGTCCTCTACGGAGGGGTTTTTTCGGCCAAGCTCCTGGGGCAGGAAGCGGAGGTAAACCTGAGCCCGGGCCAGCTTTTGAGGGTCTACGGTGGGCAGAATGAGCTCGTCCGCTTCCACGTGGAGGGGCTTCTCTCCCTGCCCGGCCTCTTCACGCCCAATCTGTGGGGAACGCTCTCCTTGGGCCTCCTCTGGGTCATGGAAACCGCCCACCGTTACACCGGTAGCTGGGCCTTGGCCATCTTTATCCTGACCCTTCTGGTGCGGCTCCTCCTTTGGCCTTTGATGCACCAGCAGTTCAAGAGCATGGCCGAGATGCAGCGCCTCCAACCCCTCATCCAGGAGATCAACAAAAAATACAAGGACGACCCGGAGAAGCGGACCGAGGCCACCATGAAGCTCTACCAAGAGCACAAGGTCAACCCGGCCGCGGGCTGCCTTCCCCTTTTCCTCCAGATCCCCATCCTCTTCATCCTCTGGAAGGTCATCGCCAACTACGAGTTCGGCCAAGGCTTTCTCTGGATCCCCGACCTGGCCCTGCCCGACCCCTTCTACATCCTTCCCGCCCTCTATGTGGCCTCCACCTTCGCCTCTACCTGGTTCTCGGCCCATGGGAACAAGGACATCATCCGGCAAAGCCTCTTCATGAACCTCATCTTCATCTTCTTGGTCCTGCAGTTCCCCTCCGGAGTCACTCTTTATTGGATTTTATCCAATTTAATCGGCCTCCTCCAGCAGTGGCTCATCAACCGGAGCCTCAAGCCCATCCTCGCCAAGTAAACTTTAGGTATGGACGAGAAGAAAAAGAACCTGGACGACCTCCTCTCCGACCTGGGGGTCTTGGAGGAGGACCTCCCCCAGGTGGAGGTGCGGGAAAAAGGGGCCCCAGACAAGGGGCCGAAGGAGGCGCTGGAGGAGTTTTTGGTGGGCCTCCTTCTCCACCTGGACCCCCGGTACAGCGTGGAGGTGCGGGAAGAAGGAGAGGTCCTCAAAGCAGAGGTCCGCGGGGGGGATCTGGGGCGGCTCATCGGCAAGGAGGGCCGGACCTTAAAGGCGGTGGAATACCTGGCCAACGTGGTCTTGGCCAAGCGGTTCGGGGGAGGGCCCCGGGTCCAGATGGACGCCGCGGACTACCGCAAAAGGCAGGAGGAGCGGCTAAAGAAACTGGCCCAGGAGGCCGCCCTCCAGGTGGAGCTGAGCCGAACCCCCCTCCACCTTCCCCCCATGCGCCCCGCGGAGCGGCGGGTGATCCACGTGCTTTTGAAAAACCACCCCCGGGTCACCACGGAAAGCCAGGGGGAAGGGGAGGAAAGGCACGTGGTCGTCTACCCCCGTGAGCTTCTTGAGGGTTCTCGAGAAGGAGCTTGAGGAAGCGGGGCTTTCCCCCAGGGAGGCCCGGCTTCTCCTGGCCAAAGCCCTGGGGGTTTTGCCTTTCCAAATTCCGAGGGAGGTCCCCAAAGCCGCCCAAGAGGAGGCTTTGGCCCTTCTGGAGAGGCGGCTTGCTGGCTATCCCCTCCAGTACCTCCTGGGAGAATGGGAATTCTTTGGTCTTCCTCTGAAAATGAGGGAAGGGGTCCTGATCCCTAGGCCGGAGACGGAGGGCCTTTTGGAGTGGGCCCTAGAGCTTCCCCTCGAGGCCCCCAAAGTCCTGGACGTGGGGACAGGGAGCGGGGCCATCGCCCTCGCCTACAAGGCCCGCCGCCCTGAGGCCCGGGTCTACGCCACAGAGATCGATCCAGAAGCCCTGGCCTTGGCAAGGGAAAACGCCGAAACCCTGGGCCTCGAGGTCACCTTCCTCCCCCTCCCCTTGACCGGGGGGCTAAGGGGGGTGGATTTAATTCTCTCCAACCCGCCGTATCTTCCCGAAGGCTACCGGGCCATCGCCCCCAAGGAGCTGGCCCATGAGAACCCCCTGGCGCTTTACGCGGGAGAGGACGGGCTTAAGGTGGCCCGGCCCCTGGTGGCCGAGGCCTGGGAGGCCCTCAGGCCCGGGGGGTGGATCTACCTGGAGCTTGCCCCGGAAAACATCCACCTCCTGGCCCGAGAGATGGCAGCCATGGGGTTTGAACAGGTCGAGGTGAAGGAGGATCTCCTAGGCCGGCCCCGCTACCTCAGGGCCCAGCGGCCTAGGGCAGGGTGAACAGGGCCAGGTAAAGGAGGTCTGGGGGCTCGGTGGTCCAGAGGTCCTTCCCCGCC
>NZ_PSMQ01000007.1:0-41657 GCF_040290245.1 Thermus sp.
AGGGTGACCGCCCGGAAGCCCCTTGGTCCCCGTCCGGCCGGAGCGATGGAGAGGAAGACCCAACCCCCCTCCCCGAGCCACTGGTGATAAGGGGCGGGGTGGGCGAGCACCCCCTCTTCCACCCCTGCGTAGACGGCGAAGGCCCCCCAGGCATCCCCCGGAGGGGCCTGACGCCTCCCCAAGGGCCGGTCCTCGGGAAGGACCCTGAGCCGGGCTAAGTCCCAGGGGGGAAGGTTGGCCAGGAAGACCTCTCCGGCCAGCCGGACCTTTTCCTTCCGGTGGAGGGCCACCACCCCCTTGACGCGCCGCCCCTCCACCTCGAGGCCCACCGCCCGGTGCCGGTAGAGAACCCGTCCCCCAAGGGCGCGTAGGGCCCTTTCCAGGGTTTGGCTCACTTCGCCCATCCCCCCTTGAGGCAGGGCCACCCCGCGGTGGGGCAGGTCAAGGGCCGCGGCCCCGTAAAGGGCATAGGGGTCCACCGTCTGGGCGCTGATGAGGGCTTGGCCCTGGAGGAAGAGGGGAAACCACCCTGCCCTTGGGGTGTAGCGGGAAAGGGGAAGGAAGGCCTCGGGTAGCAAGGGGAGAAGGGAGGGCAGGGCCCCGAGGAGGGCCTTCCACTCCTTAGGGTGGGCTGGGGGGAAGGGAAGGTGGGGGGCAAGCCGCCAGAGCCTTTCCGCCCTCCCCTCCTGCCAAAGGAGGAAGGGGAGGACGTCCCGTCCGAAGCCTGCCCCTAAGGCTTCCCTCTCCGCTTTCCTCCCTACAGGCCTCACCACCTCCCCATAGGGGGATTGGACCCGGATTAGGGGGCTTCCTTCGGGTAGACGGGGAAAGGGGAGAGGGATTCCCACAGCCTCCATGAGCTCGAGCCCTCCGAGGAGGGTGGCCCCCGCGTCGAAGAGGAAGCCCCGGTGGAAGAAGGTGCCCGCGAGCCCACCGGGGTAGGCCTGAGCCTCCAGGACCGTGACCTCGAGGCCCGAACGGGCCAAAGCCAAGGCGGCGGAAAGGCCTCCGACCCCAGCCCCGATGACCACTGCCCTCATCGTCGGGCCCTGAGGTAGGCCAATACGGTGTCCGCGTCTTTGAACGGGTTCACGTTCCGCCAGACCTTCTCCACCCGGCCCTCTGGGGAGATCAAGAAGGTGTCCCGGCTGTAGAAGCCGAAGAGGCTTTTCACCCCGTACGCTCGGGCCAGAGTGCCCTGGGGATCGGGGATCATACCCCCTTTGAGGGCCAGCCTTTCCACGAACTCGCACTGCTCCTGCGCGGGGTCGTGGCTCACCCCGAAGACCTCCGCGCCCAAGGCTTTGAACGCCTCGTACAGCTCGGCGTACCGCTTGGCCTGGGCGGTGCACCCAGGGCTTTTGGCCTTGGGGTAGAACCACAAGACCACCCACTTCCCTCGGAAGTCCACCTTCCGGCCGTAGCTGTCCACAGCCTCCAGGATGGGTGCGGGGTCCCCCGGGCTCACCGCCTTCCCTAAGCCCAAAAGGCCCAGGAAGAGGAGAAAGGCGCGTTTCATCCTTTCACCTTAGCGCCCTTTTGGGCGGGATTTTGGGCTCAGGGCACACTTTTGCCCCTGAGGATCCCTTAGGCTTGCCCTGTGGTTCTGGTCTGGCACCGGGCAGACCTACGCCTACACGACCTTCCTGCCCTCCTCGAGGCCCTCAAGCGGGGCCCCGCCTTGGGTCTTGTGGTCCTGGACCCCCTTCTTCTCAAGACCCATCCCCGGCGCCGGGCCTGGTTTTTCGCCAACCTGCGCGCCTTAAGGCTTGCGTATGCCCAAAGGGGTGGCCTCCTTTTGATTCGGGAAGGGCCTCCTTGGGAGGTGGTGCCCTGGGTGGCCCGGGCGGTGGGGGCGGAAGCGGTCCACGCCTCCTTGGCCTACACCCCCTACGGCCGGATGCGGGACGAACGGGTGGGCCGGGCGGTTCCGCTCAAACTTTTTCCCGGCCAGTACGCCTTCTCTCCCGAGGCCCTTCCCTTTCGTCCCTCCTTCCGCGCCTTTGAGCGGGCCCTGGGCCCCCTGCCTCCCCCCCTCGAGGCCCCCCTGCGCTTCCCCCCAGTCTCCCTGGACCTTCCCCTGGGGGAGGTCCCCCAGGAGATCTTCCCCGACCTTCCCGAGCCCGGGGAGAGGGCGGCTTTAAGGGCCTTGGAGAGGTTTCTCTCCGGGCCCGTCCACCGCTACCTTCTGGTGCGGGATGCCCTCGAGGCAAGGACGAGCCGGCTTTCCCCCTACTTCACCCTGGGGGTCCTCTCCCCCAGGCTGGCCCTCAGCCGGGCTTTGGCCCTGGAGGGGGAAGGCCCCAGGAAGTGGGCTTCAGAGCTGGTCTGGAGAGAGTACTCTGCCCACCTCCTTTACCACCGCCCAGAGATGCTCCATACCCCCTTGGACCCCCGGTTTGCCCGCTTCCCCTGGCGGGAGGATGAGGAGGGCTTCCAGGCCTTTTTAGAGGGGCGTACGGGGGTGCCGGTGGTGGATGCGGCGATGCGGGAACTTCGCGCCACGGGCTTCGTTTCCAACCGGGCCCGGATGCTCGTGGCCCAGTACGCCGTAAAGTATGCCCTTCTTCCTTGGAAGAGATGCGAGGAAGCTTTCCGCCATCTCCTCTTGGACGGGGATACGGCCAACAATCTGCAGGGCTGGCAGTGGGCGGGGGGGCTGGGGGTGGACCGGGCCCCCTACTTCCGGATGTTTAACCTGGTCAAGCAGGGCTACCTCCACGACCCCGGTCTGGCCTGGCTTAGGCGCTGGGCCCCGGAGTATCCCGGGTACGAGCCCGTGGGGGTGGACCTGGAGGGGATGCGGAGACGGTATTTGGACCTGGTTCAGGGCCTGAAAGGGGGTGGGGCGTGAGGAGCTTGGTCATCGGGGCAAGCGGCGGGATCGGTGGGGCCATCGCCCGGCTCCTCTTTGGGCGAGGGGAGGTCTTCCTGGCCGCAAGGCGGATGGAAAAAGCCCCGCCGGGGGCGGTCCGGCTGGAGGTGACGGACGAGCTCGAGGTCCACGCCTTCTTCCAGTCCCTTCCCCCTTTGGACCTCCTGGTCTATGCCGTGGGGGCGGTGGAACGCTCGCCTTTAAGAGACCTTCCCCGCTCCGCCTTTGAGACGGTGCTGGGGGCCAACCTCACCGGGGCCTACCTGGTTCTCAAGCACGCCCGGTTTACCCCTGGGGGAAGGGGGGTTTTCCTCGGGGCCTACCCGGGGTATGTGCGGGTGCCTGGCTTTGCGGCCTATGCGGCGGCGAAGGCGGGCCTCGAGGCGCTTTTGGACGTGGCCCGCAAGGAGTTCCGCCGCGAGGGGGTCCACTTGATCCTGGTCCGGCTCCCTGCGGTGGCCACCGGCCTCTGGACCCCTCTGGGCGGGCCTCCCAAAGGGGCCCTTTCCCCGGAGGAAGCGGCCTCGAGGCTCCTTTCTGAAGCCCTGAAGGACCCTCCGCCGGAGGTGGTGGAAATTTGAGCTACCGGAGCTACTTCTACCCCATGCACCTCGCCCTCCTTTCCGTGGGGCGGAACTTCATGCCCCTGGCCTGGTGGACCCCCGTCTCCAAGGAGCCCTTCCGCTTTCTCCTGGCCATAGACCGCAAAAACCATACCCTTTTCCTCCTGCGGGAGCTCGGGGAAGCCGCCCTCTCCTTCCTCCCTTGGGAGGAGAGGGCCTGGGTGGTCCGCTCCGGTTACCTGTCTGGCCGGAGGGTGGATAAGGCCGAGAAGTTGGGGGTGGCCTTGCGGCCCGCCCAGAAGCTTCAGAAGACCCTGGTGCCCGAAAAGGCCCTGGCGGTCTTTGAGCTGAAGGTGGAGGAGTGGCCTTCAGATGGGGACCACGCCCTTTTCCTTGGGGAGGTCCTCCACGTGGAGGGAAGTCCGGAGGCCCGCAGGAGGCCTATCCTCTTCCTCGGGTTTCGGGACTTCGCTACACTGGGGGAGACCTGGAGGCACCGATGAGGAAGCTTTTGCTCCTTTTCCTTCCCCTTCTGGGCCTGGCGCAGGCGCCCTACTCGGTGGAGGGGTCGGCGGTCTACCGGGGGACGTTTCTTTTGGGAGCCTGGGAGGGGAAAAACCCCACCGCCCGGGGAGAGGTCTTTTGGGATGGGAAGGAGAAGGCGGGCGGAAAGGTTTGTCTAGACCAGAGGGCCTGGGACTCGGGCAACGAGGAGCGGGACGAGAAGGCCCGGAAGATCCTTAAGGTTGAAGCCTATCCCGAGGCCTGTCTGCATCTGGAACGGGCTTATCGGGATGGCGAGGTCTTCTGGGTGGAGGGCCGGCTAGAGATGGTGGGCCAAAAGCGGCCTGTGCGCATTGAGGGGCGGCTTTTTGAGGGCTTTCCCTTGAGGTTTGAGGGCCGGTTCCGGACCCGCTTTTCCGATTGGGGCCTCGAGCGGCCAAGCCTCCTCTTTCTCCAGGTGGACGACCCCGTGGAGGTCCGCCTTAGGGCCACCCTCCATCTGAAATGATCCGGCTGGGCTATCCCTGTGAGAACCTGACCCTAGGGGCCACCACCAATCGGACCCTTCGCTTGGCCTCCTTGGCGGAGGAGCGGGCTTTGGCCAAGGTGGAGGAGAACCTGAAGGACCTGGAACGGATCCTCCTATGGAATAGGCAAAACGGCTTCCACCTGTTCCGCATTGGCCAACACCTTATCCCCCTGGCCTCCCATCCCCTTTTCCCTTACCCCTGGGAGAAGGTGCACGCCAAGGAGCTGGCCCGGCTGGGAGGCGTTGTCCGTTCCCTCGGGCAGAGGCTTTCCATGCATCCCGGCCAGTATGTGAACCCTGGGAGCCCCTCCCCAAAGGTGGTGGAGGCCTCCTTGGCCGAGCTCCGCTACTCTGCCCGCCTCCTCTCCCTCCTCGGGGCAGAGGAGGGGGTTTTGGTCCTCCACCTTGGGGGGGCTTACGGGGACAAGGAGGGGGCTGCTCGGAGGGTTTGGGAGAACCTGAAGGGGGAAAGGGAAGTCCTCCGCTACCTGGCCCTGGAGAACGACGAGCGGCTTTGGAGCCTCGAGGAGGTCCTTCCCGTCTCGGAGAGGCTTGGGGTGCCGGTTGTCCTAGACACTCTGCACCATGCCCTGAACCCTGGTCGCCTCTCTCTAGAGGAGGCCTTACACCTCTGCGTTTCCACCTGGCGGACGCGGCCTAAGGTCCATCTGGCGAGTCAAGACCCGGCCCGTCGCCTTGGGGCTCATGCGGCTTTTGTATCCAGGGCGGATTTCCAACGACTCCTCCAGGCTCTTCCAGCCCCCTTGGACATCATGGTGGAGGCCAAGACCAAAGAAAGGGCCGCCTTGGTCCTTTTGCAAGACCTGGCAGCCTAAGGTGAGCCCCCAGGAAAGCGGAAAACCCCTTCAGGCTATCCTAGCCTCTGCCCCTGGCCCTTCCTCCAGGGTTTTAGCCCGGGCGGTGGGGTAAACCAGTATGCCGTAGATGGGCTTGGCAACGAGGTCGGCGATGCTGTAGCCCACCTGAATGGCCAGCTCCTGTGCTGCTCCGCCCGGGAGCCAGGTTCCGAGAGCGTAGGCGATAGGGTAGAAACCCTACCCCATACCCTCACCATGGAGCTTTGGCTCCGCCGCTGCCCCGCCTTGGATCCTCCCCCTGGGCCCTCGAGGCGATCGCCTCTGCGAGGTCGCTGAAGATGATGCGGTGAAAGGGATAGAGAGCCCACCAGTAAAGAAAACCGAGGAGGCCCTTAGGTTCGAAGTAGGCCGTCTGGACTAGGCGGGTACCCCCTTCCTCCGGTAGGCCCTGCCACTCGAGCCAGGCCCTACCCGGCAGGCGCATCTCCGCCCTCAGCCTGAGAAGCCGAGGAGGCTCCACCTCCTCCACCCGCCAGAAGTCCACCGCCTCTCCGGGGAGGAGCTCCAGGGGGTGCCGCCGTCCGCGCCGAAGCCCCGGTCCACCCAATAACCGGTCTAAAAGTCCCCTCAGCGCCCAGGCCCAACCCCAGACGAGCCAGCCCTGCTCCCCACCTAAAGAGGAGAAGGTGCGAAAAACCGAGTCCGGATCGGCCTTCACGACTAGGGTTCGCACTTCCCGGATCAGGCCCTCCCGGTCCTCCAAATACACCCCCTGGCCCCCAAGGGCACCCGACCAGTGTGTTTCCACCTCTTTGAGGGCGATCCGTTCCAAGGCCAGCTCCACGGACCTACGGTAAGACAGGGGTTCGACCTCGGGGAATCGCCTTCGCGCCCAGGCGGTGTTCGCCACTAGGGGGTGCAGGATCCCTTCCACCAGGTGGACGGCTAGACGGGTGGGGATAGGGGTGACCAGGCCCACCCACAAGGCCGCCAGACGCGGCGCTAGCACGGGAACGGGAAGGATGAGCCGTTTAAGGCCGCGGACCTCCGCATAGATCTGCATCATGGCCTTGAAGCTCAGGGGTTCCATCCCCACCTCCACGATCCCCGAGGGCCCCCTGTCCAAGGCCAAAAGCAGGTAGTTGAGGATATCCCGTATCGCGATGGGGGAGACGGGGTTAAGGACCCAGCGGGGAACCAGCATGATGGGCAGTCGTTCCGTGAGGTAGCGGGTCATTTCGAAACTGGCCGACCCCGAGCCGATGATCGGGCCCGCTCGGAACTCCGTGGTGGGTAGGGCCTCCCGGAGGATCCGCCCCACCTGGGCCCGGCTTTGAAGGTGGAGGGAAGGGTGGCCACCCTTGGGTAGGAGACCGCCCAGATAGATGACGTGTCCTACCCCCTCCGCTCGAGCCACCTCAGCAAAGTTCTGGGCCCAAAGGGGTTCTTTCCGTTCAAACTGGGGTTCGTACAGGCCGTGAACCAGGAAGTAGGCGGCCTCCCTTCCCTCGAGCGCCCTTTGCAGGCTCGGGGAGTCGTCCAGGCTTCCCGGGACCACCTCCACCTGCCCTGCCCAAGGCCGGCCCTCCAGCCGCCGGGGGTCTCGGACCAGGACCCGGACCGAATGCCCCCGCTCCAAAAGCCGGGGAATGAGCCTTCCACCCACGTACCCCGTAGCCCCCGTCACCAGGACTCTCATGATGCGGCCTCCCACCGTCCCCGGGCCTCCTGGGGGGTTTTGGCCCCGATGGCGAAGAGGGCGATGCGCATCTCCTCCAAATAGTTGGCGATCCACTCCGCCACCCTTTCCGGTCCCGCAAGGGCCGGGTTTAAAAGGGGTCTGGCCACCCCCACCAGGTCTGCTCCAAGGGCGAGGGCTTTCGCCGCGTCCGTTCCCGTGTACACCCCCCCGGAGGCGATAAGGGGGAGGTCTGGGAGCTCCTCTCGGCACTCCCGGATGGCCTGAGCGGTGGGGATGCCGATCTCCGAAAGTTCCTGGCGCACCACCTGTCCGAAGCGCACCCACTCCTCCACCCGGGCCCAGCTCGTTCCCCCTGCCCCCGCCACGTCCAAAGCCGCCAGGGGAAGCCCCTTAAGCCTCTTGGCCGCCTCCCGGCTAAACCCGTGCCCCACCTCCTTCAGGAGGACGGGAAAGGGAAGGGTGGGCAGGAGGTCTGCGAGCTTTTCCAAAAGGCCCCGGAAGTCCGTATCCCCCCCCTGCACCGCCTCCTGGAGAGGGTTGACGTGGAGGGTCAGGGCGTCCGCCTCGAGGAGTTCCACCAGGCGCAAGACTTCCTCCCGGCCATACCCTCGGTTGAGCTGGACCAGGCCCAGGTTGGCGATAAGGAGGACCCTGGGGGCCACCCGGCGCACCTTGAAGCTCCTTAAGGCCTCCGGGTTTTCCAGGGCGATCCGGCCGCTCCCTAAGGACATCCCCACCCCAAGGGCCTCCGCCGCCTCGGCCAGGGCCAGGTTGATCCGCTCTCCGAGCTCCTCCCCTCCGGTCATGGGGGAGACCAGGAAGGGGGCCTTCAGGGTCTTGCCTAAAAACGAGGTGGTAAGGTCCACCTCGGTCAAGGAAAGCCCCGCCAAGGGGTCGTAGCGGAGGCGGTAGCGTTCAAACCCCGTGCTCACCCCCTGGTAGGCCACCTCACCTAGTAGGCAGGCCTCGAGGTGTTTACGCTTGCGGGTACGTCCTTCCATCCCAGATCCTCCGCGACCAGCCGGGCGGTCATCTTTGCGGACATCATGACCGAGGGCAGGCCCGCCCCGGGCTGGTAGCTCTGCCCCACCAGGTAGAGCCCCCGCACCTCCTTCGACCGGTTCTGGGGTCGGAAGGAGGCGGACTGCCACAATACGGGCTCGGGGCCGAAGCCGCTGCCCAAGTGACTATTCAGGGTCCATTCAAAGTAGTCGGGGGTGATGTAGTGCACGTAGGCCAGCCGCTCCCTAAGCCCCGGGAGGAAGTTTTTTTCTAGGTAATCCAGGGCTTTTTCCGCGTAGACGGGGCCCAGCTTTTTCCAGTCTAGCCCGCTTCCGTTGTGGGGTACGGGGATCAGGGTGTAGGCCGCATGGTGCCCCGGGGGGGCCAGGCTGGGGTCGGTGAGGGTGGGAAGGTGGAGGTAGTGGGCGAAGTCCTCGGGGAGGACCTTCCGGTCGAAGATCTCCCGGAGGAGCCCCTCGTACCGCTCGGCCAGGAGGACGTTGTGGTGCCGGAGCCTTTCCCCCTCATCGCCCCTGGCCTTGAACCCGAAGTAGAGGACGAAAAGCCCCATGGAAAGCCGGGTCGTTTTGAGCCGCAGCTCGGTGAGGAGGGATCTGGCCTCGGGGGGGAGGAGCTGGGCGTAGGTGTGGACGTAGTCCGCATTGGAGACCACGATCTCTGCGGGGATCTTCTCCCCGCTCTCCAGCACCACCCCCTCGACCTTGCGGCTTCTGACCAGAATGCGGCGGACTGGGGCTTGGTAGCGTACCTTCCCGCCCAACTCCAAGAACTTCCGTTCCAGACCCCTGACCAAGGCCCCCGTCCCCCCTAGGGCGAAATGAACCCCCCAGTTCCGTTCCACGAAGTGAATCATGGCGTAAAGGGCGGGCACCTTAAGGGGGTTCCCGCCGATCAGCAGGCTTTCAAAGGAGAAGACCTCGCGAAGCCGGGGGTCTTTAAAGTAGCGGCTCACCAGGGTGTAAAGCGGCCGGACCGCGTCCAGCCGGAAGAGCTCAGGGGCAATGCGGAGCATGTCCCAAAGGCTGGAGAAGTGGGTGAAGCCGAGTTCGAGAAAACCCTTTTCAAAGATGGCCCGCGCATGCCGCTCAAAGGCCAGGTACCCGTCTAGATCCTCGGGGGCCAGCCGACGGATCTCCTCGAGGAGCTGTTCCCGGCGATTGGTGTAGTCAAAGTGGCTTCCGTCCGGGAAATGGATCCGGTAGAAGGGGTCTAGGGGGATGAGGGTGACGTATTGGTCTGTGTAGGAGGTCCCTTGGCCTTCGGGAAAGTCCGGGTGGAGCCTGGGGTTTCCGGGGGCGGTGGCGAAGAGGTCCTCGATAAAGGGGGGAACGGTGATGACCGTCGGCCCCATGTCGAAGGTAAAGCCTTCCGCCCGGTGCACAAAGGCCCTCCCCCCCGGTCCAGGAAGCTTGTCCAGAAGGAGGACCTCGAGGCCCATGGCCTGAAGCCGTATGGCCGCGGAGAGCCCCCCCACCCCTGCTCCGATGACCACCGCGCGCATGGAAAGGAGTATACCCTCCCCTTTGGGGGCAACCTGGGTCCTTCCTACAGAGGCCTCATAGGACCCTGCCCTTCCAGCGCGGCCTGAGAAGGGCCCGGAGGTAGATGGGGATGAGCAGAACGGGGCTTAGGGGGGTGAGGAAGGCCGAACCCAGGGGCCCACCCGTTTTCCAGGCGATCAGGAGCCGCTCCAGGATGCCCAGGACCCCTAGGCCCCAAAGCCCATAGGCCCAGGGCAGGGTGTAGAGGGCCAGGTGAAAAAAGGCCGAGGCGAGAAGGATCGTCCAGTGGCCGTGCAGGGGAAGGAAGTTCTTCCCAAACCCCTCCACGGCCTCGAGGTAGCCTCGGTACATCCGGACCTTAAGGAGGCCATCCCCTAAGACCAGGTCCATGGGCAGGCCCCGCCGTTTCGCCAGCCGGGCCAGGGCCACGTCCTCAATGGGCGAGGACCGAACGGCCCGGTGGCCGCCCAGCCTCTCGTAGGCCTCCCGGGAAAGGACCATCACCTGGCCGTTGGCGGCGGGAAAGTGGGGCAGAAGCGGGTAGGGCAAAAAGGAAAGAAGGCCGTCCATCACGAAGGGCACGGTGGCCAGCTCTAGAAGGCTGCCTGCTTTCTGCCTGGGAAAGGCGGAAAGAAGCCCTCCTCTGTAGCGGGCGATCAGCGCGGATAAGGCGCCCTCTTCCATCTCTACATCCGCGTCCACAAAGACCAGCACCTCCCCCTTGGCCTTTTCGGCGAGTTGATGGCAGGCCCAGTTCTTGCCCACCCAGCCCCTGGGCAAGGGCCTCCCCTTGAGGGCCTGGAAGCCCGGGGTTCCCCCCCCCAGGCGGAGGGCCAGCTCCAGGGTCCCGTCCTCCGACTGGTCGTCCAAGAGGAGGACCTCGTCCGCCCCTTGCCTCAAAAAGCGGGGGAGGGTCTCTTGGAGGCGGTGGGCCTCATTCCTGGCGGGGATGAGCAGGCTGACCCGCAGGGGGGGTCTCGTCGGGGTGGGCCTTAGAACGGGGAAGAGGACAAGGTTGGTCAGGGCGATGCCCAGGCGGAAGAGGAGGAAGAGGAGAACCCCTTCAAAGAACCCCATGGCCTCCCAGCCACTCGTCGGGTCCTCTGGCCCCTTTGAGGATCAGCCTGAACCCGGGAAGGGGCCTGCGGGGATGGGTTTGACCCTGGAGCGCATCCACCTCCTCTGCAAGGGCCGCCATCGCCTCCTCCAGGTCCTTAAGCCTGGGGGGGACCGGAGGGCCAAGGCGGAGATAGGCCTCGGGAAGCTCAAACCCCCGGGCGTAGACCCGGAAGACCGCCGGGATGAGGGGGACACCGGCCTTTTCCGCCAGGTAAACCGCCCCCCGCTTGAGGGGTCCGATGGGTCCTTGGGGGCGCAGAAGGCCTTCGGGGAAGACCGCCACCCGTCCCCCTTCCTTGAGGACCCTGAGGGCTTTCCGCACCTCCTTTACCGAAAGGCCGCCCAGAAGGCGGAAGTAGGGGAAGGCGCGTAGGTTGGCCTCGTCCATCAGGAAGTGCCCCTTTGCCCCTAGGAGGAGTAGGGTGAAGTGGCCGTCAAAATAGGTCTGGTGGGTGGCCGCCAGGACCAAAGGGCCCTCGGGAAGCTCCCCTTTGAGGTAAACCCCATGGAGCCTGCGTTGGAGCCGGAAGCGGAAGATGGCCCAAAGGAGAAGGCCAAAGGCCTGCCCGAGGGGTCGCTCCTTCTGAAGCTGCCCGAGCATGCCCTTACCCTATCAGGAAGGCTTCCCCCCTTGAAGCCTTTGAAGCCTCCGTCTGGCCTCGGGATGCCAGACGAGGAAGAGCCCTTGGACGATGGCCAGGTTGACCACCAGAAAGAAGACCATCTCCTCCAGCGGAAGGCCGAATGGGGCGATTCCCAGGGTATACCGCTCGGATATCGCCCAGATGCCCATGCGAATGGCCAAGAGGTCCGCGCACCACAGGTATAGGGTAGGGAGGAGGACGCTCAGCAGATAGGGCTTTAGGGCGCCCAGAAGCAGGTCTCCTCCGAAGGCCCACTGGAGGGCCAGGGGTGGGCCAAACCAGAGGAGGATTAGCCCCAGGTAAACCCCCTTCTCGTTCTGGACCAGAAGCCCACCCAGCAGGCTGAGCAGGAGAAACCCCATTCCCCCGAGGCTCCGGGCCCAGGCCGGCCCCCCAGGCCCGGGTTGGAAAAGGCGATGGGCCACAAGGCCAGTGAGAAGGGGCTGGAGGACGAAAAACAGGTATTCCTCAAAGGGCACGTATCCGATCCGGAACCAAACCCGCTCCGGAGGGTAGGTCCAAACCCCCCGGTAGACCAGGTAGTTGTCCCAAGGGGTGGTCCAGAGGAGGGCGATGAGGGGCATAAGGAGGTACCCAGGCGCCCTGGACCCTTTTGGGACACCCCCAAGGGCCAGCCACAGAAGGGGAGGAAGGAGGAAGACGAGGTGAAACTCCAGGTAGGTCATCCTTCCTCCGAGACCACCGCCCAGAGCCCCCCTTTGGGCCTTAGGGTGATCCCCGCCTCGAGGCCGGGTTCCTTAAGGAGGCCAAGCCTGAAGCGGGCAAAGAGGGCCCGCAGGGCCACCACGCCCTCCAGAAGGGCGAAGTCCTTGCCCAGGCAGATCCTTTGCCCGAGGCCGAAGGGGAAGTAAGCCCCGGGCCTGGGCGGGGTTTTGAACCGCTCCGGCCGGAAGGCCAAAGGGTCTTCCATCTGGGTCCTTTGGGTGGCGAAGGGGGAAAGGACCAGGAGGGTCCCCTTAGGAAGGCTGAGCCCAGGAAGGACCAGGGGGGCCTCCAGGCGCCGGCTGAGGACCCAGGCGGGAGGGTAAAGCCTCAGCGCCTCTTGGAAGACCCAGAGGGCGTACGCCTCGCTTTCCAAAAGCCTCGGCACGTGACCGGGGTGCTTCATGAGCAGGTAAAGGCTCCAGGAAAGGGCGCTGGCCGTGGTCTCATGCCCCGCGATGAGCAAGGTCATGGCCTCGGAGAGCGCCCGTTCCTCAGGGAGGGCTCGCAAGGGGGGGAAGCGCACCAGGAGGGAGGCGGCCGCCCGCATCAGCCTTCTTTTTTCCCGGGCCAAGGCCCTGCGGTGCAGGGGGGAGAGGAGGAGCCAGGGGGTCTTGGTGGCGCGCATGACCTGATCAAGAGCCCTAAGGCTCGCCTCGGCGACCTCCTGGGGTAAGGGGCCTCCAAAGTAGGCCCGGCCCAAAAGGCGGAGGGAGAGGGCAAGCATCTCGTGCTCGAGGTCCTTTTCCCCCGGGCGCCACGCGGAAAAAAACGCCTCGGCCTCCTCCTCCAGAAGGGGTTTAAGGGCAGGCATGGCCTTGGGCAAGAAGGGGTCCTTCAAGGCCGTGCGAGCCTTCTTCCACCCCGGCTTGTCATCGGTGAGGAGGCCTTTGCCCGTGACCCGGGCCAAGGCGGTGTACTGGAAGGTCTTTTTGCTCGTCTCCGCCTGCAAAAGGACCTTTTCCACCCCTTCTGGGTCAAAGAGGAAGGCCACAGGGGGTCTGGGGAGAAAGAACCGGCTCCCCTTGCCCGCCAGGGTTTGGAGAAACCCCAGGGGGTTTTCCCGCAACCGGGGGAGGTCTGGTGCCAGGGCCCTCAGGCTTAGGGTCATGGCTTGACCGGGCAGGCGGGGGGCCTGAGGAGGAGGGGGAAAGCGGAGAGGATGAGAAACAGTGTCCGCCCCTCCGGGACAAGGAGGGCTAGGAAGAGGAAGAGGCCGCTTAAGAGGTAGCGCCAGCGCATGGGTTCAGTATAAGACCCGGGCCAGGGCCCGGGGGAGGAGGAGGGCCCTCTCCAACGGCTGCAGGTAGATCCGTTCCTTCAGATTGGGGAAGGCCTGCCGTTCCAGCTTGTCCAAAATCCCCCGGTACTGCAGGGCGGCCAGAGCCACCGCGGCCCGGCCTGTCTCGAGGTGGCGAAGGCCTTGAAACCCCTGCTCATAGAGCTTTCTGGCCAGATTTGAGAGATGGCGCATCAGATCGGTGTACCCCTCCGGAACCTCCATATTCTGAATCTTTTCCAAATTTACCCCGTACCGCTCCAGGAGGCTTAGGGGCAGGTAAACCCTTCCCCGCCTCAGATCCTCCCCCACGTCCCGGAGGATATTCGTGATCTGCATGGCCTGTCCGAGGGCAATGGCCTCCTTTTCCCCCCCTCTGGCCCCCGCCACCTTGGCCATCAGGAGGCCCACTGTCCCGGCCACCTGGTAGCTGTAAAGGAGGAGATCCTCCTCATCCTGGATGCGCACGGGGCCCAGGTCCCGCAGGAGGCCGGCTTTGAGGTCCTGGAAAACCCAGAAGGGAAGCTCGAACCGCTTTAGGGTCCAGGTCAGGGCGGCCTCCCAGGGGTACTCGGGGTTTCCCGCATAGGCCCGCTCCACCCCCTGCCACCAGGCCTCGAGGTCGGCCCCGGGGGTGGGGCTTTCGTCCACGGCATCATCCCCCAGGCGGCAGGTGGCGTAAAGGCTCCAGACGGCCCTCCGCACCTCGGACCGGAACAGGAGGCTGGATAGGTAGAAGGTGGTGGAATACCTCTGGATGATCCGCACCAGGCTTTTCCAGTCCGGTTCCATGATGGCCGAGTCTACCGGGTCTTCCCCCATGGGAATGTGGGTTTTGATCACACTTCCAGCCCCAAATTGTGTACAAGACCTTGACAGAAAGTTGTACAGAGGCTACCCTGAGGGCATGACCCGCCCCCTATACACCATCTCCGAGGTGGAGGCCCTCACCGGCCTTTCCGCCGAGGTCCTTAGGCAGTGGGAACGCCGGTACGGGTTTCCCCGCCCCAGAAGGACCCCAGGCGGCCACCGGCTTTACAGCCCTGAGGAGGTGGAGGCGTTGAGGCGGGTCAAGGCCTGGCTCGAGGCAGGCCTCTCCCCTCGGGCGGCCATCCTTCGTCTGGAAAGGGAGAACCCCTTGGAGCCCACCCCCCTCAAGGAGGCCCTTCTGGCCGGGGAGATGGAGCGGGCGGAACGCCTGTTCCGCCAGGCCCTTAGGGCCTTGGGCCCCGAGGAGGTCCTCCTTTCCTTTGCCGTTCCCATTTTGCAGGAGGTGGGGAGGCTCTGGCACGAGGGCAGGCTGGGCGTGGCGGAAGAGCACCTGGTGAGCACCTTTATGCGGGCCAGGGTGCAGGAGCTTCTCGACCTCCTGGGGCATCCCGCGGGGCCCCTTGTGCTGATCACCACCCCACCGGGGGAGCGGCACGAGATCGGAGCCATGTTTACAGCCTTTTTTCTCCGTCGCCTGGGCGTGCGGGCGGTCTACTTGGGGCCCGATACCCCCTTGGGCGACCTCCAGGCCTATGCCCGGCGGCTCGGGGCCCGGGCGGTGGTCCTTTCCGCCCTCGTCTCCGACCCCCTGCGTAGCCTTCCCGTGGGGTGCTTGCGGGGCCTGGCCCCCCTGGTGTTTCTCGGCGGCCAAGGGGCAAGCCCCGAGGAGGCGGCCCGGCTTGGGGCCCGCTACGCGAGAACCCCTGAGGAGATCGCCGAGGAGGTGCGAGATGAGAAGACAGCGTAAGGAGGCCTTTTATTTGGCTGGTGACCCTGCGGAAAACCTCTTCCTTCTGGAGGAGGGTCTGGTGCGCGTCGTGGAACTCCTTCCGGACGGCCGGCAGCTTACCCTGCGCCACGTCCTGCCTGGGGACTACTTCGGCGAGGAGGCCCTGGAAGGGGGGCGGCACCGCTACACCGCAGAGGCCCTTACGGAGGCGAAGGCCCAGGCCCTTGAACCCCGGCGGTTTTCCCATGAGGAGATCCGGGAGGTGGCGAAGAATCTGGCCCGGCAGATGCGCCGCGTCCAGGCCTATGAGGCCCACCTCCAGTTGGGGGAGCTCCGAGCCAGGATCGCCCGTTATCTCCTCTTCCTGAGCCACACCCCCGCCCGGGAGGAGGATCTCCGCGGGGTCTACGTTCTGGCCTCGCACGAAGAAATCGCCGATGCCACCGCTTCTACCCGGGAGAGCGTCTCCAAAATTCTTTCTGACCTTAGGCGGGATGGCCTGATCGAGACCGCCTACCGCCGGGTCTACCTCCTGAACCCCCAGGCCTTGGCCCTGGAGGCGGAAGGGGAGCTCGAAGCGGCATGATCGCCGTTATCGGAGGCACGGGCTTCCTCGGTCGGTATGTGGTGAGGGCGCTTCGGGAAAGGGGGTGGGCCGTTCTGGTCCTGGCCCGGAGGCCGGCCCCCCTCCCCCCGGGGGTCCTTTTCCGCAGGTCGGACGTGACCGCCGAGGCGCCGGATCTAAGCGGCGCGGAGGCGGTGGTCTACCTTCCCGGGATCATCCGGGGAAGCCGGGAGGCCTTCCACCGGACCCATGTCCTGGGGGTAGAGAACACCCTAAAGGCCATGCAGGTCCAAGGGGTTCGCCGCCTGGTCCACCTTTCCGCATTGGGGGCAAGGCGGGGAACGAGGAGCCTCTACTTTGAGACCAAAGCCCTGGCCGAGGAGAAGGTGGAAAAGAGCGGCCTGGAGTGGACCATCCTGCGGCCAAGCCTGGTTTTCGGGGAGGGGGATGGGTTTTTCTGTCGGGTGCTCAAACCCTTGGCCCGCCTTCCCCTTCCGTTCATGCCTCTGGTGGGGGATGGGGCCTACCGTTTTCGCCCCGTGTACGCAGGGGACGTGGCTCTGGCCGTGGCTCGAAGCCTGGAGGTGGGGTTTTTGGGCCGGCTGGACCTGGTGGGCCCCAGGGAGTACACGCTCAAGGAGCTTTACCTGCTGGTTCAAAAGGCCCTGGGGGTGCAAAAGCCCCTTCTTCCCATCCCCATCCCTCTGCTCCGCCTTGTGGCCCGCCTCCCCTTTGCCCCGGTCACCCTGGACCAGTTGGAAATGCTCCTTTTAGGGAACACTGCCCCCATTCCCGAGGCCTTAAGCGCCCTTGTGCCCCAGCTTCACGCCTTGGAGGACCTCCTTCCCCAGTACCTTCCCGCTTGCTGAGGCTAGGTGGGGAGGTGGCGAAGGCTTTGGGGAAAGGGCTCCAGCAAGGCTTGGCCCTCGAGGTAGGCCTCGCCGAACCTCAAGGACCATGAGCGCAGCAGGGCCAGGGGGGCTTCCGGGCCCGTCCGGCCCTTGCGGACCTCCTCTAGAAGAGCGAGGAAGTGCGCCTTTTCTTTTTGGGAAAGCCCCCGCTTGAAGTAGCCGAAGGCGTGTTGAAGGGCGTTGGCCAGCCCCCCGGGCCTCGGGGGGTGGAGGGTGGCCCTCAGAAACCCCTCCTGGTAGCGGGCAAGAACCTGGGGAAAGGCGGTCTTGTGCCCTTGGGCGATCAGCCGGCCCAGGGCCAGGGTTTCCTTGGGGCTTTGGGCCATGAGGAGGAGCTTGTACCGGGCGTGAAAGGCCCTGAGGTCCTGAAGGGTTTCTACCCTTCGAAGCCGGGCCAGGCCGAAGACCCGGGTAAAGAACTGGGCCCTCAGGACGGGGTTGGACAGCCGGCCTTCTTCCTCCACGGGCAGGAGGGGGAACCGCCTTAGGACCTCCCGGGCGAAAAGCCCTGCCCCACGCCCCAGCACCTCCCCCTTCGGACCATAAACGCGGGCGTCCTTCAGGGCGCAAGAAGGGGAGCGATTTTTCAGGATAAACCCCTCCACCTGGAGACCCTCTAGGAAGGTCTGGGAAAAGGCCTCCATTTCACCCGTTAAGTCCCTAGGAGAGGGTTCTGGCTGAATCAAAAACAGCCTTTTCCCCTCCTGGACGAGGCGGATGGCGGGGCGGGGTACGCTTAGGCCGATGGCCACCTCTGGGCAGACGGGGATGAGGTGGGCATGGGTTTTCAAGGCCTCCACCACCGGGTCGGGGATGAGGCCGCCGTTGTACCGGACGGCGGCCAGGCCTAAACAGGCGCTGACCACGATCCGCGGTGGGGGCCACACGCTGTTCAGCCTAGCCCCTTGCCCTTGGGGGAGATGGGGTCTGGGCTACGGTTGGAAGGCTGGATTCTGCGGGGATATTTTCCCCTTGCTATTTTAATCGTGAAATTAATAACAAAAATCCAGAACCCGCCAGCCGCTCCCATCCCAGGCCAGCTCCAGGGGCCTGGGCGTGTCCAGATACGGCATGGCCATGCTCGCCCCGTAGGCTCCCGCCAAGAGAAAGACCAGGGCTTCCCCTTCCTTGGGGACCGGGAGGCGCACCCCCCGGGCCAGCACGTCGGCAGCCTCACAGGCCGGGCCCGCGAGGTCAAAGACGGCTTCCTTCTCGCTTTGGTAGAGGGGGAGAACGGGGTGCCTGGCCCCATAGAGGAGGGGTCTGAGGAAGCTCGTCATCCCTGCGTCTAAGAGGAGGTAGGTCTTACGGGTCCGCTTCACGCCCCAGATTCTGGTCACCAGAACCCCGCTTCCGGCCACCAGGCGTCGGCCGGGCTCGAGCCAGATCTTGGCTCCGTACAGACGGGCCAAGTCCTCCATGGCAGGCCCAAGGGGCCCAAGCGGGAGATCCAGGCCGAAGCCGCCTCCTAGGTTGAGGACCCTCTGGGGCCCAACCGCAGTTCGGAGGCGCTGGAGGACCGCATACCCTTCTAGAAAATCCTCCGCCCGGTCCAGACCAGAGCCCAGGTGGAGGTGGAGGCCCAAAACCAAAAGGCCCAGCCCCTCAGCCCTTCTCAAAAAGCCCGGCAGCTTTTGGGGCAACACGCCGAACTGGCTTTCCCCCCTCCCCGTGGCCAAGTGACCGTGCGTCCTCACGGGAAGATCGGGGTTGACCCTGAGGAGGACCTGTGCCCCCTTTAGATGGCGGCTTACCCTAAGGAGATCCGCCTCCGAGTCCAGGACCGTCACCGGTGGACGGTCCTGGAAACGCTGGAGGGCCCAGGGGGTCTTCACGGGACCATTCCAGACGATTTCCTCCGGGGAAAGCCCTACCCCAAGGGCCCGTTCCACCTCGCCGGCCGAGACCGCCTCCGCGCCGAACCCCAGGGCCTTGATCTGGGGAAGAAGGGCGGGGTTCGCCTTTAGGGCAAAGAAAAATCGAGCCTTAGGAAAGGCCTTCCGAAGGGCCTCGGCCTCTTCCTCGAGCACGGTGAGGTCATAGGCGTAAAAGGGGGTGGGAAAGCCGTCTAGGGCCTGCTTAAGCGCCTCGAGAAACCTTGGGTTAAGATGGGGCGTGTTCATCGGTGTGGCCACCCAGTTTAGCGCGGAACTCTGGGGTCTGCGGACAGCTTACCTCGAGGCCCTTGCCCATGCGGGGCTTTCCCCCGTCCTTCTCCCTCCCCAGGACCCAAAGCGGCTGGAGAGGATCCTCCCCCACCTAGACGGCCTCCTCCTCCCAGGGGGGGTGGATCTGGACCCCGCTTTGTACCATGAGGAACCCCACCCCGCCTTAGGAGAGGTCCAGGCTGAGCGGGATCAGTTGGAGTTGTTCCTGATCAAGTACGCGGTGGAAAACGGCCTGCCCATCCTCGGCATCTGCCGGGGAATCCAGGCGATGAACGTGGCCCTGGGGGGAAGCCTTTACCAGGACCTTTCTTCCTTTGGATTTCGGGAGGTTCAGCACCAGCAAAAGGGGCGGGGCCTGGCCCACTCCCTCACCCAGGTGGGAGAAAGCCCATTGGGACGGCTTTTTCCTGAGACCTTCCGGGTCAACTCCTACCACCATCAGGGCTTAAAACGCTTAGCCCCAGGGCTCAAAGCGGTGGCCCTCGCCCCGGACGGGCTGGTGGAGGCGGTCATCCTGGAGGGCCATCCGCTCTTTTTGGGCCTCCAGTGGCACCCCGAGCTTTTGAAGGAGCACTGGGGAATTTTTAGGCTTTACAGCCAGGTTTGAAGCCAACGGATCCAGTTTCCTCCCAAAAACGCCTCGTCTCCTAGGCGGACGAGGTCCTTGTGGGCCTCTAAACCCAGCGGGAGGCTTTCCAGGCCAAACCCCCCATCCCAGTCGCTACCCAGCCCCACCCGATCCGGGCCCAGGCGGGCCTCGAGGTAGGCCTTATGGGCCAGACAGGCGCTGATGGGAAGCCTGGGCATGCCTCGTGTCCAACTCACATCCAGAAAGGCGTTGAACGGGACGACTCCCACCACCCCATCCCGCACCCGGAGGGCCAGAAGCATCTCGTCCGAAAGATGGCGGGGGGTGGGGGTGAGGGCCCGGGCGTTCGCATGCGAGGCGGCCACCGGCCCCTTAAAACGGGCCATAACCGGAAAGAAGGCGGTATCCGCCAGGTGGGAGACGTCCAACGCCATGCCCAACCTCTCCATCCGCGCCAGGAGCGCCTCTCCCAAAGCGGAAAGGGGGGCGGGCTCGGCGTTTCCGCCCGCGTAGGCGTTTTTCGTGGCCCAGGTTAGGCCCACCATCCTTACCCCTCGGGCGTGGAGTTCGTCCAGCGCCTCCGGTTCTGGAAGGACATGGGCCCCTTCCAAAAGAAGAAGAAGGCCCAGAACCCCGTCTTTGGGGTAAGCCAGGGCGTGGGTCTTCAGGTCCCGGCCGGAACGCAGGATCCTTACCAGGTTTTGCCTCTCCCATTCCAGATAAAGGGCCACCTGGCGCAGAGCCTCTTCAAACAGGTGCCCTTCGTGCCCTCGAGGGTCTACAAAGACCGTGGCAAAGACCAGGCCAAACCCCGCTTCCCTAAGGGAGGGGAGGCTCACGAGGGGTGTCTCGGAAAGACCCTCCTGGCGCCGGAGGGCCTCGAGGGGAAGGGTGAGGTTCCGGCCCAGGTTCAAGGCGTTGTAGGCCAGGTCCAGATGGGCATCCACCCGCATGCTCCCATCCTAATCGAGCCCGCCGGTCAGGCCTGCTCCGAGCAGTCGGAAGGGCCCCATAAGGGTGGGGCCTTGTCCGTTGAACCTGGGCAAAAAGGCCCTAAAGGCTTAGGGTCCCCCCACATAGACCAAGGGGCGCTGGCCTGGGTGGGGTTCCGCCCGACGGAGGACCTCCCGGGTGAGGGTGGGAACATCCCCCTCACCGAAGAGAAGGAAGTCCACCGCTGCCTGCATGGGGGAGATCTCCGGCCACTCAAAGTAGATGCGCGGGATGGTACCGGTCTCGTCCCGGATGTAGAGGAGGAGGGCGGCCAGGGCATTGGGTACGCTGGTCCCTTCGGTCCGGAGGATACGGTAGTGTCCAAGCTCTACCCCTCGGACCCGGAGTTCCCGGCTGAACTCGGAGGGGTCCAGGACCCCCACCTCTACAAAAAGGAACGGGTCCTGAAGGGGAAAGCGGAGCAGGTCCCGGATGCGGGTTTCCTTCTCCACGTATTCGGCAAAGGTGCCCAGCCTGCGGTGGTGGGCGATAAGGCGAAGGGGAGTCTCTTGGGTGCGCAGGCCTTGGAGAAACGACTGGGCCAGTTCGTCCAAAACCACCCGATCCACACGCAGCTCGTAGGCCCGTAGCGTCCGGGAGACCAACGAGACCAAAAGGGTTACGGAGATGAAAAACGAGGCGATCTTGACCCCATCGGGCCGCTCCAGGGTGTTGGCAAACAAGGTGTAAAGGAAAAGAGCGAGGATCACCCCAGAGTAGGGTTTATGGCGGGGCTTGGCCAGCAGGTACGCGGCCCAGGCCGCTGAGGTCATAACCACCAGAACCCCCGTGGCGTAGGCTGCAGCCTGGGCGTTCACGTTGGCCTTAAAAAGAAGGGTGACGCCGATGGCCACCAAGGTAAAAAAGATGGTCAAAACGCGGGTAGCCTTCGCCCATTCCGGAGCCATCCCGTACCGAGGCAGGTATCTCGGGACGATGTTCAAAAGCCCGGCCATCGCGCTCCCCCCGCCAAACCAGAGGATCAGGATGGTGCACAGGTCGTACAGGGTGCCAAACCCTTCCCCCAAGTAGCGGTGGGCCAGGTAGGCCAACGCACGCCCGCTTGCAGGCCCACCTTCTTTGAAGGCCTCCGGGGGGATCAAAACCGTGGTGACCCAGGCGCTGGAAAGAAGCAGGACCCCCATTATGCTCGCCGCCGTTAACAGGAGCTTGCGGGTGTTGCGAATGCGGCACCGGGGCTTTTCCGGCGGATCATCCGGGCAGCCCTTGATGAGCGGCATCACGGCCACCCCGGTTTCGAAGCCGCTCAGGCCCAGGGCCAGTTTGGGAAAAGCAAGGACCACGGCCAAGGCCAGGCTTTGGGGGGTGAGGTAGGTTTCCCGGATCCCTGTCCACCAGGCTTCCCACTTCGGGAGCGTCAAGGCGTAAGGGAGCGTGGCAGCGACCACAACGGCGTTGAGGAGAAGGTAGGCCAAGACAATCCCCACGGCCACCGTAATCGCTTCCCGAAACCCCAGGTAGAAGACGAAGCCCAGGAGAAGGAGAAAGAACAAGGTCACCCCGAGTTGGTTCTGGAGCCAGGGGGGGGTGAAGGGGTTTTCCACGAAGTGGGTGGCCGCATCGGCCGCTGAAAGCGTGATGGTGATCATAAAATCGGTGGCCATAAACCCCAGAACCACCAAGGTGATCAGCTTTCCCTTCCAGCCTCTGTAAAGGTGCGTCAGGAGGGACAGCGAACCCTCCCCATGAGGGCTCTCCTCCGCCACGCGCCAATACACCGGGATGGCACCGAAAAAAGTGAAAGCCACGAGCAGGAGGGTGGCGAGGGGGGAAAGCAAGCCGGCGGCCACGAAGGCAATGCTTGGCTGGTAACCCAGGGTGGAAAAGTAATCCAGACCGGTGAGGCACATCACCTGCCACCAGGGGTGCTGGGACTCCCTAGGGCTCGAGGGGTGGGTAGCAGCTTTCATAGGCCTCCCAATGCCGAGGCCACTTTAGTACCCTGGGCACCAAAGGAGCAAGCTCGTTACCCAGGTGTAACCCAGGGGCTGGAGTCTAGGGGTGGACCCTGGGGATGACCGGGGTCCAAAGGAGGCCAAGATGAGGAAATGGCTTTGGCTTGGGCTTTTGGCGGCTCTATCGGCTGTAGGCTACCTGGCTTTGGCCCAAAGGGGTAGCCTGGGTCAGGCCGGTCCCCAGAACCCTTCTTACCCGGGCACAACGGCGGTCTCGGATGAGGAGATGGACGAGGCCGCCGAGGCCCAGGCTGATAGGAACCTGGCCAGGATCACCCCTGACCAGGCGGTTCAGGCCGCGCAGCAGCTCCTCCAAACCCAGGCGACCCCCAAAACGGTAACCCTGGGGAACGAGAACGGCCACCCGGTCTGGGAAGTGGTGATCGGGAACGAGGAGGTTAAGGTGGACGCGGGCACGGGCCAGGTTTTGCACCGAGAACCCCTAGGCCAGGAGGCGCAGAACGAGGAGGACGGCAAAAACGCGGAGGATGAGGCGGGAGAGTGAACCTTAGCCCTAGCCCCCGGGCCCTGCCTGGGGGCTAGGTGTGTCAAGATATCGCTGTGCGTCTTTCCTCGCGGACCCTCTTCCTCATGCGGGCGCTTTTGGGTGGGGCTTTGGCGGGGTTTATTGTGCTCGCCACAGGGGTCTTTCGGCATGAGGGGTTTGCCTTTGATGCCCCTATTCTGGCCTGGCTTTACGCTCATCGGTCCTCGGCCCTAGACCAGACGGCGCGCCTTCTTACCCTTTCCGCCTCGGCCAAGGTCCTCGCCCCCCTTAGCCTTGCCCTTTTGCTCTGGCTTTGGTACCGGAAGGGACGGTGGACCTTTTTCCTCCTCGGGGTAGGGGGTGCCTCTGTCCTCAGTCTGTTGATGAAGGAGGTCTTCGCTCGAGGCCGCCCCCACCTTTTCCCTGCTTTGATGCCGGAAAAAGACTATAGCTTTCCCAGCGGCCACGCCCTGGGGAGTATGGCCCTTGCCTTGGCCCTGGGGTTCGCGGTTTTGGATACCCACCCCAGCGTAGGGCGCCTTGTCCTGGCGTTAGGCGCCTTCTGGAGTCTGATGGTGGGCCTTTCCCGGCTTTACCTCCAGGTCCACTACCCGTCGGATGTCCTTGCCGGCTTCCTGGTTGCGATGGGGTGGGTCTTTGGACTCTACCTATGGATGCGCAAAAACTAGTCCTTCTTCTTTCTTATCCGGGGCTTTTCCTCCTCGTTTTGGCTGAGACCGGACTCCTGGTGGGCTTTGCCTTGCCGGGGGATAGCCTTTTGGTGACAGTAGGTCTCCTGGCTGCGGCGGACCGGCTCACGCTTCCCTATGCCCTTCTGGCCCTTTTCTTCGGATCTTTCCTGGGCCACCAGATGGGCTACTTCTGGGGTCGGCGCCTGGGGCCAGGACTGGCCCAGCGCGTCCCCAAGGAACGCCTTGAGAAGACCCGGCTTTTCCTTTTCCGAAGGGGCCAGCTTGCCGTCGTCCTGGCCCCTTTGGTCCCCGTGGTCCGCACTGCCATGCCTTTCCTTCTGGGGGCTTTGGGCTTTCCCTATCCGCGGTTTGTGGTCCTTTCCCTCCTCGGCACCCTGGTCTGGACCCAGGGGGTTACGCTCCTGGGCTATGCCTTGGGCCACGCGGTGCCGGGCCTCGAGCGGTCCATTCTTCTGGTTGTGGCCGGAGTGGTTTTGCTCTCCCTCCTTCCCGGCTGGGTCGGGTTAAGAAGGGTGAAGGAATGAGGCTTTTGCTGGTGGAAGATGACCCTCGGGTGGGTTCCATGATTAAAGAGGCCCTGGAAGCAGACGGATATGTGGTGGATTGGGCAAGGAGTGGAGAAGAAGGGCTAAGCCTTTTTGAACTCTTCCCGTACGACTTAGTGGTTTTGGACCTGATGCTGCCCGGTCTGGATGGGTTTTCCTTCCTGGCCTCCTTAAGGGAACAGGCCAGAACGCCCGTCTTGGTCTTGACCGCCCGGGATGCCCTGGAGGACCGCGTCCAGGGGTTGGAAGGGGGGGCAGACGACTACCTGGTCAAGCCCTTTCACCTGAGGGAGCTTCGGGCCCGCCTGCGGGCCCTTGTGCGGCGCGCCTCGGGGGAGGCGAAAAACCTCGTCCGGCGAGGACGGTTAAGCCTGGATCTCGAGACTAGACGGGCGTGGTTTGAGGGGCGGGAAGTCCGGCTTTCTGGCCGGGAATACGCCCTTCTGGAGTTTCTCGCTCTTAATGCCGGCGGGTACTACCCCAGGGAAGTCCTTCTAGAAAAAATCTGGGGTGGGGAGGTGGATCCCAAGGTGGTGGATGTGTACATCCGACGGCTTAGGGTAAAACTGGATGAAAGGGTCATCGAGACGGAGCGAGGCCTAGGGTACCGTTTTGTAGGATGAGCCTCCGCCTGAGGTTAACCCTCTTTTACACCCTTTTGACGGCCCTGGTGCTAGGGTTTTCCGGCCTTGCCCTTCACTTTCTCCTGAAGTGGAGCCTGTACTCCGGCCTGGACGCCACTTTACAGGCCACCCTGGCCCTGGCCCGCCCCCTTTTGCAGGAAGAGGATGGCCAACCAACCCTGCTCCAAAAGGGTGAGCTCCCCCCGGGCCTGCCCAGGGACACGGGGCTTTACCTGTTTAGGCCGCAAGGGGTGGAGCGGCTTGGCTACACTCCTGAGGCGCAGGTTACCCCCAAGGAGGGGTGCTTTAGCGCTAAGGAGTGGCGCTTCTGCGGCGTGCGCCTAGGGGAGGGGTTTCTCTTGGCCGGGCGCTCCCAGGAACCCCTCGAGGACGGCCTCCACCGGTTTGACCTCGCCTTTGCCATCCTTTACCCCCTGGCCCTTCTCCTGGGGCTTGGCCTCGGATTCCTGCTCGCCCAGAAGGCCCTGGCCCCTATCGGGCGCATGACGGAGGCGGCCCTCGAGCAAGCGGAGTCCGAGGCCTACGCGGTCCAGCTTCCCGAACCCAGGATCAAAGACGAGCTTTGGCGTCTGGCCCGGGCGCAAAACCTCCTTCTAGCCCGGCTTTCAGGGACGGTGGAACGAGAGCGGCGCTTCGCGAAGGCAGCGGCTCACGAGCTTAGGACCCCACTGAGCGCCTTGATTGGCAGGCTGGAGCAGGCCATGGAAGGAAGTGAAAGAGGGGCGATGGAAAAGGCCTATCAAGCGGCGATGGACCTTTGGGCCCTGGTGGAACGCCTCCTTCAGTTCACCCGGGCGGAGCGGGGGTTTTTGGAAAAGGAGCGGGTGGATCCGGGAGCTTTGGTTTTAGAGGCGGTGGAGGGTCTTCGAAGGCCGGGGGTGGACCTAGACCTCCAGGTTCCGGAGGCCCCTTGCGAGGCCCTCATAGACCCTACCCTTTTCCGCGCCATGGTCCGCAATCTTTTGGACAACGCCCTCCGTTTTGCCAGAACCCGTGTCCGGGTGTCTTTGCTCTGCGGACCGCGCCTTCGCCTCGAGGTGGAGGACGACGGCCCCGGGCTTGAAGAACCCCAGGAACGAATTTTTGAGCCCTTTTACCGGGGGAGGGCTTCGAGGGGAACCGGGCTGGGCCTGGCTTTGGTCAAGGCGGTGGCCGAGGCGCACGGGGGAAGGATTAGAGTGGAAAGGGGCCGGACGGGGGCCCGGTTCGTTGTGGAAATGCCTGGGGGAGCAGAACAAGGATGAGATGGCTCCGGGTTGTCCTTCTTTTTCTTCTTGTCTTTGGGCTTATCATCAACGCCCCGTGGGTTTTCCAGCACGCCTATGCCGCTTATTTTCGGCGTTTGACCGGGCAGATTCCCCCCTGGCCTGGGCCCGGGGCAGGGGAGAGGGTTCTTCTTCTCTCCCCCCATCCGGACGACGAGAGCGCCTGTTGCGGCGGGTTGGTGCGGAGAGCCCTCTCC
Organism: Thermus sp.; assembly: GCF_040290245.1. GTDB lineage: Bacteria > Deinococcota > Deinococci > Deinococcales > Thermaceae > Thermus_A. Next base: position 26,055 of record NZ_PSMQ01000007.1, read on the forward strand.
CAGGGGGCGGAGGTCTACGTGGTCTGGCTGACCAGCGGGGACGGATTTGAGTGGGACGCCGCCCTTTTGGGCCGGACCCTCCGGCCCAGCCCCAAGGACCACCGGGACCTGGCCCTAAGGCGGATGGGGGAGGCCCGGGCTGCGGCCGAGAGGCTGGGCTTACCGGAAACCCATCTCTTCTTTCTGGGGTATCCGGACCGTGGGCTTCTCCACCTTTTCCTGGAGCATTACACCCAGCCTTACCGCTCCCCTTATACCGGCCTCGAGGCCGTCTCCTACCCAGGCAGTTTCCACCCCGGTGCCCCTTACACAGGCCAGGCGCTGGAGGCCGACCTTGGGAGGGTGGTGGAAAACGTACGCCCCACTCTTCTTCTGGCCCCCTCCCCCCTGGACGCCCATGTGGACCACCGGGCCACGGGGTATCTGGCCCTGCGGCTTTTAGGGACCCACTCGGGGTTGAAAGGGGCTTTTTACATCGTCCACGGGGGGTTGGAGTGGCCCTTGCCCAAGGGGTATCATCCGGCCCTCGCCCTGGAGCCCCCGCCCCGGGGCCGGGGGCTCCCTTGGCTTCGGCTGGACCTGACCCCGAAGGAGGAGGAGGCCAAGCGTCAGGCCCTCCTGGCCCATAGGAGCCAGATGCAGATCCTGGGCCGGTTTCTCCTCGCCTTCGTGCGCAAGAACGAGCTGTTCTCACCCGAGGCCTTGCCGAAGGCCCACTAGCGGTTTCGGCTGGACCGAACTTTTCGAATGCGCTTCGGGGTGAGGTGGTCTTTGGCGACAACGGAAATGGTGCCGTCCACCTCCAAAACCGCCATAAGGACATCCTCCACCCGGGCTACGCCGTGCTCTCGAAGGGCTGCCATCAGCTCCCCCTTGTCTACGCCTTCTTTGTGAAGGTGTTCTTCGAGGATCCGCCCTTCGTGGATCAGAAGGGTGGGCTCGCCCTCGAGGTAGCGCCTTAAGAGGCTTCCCGCAAGGGCTCGGTCCAGGCCGAGGAGGAGGCCAGCCCCCAGCAGGCCTCCCAAGAGGCTGGTGTCCGGGCCGATCATGGCGTTCTGGACCGCGTTGGAGAGGAGGAGGAGGGTGAGGAGGTCCAAAGGGGTCATCTGGCCCAGAACCCGCTTGCCCGAGGCCTTTAGGAAGAAGAGAAGGGTCCCGTAGACCAGAACCACCCTAACCCCTGTGAAAAGAACGGTGAGGGGGTCTCCTAAGAGGGCCTGAAGGTGAGGAAGAAGGTGCTGCATGGCCTTAGGATAAGCGGGAAGCCCCGGAAGACGCGGTTTCAGTCTCCATTCAGCTTAGAGGGGGAGGATGGTTTAGTATGATCGATAGCCCGGCTCAGATCATCGCCATTTTGGTGGTCGCCCTTCTCCTCTTTGGCCCTAGGAAGCTGCCCGAGTTGGCCCGGGGGCTCGGTCAGTCGGTGCGGGAGTTTAAAAGAAGCGTAGAAGGGGTGGGGGAGAGCTTCAAGGAGGCCGCCTCGGAGGAAAAGGCGGTAAAAAAGGAGGAGGCCGCTCAGCCCTCGCAAGGGGAGGGGCAGAAAACCTCTGAGCACCGGCGTTAGGGGGCCTGGAGGTTCGGCCTGGGGGAAAAAGCCCCCGGGGCTTGGGAAATGGACCCCGGGGGCTTTGGGTCACTTCATGCCCTCCACTAGGTTGCCCTTCTCGTCCAGGCTCACGTGCCGGTTCTTAAGCAGGGTGGAGAGGAGGTAGGTCTTCTTCCCTATCCGCACCTCGAGGTCCGCGAGCCCCTTGCCCTTTTTGACGATCTTGTAGGTATAGGTGGTGATCCTCGCGCTGCCCTTGGGGAGTTCAAACGCCAGGGCCGCCGCCTTGCTTAAAGCCTCCTGGGAAACCACCTCCCCGCTTTTCCACAGGGCCTTCCCGGTCTCGTCCAAAAGGACCAGAACCGTTCCCTTGGGCAGCTTGCTGGGGGGGAAGACCGCTGTAAACCGAAGGCCTGCCGCCAACGCCAAAGAGACCAAAGCCAAAACCGCCAGAGCTTTCCTCATCCTTCACCTCCTGGAGCCTTCGGCTCCAGACCCAGTACACCCCCTATTCCTGAACCCGATCTGAAGGCCCATCGGCCCTTGGGGCTAGGCATCCCCCGCCTCTAAAAAGCCTTCGCGCGGCGGTTTCCCCTGGCCGAAGACCAGACGCGCCCTAAGCCCCTTTAGGTTTTCCAAGTGGAGCTCGGCCCCCAAGGCCTTGGCCACCGCCCGGACCACCCTAAGCCCGAGGCCTTCCCGCCTGGGTTCGAGCAGGCCCGGCCCCTCGTCCTCCACCTCCAAGACCGCGGAAGAACCCTGATGGAAAGCCCGGATCCATACAGTCCCTTTACCATGGAGAAGAGCGTTGTAGACCAGGTTGTTCAAAGCCTGCTCCAAGAGGCGGGGATCGGCCTGAACCCGGATGGGTTGGGCCTCGAGGGCGAGCTCCCGGCCCATCCTGAGGGCCAGGGGTTGGAAGCGGTCAAAGGCCGCTCCCGCCGCCTCCCCCAGGTCCACTGCCTCCCAGCGGGCCTCCCCGGCTTGGGCTCGGGAAAGGGTGAGGAGGTTTTCCGCCAGAACCTCCATCCGAAGGGCCTGGTTCCTAAGGCGGAATAAGGCCTCGCGGTCCGCCTGCCCCCTTTGAAGAAGCCCCTCCAGGGCTGCCCTTAAGGCGGCGATGGGGGTTTTGAGCTCGTGGCTGGCCAAGGCCAAGAAGACCTGCTCCCGCTTCCGTTCCGCCTTTAGCCGCTGGAGGAGGCTGCCAAAGGCCTGGGCGAGCGCGCCCACTTCGTCCGGACGGGGAGAAAGGGGGGCCTCCTCAAAGCGTTCCGCAGCCTGGGCTAAGGTGACCAGGGGGAGGAGAGCGCGGCCCATGAGGAGGTAAGCCCCCAGGAAGGCAAGCCCCCCAAGGGCGAGCACCACAGGCAGGGAGAGCTTCAGATACCAGGAGAGAAGGCTCTGGTAGGCTGTAAGGGACTGGGCCACCAGCACCTCCCATCCCCCTCCTCCCCCGCGGTAGACCCTCCAGCCTTCCAGGCTGGCAAACCCCTTGACCGTCGACAAAAGCCTCCAGGGCGCCCCGGGGGCCCCCCCCTCGAAGACCAAATGCCCCCCCCGGTACACCCGGGCCGCCGAGGGGGTATCCCCCCCCAGGATCTCCTCCGCAACCTCCGGGGGGATCTCCCCCTGGGTGCGGGCTGCTTCCAGGAGCGCCGTAGCCTGGAGCCGGAGGTCTTGGTCCACCTCCCTCAGGACCACCCGGACCAGGAGGAGGTAGGAGATCCCGACCCCCAGGACAAGGCCTGAAAGGGCAATGGCCCCAGAAAGGAGGGCGAGGCGAAGCCGCAAGCTCATAGGGGATGGCCTCAGCCTGTGATCGTGGGTTCGGGGACCCGGTAGCCAAGACCCCTTACGGTTTCGATCACCCCATCCCCCAGCTTTTTGCGCAGATTTTTGACGTATACCTCCACCAGGTTGGTCTCGCTCTCGTACCCGGGGCCCCAGATGCGCTCCAGGATCTCCTCCTTGCTGAAGAGGCGTCCCTTGTTTAAAAGAAGAAGCTCCAGCACCTGGAACTCCTTGGCCGTAAGGGGGACGGGCCGCCCCGACTTAAGGACACGGCGGCCTTCCACCTCCAAGACCAGGTCCTGGTGCTCTACCCGCTTCGGCCGCACCTCCCCCCGGCGCAAAAGGGCTCTGAGCCGGGCCACCAGTTCCGGGAGGGCAAACGGTTTGGTCAGGTAGTCCTCACCCCATTCCAGGCCTCTCAGACGGTCTGGCAGCTGGTCTTTAGCGGTAAGGAAGAGAATGGGCTGGAGGAACCCCGCCTCGCGGATGCCCTGGGCCAGTTCAAACCCCGCCTCCTCCCCCTCGGGGAGCCGGACATCCAGGATGAGGAGGCGGGGGTTCGAGGAAAAAAGAAGCTCCCAGGCCTGTTCCGTGCTTTTAGCCCAAAACACCTCAAACCCAAAGGCCAAAAGGGCCTCCTCCAGGGCAAGCCCCAACGCCTCATCATCCTCGAGGAGGAGCAGGGGGGTTTTCATCCGCCCCCTTCAAAGCCCTAGCTTTTTGCGCCACGCATAGACCTGCTGGGGGGTAAGGGGTTTGGACCGCTGGGCCTTGACCTCCTGGTCGGTGAAGGGCTTCTGCCCGGGTGGGAGTTTGTTCCCAAAACTGGTGGAGATGTAGTTCAAGATGGCCGCGATCTCCGCGTCCTTTAACTGGGAACCCCAGGCCGGCATCGCCCCGTTGTACTTCTTTCCCTTGACCACGATCTCGCCCTGGAGCCCGTAGAGGAGGACGTTCACCAGGTAGGTTCGTCCATCCTTTTTGGCCAGGATCTCCTGAACATGCCCCGCCAGGGGCGGGAAGGACCCGGCCAGGCCCTGGCCGCCCGCTTGGTGGCAGACCTGGCAGTACTGGGAAAAGAGGCCTGAACCGGACTGAGCCAAGGCCAGGGAAAGGGCCAAAACCGCTCCGAGCGCTTGCTTCATCCTGCACCTCCTAGGCCTAGGATATTCTAAACCCTGAACGGGAGCTGAAGCGTGAACCCCTTGCTTTTCGCTGGGGAAGGGCTATTCTGGAGAAGGTTATGGAGGGTCTGCCCTCGAGTCATAGGACCTGAGGGCCGCCCTCGGGCGGCCCCGGGGAAAGGAGGCCGCCCGTGGTCTACCGTCCCAACCGGTTTGATTTTCTGGTCCTTCTCTCTTTTTTTGCCCTTCTCGCCCTCCTGGCCCGGATCGGGCACGAGCTTTCCGCCCCCCTTCCCCCTGCCGGGAAGATCCCCATTTCGCTGGACCCCCGTCACCTTCCGGAGTATGCGCTGCGGAGCACCTTCCGAATGTTCGCCGCCTTGGGGCTTTCGCTTCTTTTCACCCTCACGTACGCAACCCTGGCGGCCAAGTCCCGTCTGGAGCCCCTCCTGGTTGCCCTCTTGGACATCCTCCAGTCCGTGCCCATCTTGGGGTTTTTGTCCTTCACGGTAACCTTTTTCGTGGGGCTTTTCCCAGGCCGGGTGCTGGGGTTTGAGCTGGCCAGCATCTTTGCCGTCTTTACCTCCCAGGCCTGGAACATGGCCTTCAGCTTCTACCAGTCCCTTAAAACCGTGCCCCGGGATCTGGACGAGGCGGCCCGGCTCTTCGGCCTTTCCCCTTGGCGGAGGTTCTGGCGCCTCGAGGTTCCCTTCGCCATCCCCGGCCTGGTCTGGAACACCATGATGTCCGTCTCTGGGGGGTGGTTCTTTGTGGTGGCTTCGGAGGCCATCAGCGTGGGCCGGACCGAGGTGGCCCTGCCGGGCCTGGGTTCATACGTGGCCAAGGCCATCCAGGAGGCCGATCTTCCAGCCGTTTTGTACGCTCTTTTGACCATGCTCCTGGTCATCTTCCTTTACGATCAGCTGGTCTTCCGGCCTTTGGTGGCCTGGAGCGAGAAGTTCAAGTACGAGGATAGGCCCTCCGAGGAGGCGGAAAGCTGGGTCTTGGACCTCTTCCGGAGGACCCGGTTTTTGCGCAGGGTTTCCGCCTGGCTGGCCGAGGCCCTCTGGGAGGCCGCGACCCGCCTGGAGCCCCTGTTTCACGCCCGGTCTATACGGATTGGACGCGCCTGGACGTACGCCTTTTACGGGACCTTGGCCCTGGTTTTCTTGGCCGGTGCCCACGCCTTTTACCTCTTCTTGAGGCCGCTGGGGTTTTTCGAAGTGGGGCGGGTCCTCCTCCTGGGCCTGATCACCTTGGCGCGCGTCCTCGTCCTCCTCGTCCTGGCGGGGCTGGTCTGGGTGCCCGTGGGGATCGCCTTGGGCCTAAGGCCGGACCTGGCAGGCCGCCTCCAGGCTCTGGCCCAGTTCCTGGCCGCGTTTCCCGCCAACCTCCTCTACCCCATTTTCGCTTACCTTATGGCCCGCTACACCCTTTCCCCTGAGGTCTTCACCGCACCCCTCATGGTTTTGGGCACCCAGTGGTACATCCTTTTCAACGCCCTGGCCGGTGGCATGGCCCTCCCGGGGGACCTTCGGGAAGCGGCGGCCAATTTGGGCCTCAAGGGACCCCTCCTCTGGCGCAAGGTTCTCATCCCCGGAGCTTTTCCCTACCTGGTCACGGGCTTCATCACCGCGAGCGGAGGAACATGGAATGCCTCTATCGTGGCCGAGATGGTGAGCTGGGGCGGCCTCACCTTCAAGGCCACGGGCCTGGGGGCCTACATCGCGGAGTGGACAGGCCAAGGAAGTCCCTCGCATGTGCTTTTGGGCATCCTGGTGATGAGCCTTTACGTGGTGGCGTTGAACCGGCTTGTCTGGCGCCCCCTCTACTTTTGGGCCGCGGAGCGGTTCCGCCTTGGGTAAGGTGGGAAGGATGAGGATCCTGGAGGCGGCCAACCTCAAGAAGGCCTTCAAAGGCCCCAAGGGCCAGGCTCACCCCGTTTTAAACGGGGTGAGCCTGGTTTTGAGGGAAGGGGAGATCGTGGCCCTTTTGGGCCGGTCGGGAAGCGGGAAGAGCACGCTTTTGCGCATCCTGGCCGGCCTCATCCCCCCTGACGAGGGGGAGGTCCGCTACCGGGGGCATCCCGTCAGGGGGCCGGTCCCCGGGGTGGGGATGGTCTTCCAAAGCTTTGCCCTCTTTCCCTGGCTTACGGTGTTTGAGAACGTGGAGCTCGGCCTCGAGGCCAGGGGCGTTCCCAAGGCGGAACGCAGAAGGCGCGTTCAGGAGGCCATTGCCCTCATCGGCCTCGAGGGGTTTGAGACCGCCTATCCCAAGGAGCTTTCGGGAGGGATGCGGCAGCGGGTGGGGTTTGCCCGGGCCTTGGTGACCCAGCCGGATGCGCTTTTTTTGGACGAAGCCTTCTCCGCTTTGGATGTGCTCACCGCGGAGACCCTTCGGAACGACCTACTGGACCTCTGGCTGGAAGGGGCGATGCCCACCAAGGCCATCTTGCTGGTGACCCACAACATCGAGGAGGCGGTCTACCTGGCGGACCGGCTTCTGGTCCTGGGCAGCCCGGGGCGTATCCTGACGGAGCACCCGGTGGCCCTTCCCCATCCCCGGGACCCGGAGAGCGAGGGCTTCCGGAGCCTGGTGGAGGCGGTGTACGAGGTCCTCACCCAGCGCCCCGAGGAGGAGGCGAAGGCGGAAAGGACCCTGGCCCAAAAGCTCCCCTCCGCCTCGGTGAGCGCCATGCTGGGGCTTTTGGAGACCTTGGACCGGATGGGGGGCCGGGCGGACCTGCCGGAGCTGGCCGAGGAGCTGGCCCTCGAGGTGGACGATCTTTTCCCCCTTCTGGACGCCCTCGAGCTTTTGGACTTCGTGCGGCTCGCCGCGGGAGACGTCGAGCTGACCGAGCACGGCCGGGCCCTGGCCCGGGCGGAGGCTGGGCGCAAAAGGGAGATCTTCGCCGAACACCTGCTAAGGCACATCCCTTTGGCCGAGCATATCCGCCGGAGCCTGGACCTAGCCCCTGGCCACCGGCTGGGCGAGGAACGGTTCTTAGAGGCCCTGACCCTTCACCTCACCCCTGAGGAGGCCCGTCAGGTCCTGGACACCCTTATCGAGTGGGGACGGTACGCGGAGCTTTTCGCCTACGATGACCAGGCGGGGGTGCTCTACCGGCCTTGACAAGGAATTTAGGCTATCCTAAAATCCAGGCGAGAGGAGGGCTCGCCATGCCCGATTCCGCCCTTCCCCACCCCAAGCCCCTTTGGTACTACCTCGGGCCCGCGTTCCTTGTGGCGGTGTGGGGTACATGGACCCGGGCAACTGGGCCACGGACCTCGAGGCGGGTAGCCGGTACGGCCTCGCCTTGCTTTTTGTGGTCACCTTTTCCAGCGGGGTGGCCATCCTGATGCAGGCCCTTTCCGCCAAGCTTGGGGTGGTTACGGGGAAGGACCTGGCCCAACACCTCAGGGGCTTTCGCGCCTGGCCCCTCTTCTTCCTGGTGGCCGCCTTGGCCATGGCCGCCACCGATCTGGCGGAGTTCATGGGGGTGGCGGTGGCGCTCAACCTCCTTTTCGGTATACCCCTGCTTCTAAGCGCATTCCTAACCGTTTTGGACGTCCTTTTCATCCTCTGGCTTGAGCGCTTCGGCCACCGCGCCATCGAGGGGATCATCACCCTCTTCGTGGCCGCGGTGGGCCTTTCCTACGCGTACGAGGTCCTTCTGGTCCACCCTAGGCTTTCGGAGGTGGCCCTCCGCCTGTTCGTTCCGGAGCCGGGGCCGTTTTCCGGGCATGCCCTCTACGTGGCTCTAGGCATCCTCGGAGCCACGGTCATGCCCCACAACCTCTTTTTGCACTCCGCCCAGGTGAAGACCCGGCTCCCGGATCAAGGGGCTTTGCCGCCAAGCGGGAGACCCCGTCAGGCCGCGTCTGCGATTTACCGGTATGCCCTTTGGGACACCCTCATCGCCCTGGGGGCGGCCTGGATGGTGAACGCGGCCATCCTGGTGGTGGCCGGCACCTTGTTTCACGACCGGGGCCTGGTCATCCAGGACCTGAATGAGGCCTATCGGACGCTTTCGCCCCTCCTCGGCCCCCTGGCGGGAACGGTCTTCGCCTTGGCCCTTCTGGCCTCCGGCCTTTCCAGCTCCACCACGGCCACCCTCGCGGGCCAGGTGGTCTTCGAAGGCTTCCTGGGACGGTGGAACCCGTTTCTTGGCCGGCTTGGCCTCCGGCTTTTGACCATGCTGCCAGCCGTGGTGGCCATCGCCCTTTCCGCCAAGCCCATGGACCTTTTGGTCTTCAGCCAGGTCTTTCTCTCCCTAGCCCTCCCCTTTGCGGTCTTGCCCCTGGTGGGCCTCACCTCCGACCCGCGGGTGATGGGGGAGATGGCCAACCCCCCCTGGCTCAGGGTCATCGCCTGGGGGGTGGCCCTTCTCCTCGTGGGGCTTAACCTGTGGCTGCTTTTCAGCTTGAAGGGGTAGGACCCAAAGGGCACCCGGGGGCCAAGGTGTGGCCCCCGGGTGCCCTCCTGAAGCGGGGTCCGGGCGTTAGGGCTTAGACTTCCTCATCCCCTTGGTGTTCCGGACCCCCTTGTGCGCCTTTTTGTGCGCCTTCTTGTGCCACTTATGCACTTTGGACTTGGCGGTGGCGTGCACCTGGGCCTTGGGCTTGGCGGGGGCGGGGGCCTGGGCGTGCCCATGGGCCAGGGCCAGACTGCCAGCCAGAAGCGCCGCGAGGAGGAACCTGTTCATCCGCATCCTTCACCTCCAAGAAAAGGGTAGAGGGGCTAGCTGAAGCGAGGCTGAAGCGTTCCGGGGCCCGGGAGGGATATAGCCCGCCTGCCCGTAGAGGTCCAGGGCTTTTCTCAGAAGCGCTTTGGCCTCCTCCTCCCGCCCCTCCTTTTTGAGCACTAGACCCAGGAGGTAGGTGGCCAGAGGGTTTTTCGGCTCGAGGGCCACAGCCCGCCGTAGGAAAGCCTCGGACCGGGCGAGGCCTTGGGGGGTGGCCGGGCCGAGGAAGCCCCCGGGGGTTTGTTCGCCCCGGTAGTAGTAGAACTGGCTCCGCACGAAGGAAAAGGGAAGGGGTGTGACCTCCTCGGGCTTCAGGGTCTGGCCCCTGCCCACGTCCACGTAGCGGAGGATGGCATGGTCCTCGCTATAAACTGGCTTCAGAAAACGGTAAACCCCACCCGCTTGGGCGAAAACCCCCCGGTGCTCTACAAACGGGGTGGGATCGGAGGCGTCCACCAAAAGGTCCTCCTTGCCCAGCTTTAAGACCGCTACCGCATGCCCCAGGTTGCTTTCCTTCCCCTCAGGGTTCTGGTAGACCATGTAGACCCCGGTGGAAAACCCCATCTTTTCCAGGAGGGCGGCGATAAGCACGGACTGGAGGAGGCACTGCCTCTCCCCACGGGAGGCGGCATAGGCGAACTCGTACCCCCGTTCCAGGCTGAAGTGGGGCAGGAGGCGCTTGACCATCCGGTGGACCTCCAAAGCCGCTTTGACCGGCCCCTCCTTCTGCCAGCGGAGGAGGGCTGCCTCTAAGGCAAGGCGGGACTCGCGGAGAAAGGCGCTCCGGAACCAGGGGATGAAGGGCGGGGCACCAGCGACCTCCCGGTAAGAGTCCCTAATCAGCGTCTTAAGGCCTTCCCCGTCCCAGACGAGGCTCTGCCCTAGACCCTCTATGCTCCCGAGGAAGGCCAAAATCCAAAGGGCGCGTTTCATGAAGGTCAGCCTACACCCAGATCCCCCCTCAGACCTTGAGGAAGATCCCCCTCCGGTAAAAGAGGTACATCACCCCCCACCAGAGGCCAATATACCCCAGAGTGAAAGCCCAGCCCGCCCAAAGGGGCCCCATGGTCTGGGCCAGGAGGGAGAGGAGCCTGTCCTGGAGGGACTCCTCTCCGAGCCTCAAGCGCATGAGGATCCCGAGCTTGAAGGCCACCGGGAGGACGTAGGCCAGAAGGGGGTTGGCCCCCAGGGCCCGGACCGCCTCGAGGCCACGCGGGGGCTTGGCGTCTAAAAACTGCAAAAGGCCTAGGAGCAAAGCCCCCACCCCAGCGGTGACCAGGATGTACGGGGGGGTCCAGTAGGTCTTGTCGTAGGGAAGGCCGAGGCGGAGGGCGAGCCCCAGGACCAAGGCGGCCCAGGCCAAGGGGTAGACGCCCCGGCCCCCGCGCCCCAGGGCCTCCCCCACCAGGGTGCCAAAAAGGACCAAAGCCCCCGTGGGGATGGCGGAGAAAACCCCCCTGAGGCCCAAGGGGGCGAGGTAGGTGGCGTTCAGGTGGCGCATCAGGTTGGCCTCTTCCCTGTAGACCCCCTGGCCCACCCCGGGGACGGGCACGAGGAGGAGGGCGGCCTCGTAGACAAGGAGGAGGAGGAGGGCCAGAACCCCCCGCCTGAGGGGGGGAAGGTCGTACAACCAGGCCCCAAGCCAGTAGGCGAGGGCGATGAGCTGTAAAACATCCAGGGTAAAGACGAGATGCCCTGCGGAAAGGCTGCTGAGGCCGAGGCCCAAAAGGAAGAGGAGGGCCACCCGGCGGAGGATCCGCACCTCATAGAGCCATTCCGGCCTCCCCGAGGCGAGGAAGCGTCTTCGGGAGAAGGGGATCGCCACCCCCATGGCCAAAAGGAACCAGGGAAAGACCCAGTCCGCCAGGTAGACCCCGCTGGCGAAGGGGGCGTGGCCAAGCCAGGAAGGGGGGTTGTAAAGGGTTTGGTTGTTCACAAAGAGCATGAGGAGGACGGTCAGCCCTCGGAAGACATCCAAGGCGAGAAGGCGGGCGCTCATCGTTGGGCCTGGAGGCTGACCAGGTGGGTGACCGTGCCCAGGGCCAGCCCCTTCTCCTGGGCGAGGTGGGCCAGGCTGGGAAGGAGGTGGAGGCTCCCCACTACGTTGTCGTGTAGGAGGACGATCCCCCCGGGCCGCAGGCGGCTGAAGAGGCGCTTTTTCAGCGTATCCTCGGGGAGGTTCTGGTAGTCGCCGGGGTCGTCCGTCCAGAACACCGTGGTCAGGCCGAGTTCCCGGCCGATGCGTAGGACCTCCCGCGAGTACCGGCCTCCCGGGGGGCGGAAGTAGCGGACGCGTTCCTGGGTCAGGGCATAGAGGACCTCGGAGCAGGCCGAGATCTCCTCTCGGATCTCGTCCGGGGGCAGCTTGGGTAGGCGGAGATGGTGGAAGGTGTGGTTGCCCAGCTCGTGCCCCGCCTGCACCAGGTCCCGCACGAAGTACGGATAGGCCACCGCGTTCCGTCCGATGACGAAGAAGGTGGCCTTCAGGTGGAGCCGGGCTAGGGTGTCTAGGAGGAGGGGGGTAAAAAGGGGGTGAGGGGCATCGTCAAACGTGAGGGCCACCCGGTTGGTCGCCGGATCCCCGTGGTAGATGACCCTGCCTCTCGGACCAGCCCGGCTGGCCCGGGTCTGCTCTACCTGTTCCCGGACCAGAAGCGGTTTGGAGCCTTGGAAGACCAATCCCGCCTCGGGCTCGAGGTCCGGTTCGCGATTCGGGGGGCCTGGGCTCGGGTTGAGCCAGAGGCGCTCGTATTTGAGGCCTTCTTTAAGGAAGTCCTCGAGGCGGTCTTTGGGCACGCTTGCGGTGAGCAGGGGAAGAGGACCTTCGGGCCCTTGGTAAGGGGCCGGGTAGAGGCTTATGTCCACCTCGGTCAGGTTCCTTTTTTCTTCAAAGGCCTGGCGGACCCCCTTCCGGGCTGTCTCCAGAAGCCGCTCAGCGGGGGCGGGTGCGACCTCCATGACCACGTGGGCCACCGTGATGTGGCCGTTGCTTAGGTAGACCGCCCGCCGGACTCCCGGAAGGGGAAGGTTCAGCGAAGGTAGGGGGTAAGCCGGAAAAACCTTTTGTACAGGCCCCGCCTCTATGGAAGGAAGGGGCGCCAGGGCCAGGGTGAGCAGAAAGGGAAGCACGCCTCCCATTCTAAGGGACTCGGTCCATCCCATCCGGGAAGCGGAGCTGCCCCACACCACTGCCCGGTCGGTCGGTCTGGCCGTACTGGAGCACTACGCGGTTGGTTTTTCGGTCCAGGACCAGAACCCGGTGCCTCCAGTCGTCGGTGAGGGCCACCAGGCCGTTGGGAAGCCCCAGGGCCACCGAGGGGTGGTCAAGCCGGTGGGCGGGGTCCTTTGGGGCGTAGCGCCAAAGGATGCGGCCCTGGAGGTCCAGCTCCACCACCGCTCCAGGCCTCCACCAGTCCACGACGAGAATCGTCCCCCAGGGGGTTAGGTTGGCATCCGAGGGGTAGTGCAGGGGAAGGGGAAGGGTCTTGAGCCGGCGGCCGTAAAGGTCGGTGATGGCCAGGTCATGCCCTTGAATTTCCGTAACGATCAGCCGATCCTTCCCCAGGGGGAAGGCCCCATTGGGTTTGTTGAAGAAGCCGTCCCGATTCCGGCAGACCCGGGTCTTGCCCAGCGTGCGGACCAGCCGCCCTTGGGGAGAGAAGAGGAGGACCCGGCAGTTTCGGATATCGGCCAAGGCCAGAAGGCCGGAGGGGAGGGGAACCAGATCGTCCGGGTTGTCCAAGGCCTCAGGCCCCGGTTTGAAGGGCCGGCCGTAGGTCCAAAGCGGACGGCCTTCCGGATAGGTGACCTTGCCCACGAGGTCGGCCTCCGGGTCGGTGACGTAGACCGCGGCTTCCCCGGGGGCGAAGAAGACATCGTCCGTGTACCGGAAAGGCGGGGGCAGGACAAGGGCCCGCACGAACCGGCCCCAGCCGTCAAGCTCCACCAGCCTGTGGTTTCCCGCGTCCGCGATGACCAACCCCCGCCCAAGGGGCGGGGTGGGGGTTTGACCCAAGGCCAGGCTCAGAAGGGAAACAAGAAGGATCCAGGGCATTGCGATTGGGCCACGGGGGACCGGTCTCAGCGCTCCTTGCGCGCCCCCTGGTGCTTGGCGGATGGGGTCCTGTCCTCGAGGTGTTCCCTTCGGGAAGCAACCGCCTCCTCCGGCTTGCCCTTCTGCTCCTCCTGCTCGCTTTTGCCCCGGCTGAGCACCAGCTGGCCGTCCTTCAGGGCAAACCCCGGGGCGTGGAGAAGCTCAGGAAGGGGGACGAGCCTTCCGTCCACCAGGAGCTTGACCTCGCCCAGGCCCCGTCCTTCCCCTTTGACCGTGACCGGCAGGTTCACCGCCTTTCCGTCCGGAAGAACGATGCGCAGGATGGCCGCCTGGGCCAGGGGGCCGGGGGCGGTCTGGGAAGGCGTCTGTCCTTCCGTGTAGGTCCAGAGGACCTTTCCCGAAGGGTCAAGCAGGGCAAACCGGGTGCCCTGGGGAAAGGAGCCACCCGCCAGGGCCAGGGCCGTAAGGGTTGCGAACAGGGCTAGCGCACGTCTCAACATAGCACCACCTCCTCCTTCCTCGAATATACCGGGAATATACCGGGCCGGCTGAACCCAAGATGAAATTCCTCTGCCGCCGGGAACGGGGGCCCCGGCCTCCCTAAACCAGGGGCCGCGCAGCTTCAGAGGGCCTGGTCTACGCCCCCAGCGCGGCTGGAGCCCTTCCATGGCATACACCCTACCGTCCCGAAGGACGGCATAGCGGTTGCGGATGTTCCGCACAGCGTTGACGTCCGCTTGATCCTGCCCTTCCTGGGCTGGCCTACGTGCAGGTCTTCGAAGACCAGTACGGCTCCCGGCGGGGCCCACTGAACGAGTCGTTTGGCGGTCTGTCGCGAACGTTCTCGTCCGGTTGCGCTGCTTGCGTCCAAGCCGTTTGAGAAGTCTGCGGACGCTTCGGGTGTCCCACTTCTCTGCCTTTCGGGATGCAAGCTTGCGTGGAGCCGCGATCGGGTCTTGCGGGTGCGTTTGTTCCTGATCTTCACCTTTCCAGGGGAAATCCCTACCTCCGAGGCCCTCTAGCAGGTGTATGGGGAAGCAGTTTGTCCTCCGTTCTGGGAACGGGAGCGGAAAAGGTGTTGTGCTCTACACGATAGACCACGACAGACACTGAGCCGCTATCTTGACCCGACCGAGAAGGACACAGGCGAGTGACCAAGGTCTACCAGGAGGTCCTGGGTACCTCAGCTTCGTGTGGGCAGGCCCTGGTGCTGAGATTCTTCAGGATTCGGTCGGGGAAATATTTGCGAAAGTAGTTCGCAAATATAGCTGTCGGCGCTGGCGTCGGATTTCCAACACCTGCCACATCAAGTGGGGAATTCCCCACCTCCCACACACCACCGGCGCCGGGTCGATTCCACGGTCAACGATGACGTGTCCGGATTCGAACACCTCGCACCCCCCACAATCCCACTTAGCGGAGATTTCGGGAGAAGTTTCAAACCCTTATAGGTACGGTCAGAACGCGAGTGCCGGGAGTAAAGGGGAAAATTGTGTAAAGCGCTCTGGAATTGGATAGGGGGTGAGGAAGATGCCAAGGGCAAGGGAAAGCGGAGAGGGCAAGCCTTGCTAGACCCGGGCCACCGACCGGCTGGACGGCCTGGTGGACGAACTCTACAGCCGCATGGCCAAAGGGGAGCACCCATGGAACGGGAACGGGCCCGCTTCCTGGCCTCCCTGGACGGCCAGGGGGAGCAGGCGGGCGGCTTCTACCCCCGGAAGCTCAACCTCAAGGTCCCCAGGGTCCGCCACGCCAAGTCCTTCCGTCCCGCCCCCCTCCCACCCAGGTGGAAACGGACGGCTACTCCCTGTGCTCCCCTCAGACACCTCCCGTGCTCCCGTCAGGGACACCTCCTGTGCTCCCGTCAGGGACACCTCCAGGCCCAGATGCAAAGGGCTCCGGCGTCCCTGGGCCTCCCCTTCTCAGAGCAGGCCCTGCAGGCTGCTTTCGCGAAGCGAAACACCGAGTTGCTTTCGCGAAGCGAAACACCGGGCGGCCAAGGCCCTCATCCAAGACCAGCTGGACTTCTACAAGTCCCAGCCCCTCAGGTCCGACTGGTTCGCCATCTTTGTGGATGCCTACTGGGCCAAGCTCGGGACCGAAAAGGGCAAGCTCGTGGACCTTTCCCTGTTCGTGGCCGTGGGGATTGATCTGGAAGGGCATAAGGAGGTCCTGGGATTCTGGACCCTGGAAGGGCGGGAGAACAAGGCCTCCTGGGTCCAGGTCCTGCAAGACCTGATCGCCAGGGGGGTGCACCGGGTCCTCCTCAAGGTACGCTTCGCGTGACCAAGGTACGCTTCGCGTGACCAAGGTACGCTTCGCGTGACCAAGGTACGCTTCGCGT
>NZ_PSMQ01000083.1:0-5455 GCF_040290245.1 Thermus sp.
CCGGGGGGAGGTCCACCTCCCCCGCCATGAGCTTGGCCAGAAAGGCCAGGATGTCCCGCTCCACGATGGTGCCATCCGGGCCTGTCCCCTGGAGCTTACGCCAGTCTATGCCGTTTTCCTCGGCAAGCCGCCGGGCAAGGGGCGTGATCTTGGGTTCCTCCATCTTGGGCTTATCATAGCAAGGTGGGCGAGCGTTTGGCCGAAATTCCCCCTCGGGGGTGTAGACGGTTGAAAAATCGCCAATCCCGCTTGGCAGGGCCCTTCAGATGGCCTGGCTCATTTGCTCGCCCTTCGCTTTGCGAAGCCGGCACGCCACCCGGATTGACGCAGGGAAGAGGGCCAGGCCGCGGAGGACAAGGGGGCTCTGGAGCGCATGCGCAGGGTTTCCTCCCGGTGTTCCCTTCGGGAAGCAGCATAGGGGCAAAAGGAATCGGGCTGGGCGCAATCCTTTTTTTGACCCTTTTGGCCTCGGCCCTCTCGGTGTTCGCTTCGCGAAGCAGCTCGGTGTTTGCTTCGCAAAGCAACTCCCCCCAGGGAAGGCTCCAGGGGCCCTCCAGCGTCCTTAAGGTGGTGGATGGAGACACCCTAGAGCTCTTAGGGGTGGGCACCGTTCGCCTGATCGGGATAGACGCTCCGGAGAGCTCCTACAACCGCCGTACCTCGGGGCCCGAAGAGGTGCGCTTGGGCCAAGCGGCGAAGGCCTTCCTCTCCAGGCTCGTCCTTGGGAAGCAGGTCTGGCTCGAGCTGGACACCCAGGAGCGGGACCGCTACCGCCGGCTTTTGGCCTATGTCTACCTGGAAAGCCCGAAGGGGGACTGGAGTTCCGGGGGCAGAAGGTTCCTCCAGGTCAACCTCGAGATGGTCCGGGCCGGGTGGGCGGAGGTCTACACGGTTCCACCCAACGTACGGTACGCAACGCTTTTCCTCGAGGCCCAGCGCCAGGCCCGATCAAAGGGCCTGGGGGTCTGGGGGCGCGCCGCCACGGGTACGGAAAAAGGCCGGTGCGACCCCGCCTATCCCGAGGTCTGCATCCCCCCACCCCCTCCGGACCTGGACTGCAAGGACATCCCCCACCGCAACTTCCGCGTGCTCCCCCCCGACCCCCACCGGTTCGACCGGGACCGGGATGGGGTGGGGTGTGAGGGAGGCGCGGTTCAACCTGCTCCTGCTCGTCCAGGGGCCGCGGAAGGAGAGGGGGTTTTCCAGGAAAGCCACCGGGGGGTCTAAGACGCCCCCGCCGTGGTCTTTCCCGCGGCGGGGGGGTGGGGACGGGTTATTTTTCCTCCTCGAGGCCCAGGCTTGCCAGGAGGTCCCCGTAGAGGTCGCCCAGCTTCACCGTGGCCGTGGCGGTGGGCACCGCGGAGGCGTCGTATAGGTTGTACTCGGCCACCGCCCCGTACTCGTAGGTCCGTTCAGAGGTGCGGCCCGCCTTGCGCTTCTCCCGGGTCTTGCCCTTAGCCCGGCGGGGGCGCTCCTCCTTCTCCTCCTTTGGCCTGGGGGCGGGGGGCGGGAGGAGGCGCTTGCGGGAGAGGGAGATGCGCTGCTCCACCGGGTCGATGTTCAGGACCACCACCTCCATCTCCTCCCCCCTCTGGAAGAGGGCGGCCGGGTTTTCCACCCGGGCGTAGTCCAGCTCGCTTACGTGGACCAGACCCTCCATGCCGGGCTCGATCTCCACGAAAACCCCGAACTCGGTCACCCCGGTGACCTTCCCCTTGACCACGCTCCCGGGAGGGTACTTTTCCACCAGGGCCTGCCAGGGGTCGGGCTGGGTCTGCTTCAGGCCCAAGGAGAGGCGGCGCTCCTGCGGATCCAGGCGCAAGACCACAGCCTCCACCTCTTCCCCTTCCTTCAGGACCTCGGAGGGGTGGCGGGGGCGCTTGGTCCAGGACAGCTCGGAGACGTGGATAAGGCCCTCGAGGCCAGGCTCCACCTCTATGAAGGCCCCGAAGGGGGTGAGGCCCACCACCTTGCCCCGGACCCGGCTGCCCACGGGGTACTTCTCCTCTACGGTGGTCCAGGGGTCGGGGATGAGGGCCTTGATGGAGAGGTTGATCCGCTCCTTCTCAGGGTCCACGGAGAGGACCTTGGCCCGCACCTTCTGGCCCTTGCGAATGACCTCTTTGGGATGGTTGAACCGGCCCCAGGTGATCTCGGAGCGGTGGACCAGGCCGTCCACCGGGCCCAGGTTGACGAAGGCCCCGAACTCGGTGACGTCCACCACCACCCCCTCCACCTCCTGGCCAGGCTCGAGGGATTTCAAAAAGGCTTCCTTGGCCCTCTTCTGCTCCTCTTCCAGAATGGCCCGACGGGAAAGGATGATGCGCTGCTTTTTCCGGTGGACCTCGATGATCTTAGCCAGGACCTGCTGCCCCAGGTAGGGGTCCAGGTTAGGGGTGCGCCTCAGGTCCACCTGGCTTGCGGGCATAAAGGCTTCCAAGCCCATAAGGTCCGCGACCAGACCGCCCTTGACCTTTTCCTTGATGGTGACGGTGACCGGCTCCCCCTTCTCGTAGAGGGCCTGGACCTGGTCCCAGACCTCCGCGGCCTCCACCTTCTTGCGGGAGAGGATAATCTGGCCGTTTTCCATATCGGCCTTGAGGACCTGGACCCGGACCTGATCCCCGGGCTTGAGAAGAGCCTTGAGCTCCTCTTCTGTAAGGGCCCTTTCCGTCAACTGGTTGAAGGGGATCATGCCCTCTACCTTCGCGCCGATGTCCACCGCCACGCCTTCGCTCCCCACAAAGACCACTTTGCCGGTGAGGATCTGGCCGGGCCGGAGGGTCTTTTCCAACCGGCCGCCCGTGGCCTCGAGGGCCTCCTCCATGCTGAACTGGGTCTGGGTCGCCTGTTCCTTCTGCTCCGAAGCCGCCATCCGCCTGTTTCCTCCTGTCGCCTTGCCGCCTGCCTGGGGGCACGAAAGGGCTTGGGGTGCTTCGCGGTCAGCCACGTAGGGGCTACGTTCCAGCAAACACCGGGAGGAAGCCCTCCCTTCCCTTGGCTATCGCGCGGCCCCCCAGGGCATACCCTCCCTTTATACCACGGCCAAGGGCGTTTGCCTAGTCCTTGGCCAGGTCGTTGAACCGGACGTGCTGGGCGTGGAACTGCAGCTCCACCACGCCCGTGGGCCCGTTTCTCTGCTTCCCGACGATGACCTCCGCGATCCCCGCCTTCTCCGAGTGGGGGTTATAGTACTCATCCCGGTAGATGAACATGACCAGGTCCGCGTCCTGCTCCAGGCTTCCCGACTCCCTCAGGTCCGAGAGCATGGGCCTTTTGTTGGGCCTGGCCTCCACCGCCCGGGAGAGCTGGGATAGGGCCAAAACGGGAACGGAAAGCTCCCGTGCCAGGCCCTTTAGGCCCCTCGAGATGGCGGCGATCTCCTGCTGGCGGTTCTCCCCGTTTTTGGAAGGGCTGGAGATGAGCTGGAGGTAGTCCACCACCAAGAGCCCGATCTCCTCCCGGGCCTTAAGCCGCCTGGCCCGGGCGCGAAGCTCCATCAGGGTGAGGTCGGGGGAGTCGTCGATGAAGATGGGGGCTTCGGAGAGCCGGCCCGCCACGTCCACTAGACGGGAGAAGTCCCGGTCGGTCAGGGCCCCTTGCCGGACCCGGTTCATGTCGATGCGGGCCTCCGAGCAGAGCATCCTGAGGACCAGCTGGCCCGCGGGCATCTCCAGGGAGTAGATGGCCACCGGTATGCGGTCCTTTAAGGCCGCGTGCTGGGCGATGGTGAGGGCGAAGGCGGTCTTGCCCATGGCGGGGCGGGCGGCCAGGATGTTCAAGGAGCCGGGCAGAAGGCCCCCGATCAGCTGGTCTAGCTCCTTAAAGCCGGTGCGGACCCCGCTTGTCTCCCCTTTGTTTTGGAAGAGGTCCTCGATGTGTTCAAAGGTTTCGTGGACAAGCTCCCTCAAGGGGCGGCCCTCGGGCGTGGTCTTGGCCAGGGCCACCTCCAGCACCTTCCGCCCCGCCTGGTCCAGGATCTCGTCCAGGCTCCCCGCCTCCTCGTAGGCCAGGCGCATGGCCTCCCCCGCCGCCTGGATGAGCCGCCTTAAGGCCCATTTCTCCGCTACGATCCGGGCGTAGTGCTCCGCGTAAAGGGCGGTGGGCGTGGACTCCTGGAGGGCCACCAGGTAGCTTAGCCCCCCCACCGCCTCGAGCTCGCCCCGGCGGGCGAGCTCCTCGCTTAAGGTGACCAGGTCCACGGGAAGGTGGCGCGCCCGTATGGCCTGCATGGCCGCGAAGATCTTGCGATGGGCCTCGTGGTAGAAGGCCTCCGGGGTGGGGAGAAGCCCTTCCAGTCCGTCCAGGATCTCCGAATCCAAAAGAATCGACCCCAGAACGCTCTGCTCCGCCTCGAGGCTATGGGGGGGAATACGGCCCGCCGGTTCCATAAGCCCAGATAGTCTACGCCCTCCTTCCCCGGCCAAGGAAGCCCCCTCCCCACAAGGGAAGGGTTGGGCGGTTAAGGCCTTTCTCAGGGGGAAGGGCTAGACTGGGATCACCCACCGGGGTGGCCCGGTGGCTCGAGGGATGAAGGGGGTTTGGGGGTTGCTCCTCCTGGGGCTGGTCGCCTGCCGGGCCCAGACCCTCCCGCCCCCCTTTGACCTTCTGGAAAAGGGGGCCTACCGGGAGGTGGCGGCGCAGGAGGGGTTTGCCGCCTTGTGGGCGGGGGCCCGGCTTTTGGAGGACCGCCTCCCGCTAACGGAGCGGGCGGAGTACGCCCTCCGCTGGGCGGAGTTTTTGGAAAAGGCCCGCCCCTTTGAGCCGGGGTACGACCGGAAGGCGGCCTGGCGGGCGGCGGCCCGCCTTCTGGACCAGGCGGGGGATTCCCGGGCGCTTTCCGCCTACACCCGGCTTCTGCCCGAAGACGAGGCGGTCCAGGGGGTTCTCCGCTGGGACAGGGGGAACTCCCTTTGGGAAAGGCTTTTCCAAGGCCAGGCTTATGAGGCGCTCCTTAGGGTCCTTCCGGAGGGGGAACGGCCAGACCTGAGGGCCCAGGCCCTTTTCCGCCTCCGGCGCTACCGGGAGGCCCTACCCTTCTACCAGGCCTGGGCCCGGAAGGAGGCCAGGGGGTTTCTGGGCCTGGGCTGGACCCTTTTTTTCTTGGGGCGGAAGGAGGAGGCCCTGGAGGCCTTCGCCCGCTACCCCCATCCGGAGGGGCTCTATGCCCAAGGCGTTGTCCTGGAGGGCCAGGGGCGGCTTTTAGAGGCGGTCTCCGCCTACCTTCGCTCCACTTCGGAGGGGCTTCTGAGGGCCGGACGGATCCTCGAGGCCCTGGGCCAGAAGGAGGAGGCGGCCCGGGTTTATCTTCTCCTGGGGGAGACGGAAGCCCCTTTTGCGGACGACGCCCTCCTTTGGGCCTACCGGCTGGGGAAAGGGGAGGCCTTGGAAAGGCTTAGAAGGCGGGGTTCCGGCCTCCTTTTGCTTCTGGGGGAGACCCCTCCGCCCCCCCCTC
>NZ_PSMQ01000008.1:0-36595 GCF_040290245.1 Thermus sp.
CCCCTACCGCAAGGCCCGGAGCCCCAGGAGAAGGAACAGGAGGTCTGCCCCCCAGGCCCCAAGCTCCGGGGGGAGGGCCCCGATCCCCGCCAAGGAGCGGCCAAGGAAGAAGGCCCCGTAGTAGGCCAGGGCCAAGACGACGCTCATCCCCAGAGTCAAGTCGCGATTTTTGTGGGTTTCTCTTCCGCAGCCTACAGCGGGTCCATGTCCGCGTAGCGCCGGAATGCCCACTCCGGAACGCTATCTGCCCCGCAGATGAGCACTCGCTCTGAGCCTCACCACCGTGGCTAGGTTGGCCAGGCCCTTCTCGTTCGGGAGCACCCCCACCACCTTAGCACTCCAGCCCATTCGTGCTCTTAATGTGCCTTTGGTGACGGCTGAAAGACTCGGCGGGGCTCCGCCGCTTACAAGACCTCCCTCAGGTCCGTGGGAGATGCACCAGCCCATTGCGCTCAAAGTGCACCACCCACCGCCGCCACCGCGCCCCGGTAAGCTCGGCCACCCCCCCTGGCGGATGGAAGAGTGGTCAAGAACCTACGCCTGCGGCGTGACCGGAGACTACCCGCCTTACCCCTTGAATAGAACGAACGCTACGCTTCGCGTGAGCCTCCAGGCCTCCTTCCGTTTTCCATCCGCCCGCCCCGGTTCACCTTGAAATGGCTCGCGTCCAAGTAGGGTAGGGGTAAAGAAGCCCCAGGGGCCGCTTTTGCCAGGCGGAGAGTTCCTCCTCCAGACGCTGGGCGATCCAGGAAACCGCGTCCTGGCTGATGCGGATCCGAGAAAGTCCCTCTCTGATGGCTGCGATCTTGCGGGTGGTCAGGAAAGCCCCTTCTCAATCACGGGGCACCTTGAGCGGTTCAAGCCTAGCCACCGGCCTGACCAGGCTCCGGGTATAGGGGCCGTTTCGCTCACCCCGTCGGCTTGGCGTGCGTTCACGATACCCCGCGGCCAAGTGCTCAGTCCTCTCCTCCTCAAGCACCTGTTCTATAACTGCCTTCACGCCCTCCCGGATGCGGCGGCTGATCTCTTCCTTGGTCAATCCGCAAAGTTCTTCCTTCGTCACTTGAGACCTCCGGATTAACCCACAGAATAGGCGACGTTATCATCGCCTCCGGGCCCAGGCCAGGAAGGCGCTTCCGAACCAAAGAGGCCAGGGCCTCCGTGGTTACCACCCAGATCTCCGAAAAAGGGGCTTTAGCCGCTCGTACGTGGCCTGGAGCAGGCTCTTTCCCCCAAGAAGCCTCAGGAACTGCTTGGGCCTTTCGGGCCGGGAAAGCGGTCAGAACCTCTCCCCCTTGCCCCCTGCAAGGATCACCGCCGCCCTACGCATCAATAAGCCCCCTTGCGCGAGATTACGACCCAGACCGTGCGGGCCAGGATGTAGAGGTCGAGCCAGATGGACCAGTTACGAACATAGTACGTATCCAGAGCCACGCGTTCCTCGAAAGTGGTTTCATTTCGCCCAGAAACCTGCCAAAGCCCTGTTATTCCGGGCTTCACCCTAGCATAGAGTGCAAACTTCTCTCCGTACTTCCTGATTTCGTCCTGCACGATCGGGCGCGGCCCTACGAGGCTCATTTCCCCCCTGAGCACGTTCCAAAGCTGCGGCAACTCATCTAGGCTGGTTTTTCGCAATAGCCTCCCCACACGTGTCACTCTAGGGTCGTTTCGGAGCTTCTGATAGCGTTCCCATTCTTCGCGCAGCTCAGGGTGTTTCTCTAGATGTTCCTTAAGCACTTGGTCCGCATTTCTTAGCATCGTGCGGAACTTCCAAGCCTTAAACCACCGCCCATCTTGGCCAATTCGCGTATGTCCATACAAAACCGGACCAGGCGAGTCCAGCTTGATAAGAACAGCGATCACCAACACCAGAGGCGAGATCAACAAACCCCCAACCAAGGAAACGATGACATCCATCGCTCGCTTTACAAACCGTGGGCCCGGCAAAAGTAACTGTTGGCGCACCTCGAGCCCCAGCACTCCACCCAGGTCCTTCGCCGAAACCCAGAGGCTGGAAAACCCGAAGAGGTCGGGGATCAGGATCAAATGAGAGAAAATTCCTCCGTACTGCTCAACTATGCTCAGCAGCTTCTCTCGCGACACCCCCGGCATTGCTATAATGGCGCGACGAAGGCCGAGTTCCCGCCCGAGCTCCAAGCCGCCTATCACCCCTACTCCCTCTACACTATGGCCCCACTTAGCTGGGTCGTCGTCCAACAGGGCCACGGGTTTGAGCCCCAGTGCCGGGGTTTTACAGAGGACGCGCACCACTGTTTCACCCGTTTTTCCCGCGCCCAGGACCACCACCGGAGCTCCCCACCAGGGCCTACGAGCACAGAGCTCGCGCACCAAGACCCGGCCCAGCGGCACTAGGACCAGGGTAAACCCCCAGGCTAGGAAAAATACCCCCCGTGAGTAATTTATACCAGTCTTGGACAGGAAGGTGGCCGTTCCCAAGGCTGCAAAAACCATCGTGGTAACGTAGGAGAGCCTCCGAAGCTCTTCAGGTGGGGGAAAGCCTACCCCGTATAGACCGACCAGGGCGTAGACCGAAGGAAAAAGGGCCACTAAAGGCCACAAGGAAAGGTAGTTCCCCAAAGGCAGCGTGGGCTCCAGGAGGTGACGTAGCCAGACCGAAAGCAGAAGGGAAATTGTTAGGGTGCTCAGGTCCGTGAGAACCAGGGCCAAAGCCGTGTAGAAGGGTGAAGCCAGGCTCTGGTAGGGAGAGAACTGACCCTCTTTTGGTTTAACCTTGCTCACCCTCACGCCACCGACCTCCAACAAGCGCTCTATATACCTCCAGCGTTGCCTCTACCATTTTATCCACGTCAAACGCCTGAACCCGCTCCAGGCTCTTCCTTCCAAACCGCCTACGCAGGTTTTCGTCAGAAAGCAACCTGCCAAGGGCTCCGGCCATGGCTTCCGGGTCCCCCACGGGGACGATAAAACCATTTTCCCCGTCCAAAATAGCATCCTCACTCCCCCCCACCCGGGTGGAAACCACAGGTAGCCCCTCGGCCATGGCCTCCAAGAGGACGTAGGGGAAGCCCTCATAGTCGCTGGGCAGGACAAAGACGTCGAACACCCTCATGGCCATACGGCCGTCTATAGCCCCAGGCCAGTACACCTTTCCCTCGAGGCCCAGTCTCTTAACTTCTTCCCTCAGGAGCTCCTCGAAAGGCCCTTTTCCCACCATAACCAAGGTGGCATCGGGGTATTTCTTTTGGACCAGAGCGAAAGCCCTAATCAAAAGGAGGGGGTTCTTTTGAGGAGCAAGTCTACCCACAAATCCTATCACGAGTGCATCCACCGGAATGTCCATCTTTTTTCGTAATTCCTCCCCTTTCTCCACGGGACGGGAAGTGGGGCCGAGGTGAACACTGTTCGGTATTAGGTAGATTCTCTCGGGGTGGAAACCTAAGCGGACCGCCTCTTTCGCTTCATCCTGTGAGACCGCAATCAAAACATCCGTCTTATGGGCAAGCGCCCGCTCCACCCAGGCATACACCCATCGCTCCACCGCGCTCAGCGTGGGGGATTTTGTAACAAAAGCATTGGGGGTATACACAACCTTCACGCCCGTATACCCCAAAAGGCGAGCAATCCCACCCCCTTTGGAGCTATGCCCATGCACCAGGTGAAAGGGGCCCTCGTCTTTCAGATACCGCCAGAGCCTCCAGAGGGCCCAAAGGTCGCTCGGGTGCGGGGCACGGCGCATGGGCAGCTCCAGGAGCCTTACCCCGGCCTCCTTCAGCCGCTCGAGCCCCTCCCGCATGATGAAGTCCATCCGCAGGGGGGAGTAGGCCAGATGGACCTCAACCCCCCTCCGGGCAAGACCTTCGCAAAGGTCCACCACATGCCGGGCAGTCCCACCCCCGGTGGCCTCGAGGATCTCCAGAACCCGCATTATAGCCAACCCCGCCGGCCCTCCAGCCCCCGTTTAAGGACTTGGACTACGGGGACGGGAGTAAAGAGGAGAAGGAGGCTTTTAACCAAACCCAGCCAGCTTTCTTTGATCCTGGGGTCAAAGTAATGGAGCATCACCTTGAGCCTGCCCAAAACCTGCTTCCTCCTTTTGCTGAGGGATATGCCCCCTGGGTTAACCTCGCATTTCACCACGTAATCGGGCAGGTTGGCCACCTTGAACCTCCGCATGATTCGGAAGAAGAGCTCAAAGTCCTCCACAGCCTTGTAGCGATCGCTATACAGGCCTACTTCCTTCAGAGCCGAAGCCCGGACCATCACGGCTGGATGGATAAAGCAGTTCCTTGCGTGCATAATCCGCCGTATTTGAGCGTCCTCCGTGGGAAAGCGTTCCCGGAACACCTCCTTCCCGTCGAGCCCCACAAACTGGACCTGCCCCCCCACAAGGGCATACTCTGGATTTTCCTCCAGGAACTCCACCTGCTTTAGAAACCGGCCCGGGAGGACCACATCTCCTGCATCTAACCTGGCCACGTACTCATATCCCCTTTCCAGAATCCAGCCCAGACCATGGTTCAGGGCGTGCTCGATCCCCTTGTTCTCCTCCAGGCGGAGGAGGAAGGCCCTGTGGGGAGGGGGAACCTCGGGGAGCCGGATGGGGGGGGTGCTCCCATCATCTACCACCACGATGTCCAGGGGAACTTCACCGGTCAAAGAAGCCAGGCTCCGCTCGAGGCCGTCCTGGTTGTTATACACTGGAATCAGGAGAGCCACCCTAGACATGCGGCCTCCTGTGATCTCTGTTAACCACTAGTAGGCCAAGAATAAACCAGAATAGCGGTTCTGCTCCTCTGAACTGAACCATACTAGCTATAAGATAGAGAAATGTATAAGTCCCATACTCATTGCCCTTCAAAAGCCCGGCGTTCTTGAGGATGTACGCACAAATGAGTAGCCAGGCCAGCAGCCCAGGCAAGCCAAAGTCAAGCAAGACTTGAAGCAAATAGTTGTGCACATTATCCTCTGCGAAATCCTGACCCGAGATGTCTTCGACCGCTCGAATAGCGCTTCCTGGCCCGTAGCCTAACAATGGTAAGTTCTTGAGTGCTTGCCGAGCCCCAGACCACATCTCCAACCTTGCTATGCTACCGGTTTCCCCACCCACCTGGGCAAAGCGGGTAAAGGAATAAGGGTTTGAGAAGTAGGTCACTATCCCAACCGCTATGGCTAGCGTAATTCCTAAAAAAAGCGCTCTCCAAGATCGTTGGGAAGCCAATTGAAGGAAAGCCAAAAACGCCCCCAAAAGAATACCCACCCTGCTGGCATAAACTACAGATAGGATAAAAGATAGAGTCCAGTAAAACCAAAACGACTTCGTTCTTCTGTAAAAAGCCGTATTCATGGTTAAGAACGTAGCCTCCAAGTTCACCCCCCCACCATAGAACCAAAAAAGGTCTGGATGAGCATAAGGATCGGCTAAGTATTCTCTTATTTGCGGCCAACTTAAGAAGGTTTTTGCTACGATAGCAAAAAGAATTAACCAGCCTGCCACCTGCAAGCTCTTGATTTGTTCGTCCATGGGCAGGGCACGCGCCAAACCTAGAGAAGTGAAAAAAACCAAAAAAGCAAAGACATAGTTAGGTAAGAGTCGCATATATTCAATGTTCTCAGCTAGAAGTGATGATGCGGAAGAGAGGAGCACAATGATTAAAAATGGAGCAAAGCAAAAAAAACTCCCCCATTTTAGGCGGATATAAAAAATAGCCAAGAAAAACGCTAAGACGAACAAAAAGTGAAACGGCTTAATCTCGAAGCCTAGAACATTGACCAGAGGGATTTGTGCATTTAAAGACAAGAAGGAAATCAAGAACACAAGTCTACTCAATGTTAGGGAATGAAGCCACGATTGACCCGCGCCCCTATTTTTGTACATTTCTCCCCCCGCTCTGACGTGAATACTTCCCCTTCAGACGAGTGATGAGCCCAAGAATCCCACGCGCCTTAGCCGTGGGAGCGTCAACACTGACCCCCCCACCTAAGCCCAACAAGCGCAAAAGCCATGATGGTCGGTGAATTGGAGCAATAGCCCATTGCATCCATCTTTTTGTCCAGCGAGAAGGCAAAATGGAAACAGAAACAAACCAGAGTGCTTGCACAGCCCTCCCAAACCAACCCCCAGGCCCAAACGGATAAAAGATAGAAGCTAAAACTCCGTTAAGAGCTAAATGAATTTTGTTACAGGTAAGTTCAAGCTTTTCAATTTTATTTGGGGCTTGTAAACAGAAAAATAAACGTAACTTCAACACAGCAGGGCTTGCACCTATTCTTCCGCTATATCCGATTCGTTTGCCTTCCGCACGAACAAGCTCTTCTTTCTTTAGATCGGTTTTTAAAATTCTTTCCAGTTTCTTCTGATCTCCCTTCTCGTTAAACCATAGATTTGTCCCATGCACTCGATAGAGGGAAAGTATTGAATCTATAGATTGAATCTCGCCCCGAGTCGCAGCTAAAATCAGCAAGTACGAGTCCGCGTCAATACGCCATTCAGCCTCTGGCATAGGCAACACACTCTCCAAGAACCAGCGGGAAAAAGCATTCCCGCTGGTGGGTGGAGTAGGATAATAGCACCAACGGAACACTAAGTCTTGCAAGTTGCCAGACAACATCGGCTGATATAAAGGAGGCCATACACGGCCTAAAAGCTTTTTTTCTTGGTCAACTAGAGCCATCCTCCACTGGACTTTTGTACAAGAAGGAGTCCAAGCTTCAAGTGCTTTGGCCACACAGTGGGGTAAAAGTATATCATCTGCATCCAGAAAAATAATTACCTCGCCTCGGGAAACCTTAAACCCAGCGTTGAAAGCGGAAGCCTGACCTCCGTTCTCCTTAAACACGGGTACTACCTGACCCTTCTCGGCGTATTGCGAAATAATTTCTCTTGAGTCATCCGTAGAGCCATCATCCACCACAATGACCTCTACATTAGAATAAGTTTGATTTATAGCACTTTCTATCGCATCATGCAGGAAGCGCCCGTAATTATAGTTATTGACCACTATGCTAACCAGCGGAGTTCTCATCGAGGAGCTATCCCCCCTCCCTGCCAAGGAGCCTTCCCCAGATGGTGTAGGTAAATCACAAGAGCCATGGCCACAAATGCCTCAGCAGAAACTACAGCCCAAGCCATGCCACTCTGAAAAAAGAGCGGCACCAAAACGATCGCAAAGCCTATGTTTAGAAGACCCGCTCCTACCGTAATGTAGTTGTAAGCCCTATCCAGACCCAAAGCCACCATCCACTGCAACCCCAAGGCAAGGTTCACCGCAATCAACGGAAGGAGCAGGGCCAAGATGCGCATAAGCGGTATTGCAGGCCCAAAGCCAGGTCCCAAGAGAAGGTGCACCAGCAAGGGGGCTAAAAGAACCACCCCTCCGCCAAAGAGGAGCCCCAGAAGGCCCATGGATACCACGATCAGTTGCGCCAGGCGAGCAGCTTGGGAAAGGTTGTGACGGGCCAGGTGGCTGAGTCGGGGAAGGAAGGTGCGGTTAATGGGCTCGAATAAGGCCAACAAAGCCTTGGTCAGGCGCTCGGCTCCGGCATAATACCCCACCTGTTGCGCAGGCACGAACAGCCCCAGGATGAAGGCGTTGGCCGAGGTGTAAAGGCTTACCGCCGCACGGAAGAAGAACAGGCTAAACCCCGAGCGCAACCCCCGTAGGGCCGAAGAAGGGGTGGGCAGGATGAACCCCACCTCCCGCCAGGCCCACCCCCAGGCCACCCCGCTGGAAAGAAGCGCCGCCAGCCCTTGCAGCAGGAGCACCCGGTGGGCTTCATCAGGGCTACGCACAAAGGCAAAAATCCCCGCCACCCCCAAGGCCTTGGCCACCACCTCCAGGATGGCCACCTTGCGCAAGCGTTCCTGGCCCTGGAAGTACCACACCGGGCTCATGCCCAGGGCCACCGCCCAGAACACCCCCGCCCAGAAGAGGGCCGGGTTAGCTCTCAGAGCGGGGACGAAGAGGCCCAGGGCATAGGCCAGGACCACCACCGCCAAGGCCAGAAGGAGCCTAGCCCCCAGCACCTCCGCCAGGATCTGGGCCAGGCGGGCGCGGTCTTCGCGAGAGCGGGCCACCTCGCGGGTGGCCGAGAGCCCAAAGCCATACTCCACCACCAGGGACAGGTACTGCCCCAGGGACTGCACGATGGCCAAAGCCCCAAACCCGGAAGGCCCCAGCACCCGGGCCAGGTAGGGCAGGGTGAGGAGGGGAAAGAGGTAGTTGGCCGCCGTGACCCCGTACAGCGACAGCAGGTTCTGCCCGGTGGGGCTCTTTAGCCTCTGTAAAAGTCTTAGCGGCTGTGCCATCTCCAGGCCGTCCGGATGATCTCCTCAGGGCCAAGCTGCGCTTTCCAGCCCAGCTCGGAAGCCGCTTTCTGGGCCCGGGCGACCAGCACCGGAGGGTCCCCAGGCCGCCTTGGGGCTTCCTTGAAGGGCACCCGGCGCCCACCCATCCGGATCCCCTCGCGCACGCTACGAGGAACGATCATCCTCACCGCACCACCTCCCGGAAATGGGCAATGGTCCTTTCAAGCCCCTCCCGCACCGGCACCAGAGGTTTCCAACCGATAAGGCGCTGGGCCAGGGAAATGTCAGGCCTCCGCTTTTTAGGGTCGTCCTCCGGCAGGGGCTGGAAGACGATCTCCGAGGAGCTACCGGTGAGCTCCTTAACGAGCTGGGCCAGCGCCAATACCGTGTACTCCTCCGGGTTGCCCAGGTTCACCGGGTACGGATAGTCCACCTCCATCAGCCGCCGGATACCCTCCACCAGGTCGTCCACATAGCAGAAGCTCCGCGTCTGGCTCCCGTCCCCATACACCGTCAGGGCCTCCCCTTTTAGGGCTTGGACAACGAAATTGGAAACCACCCGGCCATCCTTGGGGTCCATCCGGGGGCCGTAGCAGTTGAATATGCGGGCGATCCGAACGGGCACCCCCTGGGTTCGGTGGTAGGCCAGGGTGAGGGCCTCCGCGTACCGCTTCCCCTCATCGTAGATGCTCCGGGGCCCGATGGGGTTTACATTCCCCCAGTAGGTCTCGGGCTGGGGGTGGACCAGGGGGTCGCCGTAAACCTCGCTGGTAGAGGCCAGGAAAAACTGCGCCCCCTTGGCCAAAGCCAGGTCTAGAAGATACCGGGTACCCTCCGCGTTCACCAAAAGGGTTTCAATGGGAAGCCTCAGATAGCGGGGCGGGGAAGCGGGGGAGGCAAAGTGCAACACCCAGTCCAAAGGGCCCTCCACCGCCAGAGGCCGGCTGACATCGGCCTCGAGAAAAAAGAAGCCGGGATGCCGGAAAAGGGGCTCGAGGTTCCTCCTTTGCCCCGTGGAGAGGTTGTCCACCCCGATGACCTCGTGGCCCTCGGAAAGAAGCCGCTCCGCTAAGTGGCTTCCCAAAAACCCGGCTGCACCCGTGAGCAAGACGCGCACTAGACCACCTCCTGGACGGGGAAAAGATCCGGGATCCCCACCCCCAGGTAGCGGTACCCCGCCCTGGCCAACGCCTCCCCGTCCAGGTGGTTCCGGGCATCCACCACCAAGGCGCGGCGCAAGAGGGGTCTGAGCTCCCTCCAGGGCCAGGTGCGGTACTCCGGCCAGTCGGTGGCCAAGACCACGGCGTCCGCCCCCGCAAGGACCGCCTCCGGGGTCTCGGCGTACTCTAAGCTTCGGCCCACCTCCCGCCTCGCCCGGGGCAGGGCCACGGGGTCGTGGGCCCGGACGAAGGCCCCGCGCTCCAAAAGGAGCCGGGCGAGGGCCAAGGCGGGGGAGTCCCGCAGATCGTCCGTGTGGGGCTTGAAGGAAAGCCCCAGGAGGGCTATGGTCTTGCCCTTTAGGGTCTTAAGCTCTCCAAGGAGCTTTTCCACCACCCGCTCCCGTTGGCGGGCATTTACTTCCCAGGCTGCCTCTACAATGGGAAGGCGAAGCCCGTACTCCCGCCCCATGGCCAGAAGGGCCAAGGTATCCTTGGGGAAACAGCTTCCCCCCCAGCCCAGCCCCGCCTGTAGGAAACGGAGTCCGATGCGGGCGTCCAGACCAATCCCCCGGGCCACCTCCCGGATATCCGCCCCCATCCTCTCAGCCAAGGCGGCAAGCTCGTTGATAAAGCTGATCTTCAGGGCTAAAAAGGCGTTCGCCCCGTACTTGATGAGCTCCGCCGAGGCCAGGTCCGTTGTGAGAAAGGGCACCGCCCCCATGCGCTCAGGCCGGGGCAAAAAGGGCGGGGGGGGGAAGCTCTGCTCCAGAATGGGTTCGTAGAGCTCCCGAAGGGCCTGGATGGCCCGGCCGTCCTCCGCCCCCACCACGATCCGGTCTGGATAAAGGCTGTCCTGAAGGGCCTGCCCCTCCCGCAGAAACTCGGGGTTGGAGGCCACGGCAAACCGGCCATCCGCCTCCTTTCCGTGAGTCTCCTCAAAGGCCCGGCGCACCAAAGCCCCCACGAAGTTCCCGCTTCCCACGGGCACCGTGGACTTGTTGGCCACCACGGTAAACCCTTCCCCCAGGTGCCGACCTATGCCTTCCGCAGCCTGGCGCACCTGGGAAAGGTCCGGGCCTCCATCGGGAGCTGGGGGTGTCCCCACCGCGATAAAGACCACCTCGGCCCCGGGGATGGCCTCCTCGTATCGGGTGGTGAAGAAAAGCCGCTCCCGGGAAAGCGCCATGAGCTCCCTTAGATGGGGCTCATAAAAGGGAGGCTGCCCCCTCCTGAGGCCTCGGACCTTCTCTTCGTCCACGTCCAAAGCCACCACCTCGTGCCCCAGATAGGCCAGGCTCACCGCGCTGGCCAGGCCCACGTACCCAGTGCCCACCACGGCCACCCGCTTCATAACCCCCTCCGAATAATTTTACGCCAAAGGGCAGGCCCGCAGGGCGGAACGAACAGTTTTCTGCCCCCTCTTTGCAAGGCCCCCTCGAGGCCCTTTTCAGCTTAATCCCACCGCAAGGCCCGGAGCCCCAGGAGGAGAAACAGGAGGTCTGCCCCCCAGGCCCCAAGCTCCGGGGGAAGGGCCCCGATCCCCGCCAAGGAGCGGCCAAGGAAGAAGGCCCCGTAGTAGGCCAGGGCCAAGACGACGCTCATCCCCAAGGCCAGACCCGTGCTTTTCCCATAGCGAAGGGCCATGGCCGCGGCCAAAAGGACCAGGACCAGGTTGGCCAAAGGAAGGGCGAGTTTGGAGTGGAGCTCGAGGCGGGCCCGCCACTTCTCCAGGGGGGCCAAAAAGGGGTCCCGGACCTTGCGCCAGGCAGCGGTAAGGCTGTCCTGGCCAAAGCTGAAGGTGTCGGCGTAGTCGGCGATGGCCCGGGACCGGGAAAGATCGGACTCCACCTCCAAAAGGCTTCCCTGGCTCACCACCCGGAAGACCTTTCGCACCTGGGCCAGAAGATCCTTGGCGCTTTCCAACTTTGGCACCCCCCGGAAGTCCACCCGGTAGTACCGGTAGTCCTTCAAGGTGATGAGCCTCCCGTCCCACCTCGCCCGGTCGGCGAAGAGGAAGGTGCCCTCCTCGTTTTGAAAGGCGGTGATCCGCACCCGGAGCATCTCCTTCGCCTCCCAGTCGAACCCCTCAAAGTAGAGGCTCTTCCCCCGGCCGATGGGGATCTGCATCCCCACCAGGCGGTGCAGGCCCGCCCCCTGGGTGTGGATCTCGTCCCACCAGGCGACCCGGACCCGCTCGTTGTAGTAAGGGACCAGCGCCTCCTGGAGGTAAAGGGCCGCCCCGCTCAGAACCCCCCCCAGGCCCAGGAGGGGAAGGGCGGCCCGCCACAGGGGCACCCCCCCGGAGAGGAGGGCGAACTGGGCCCCTTCGGCGGAAAGCCGGCCGAAGACCAGAACCGTGGTGACCACCGTGGCGATGGGAAAAACCTGGACCAAGACGCCGGGAATATGGTAGGAAAGCCAGCGGAGGACCTTAAGAAGGGGCACCCCCTCCAGCCACCTGGCCCCCGCGTAGAAGAAGCCGAAGAGGTAGACGGCCGCAAGAAAGAGCAGGGCCAGAAGGAAGACGGGGAGGCTTTCTTTCAGGATGTGGCGGTAGAGGGTCATAGGCGGCCGATGTAGCGAAGAAGGCGTAAGGCGGCCTCCGGAATCCTGGTGCTGGCCTGGACCCGTCCCTCCTGGAAGCGGAGGTAAAGCCGGGCCTCCTCCCTCTGGCCCCGCAAGGTGACCTTTTCCTCCTTGTAGACGAAGCGGCCCAGGGCCAAGGCCTCCCGGCGCTGGAGATCGATGAGGAGGGTTTCGGCCTCGAGGCTGGGCTTCTCCGCCCGCACGCCCCCCTTCAGGACCACCACCTCCTCGTTGAAGAGGGCCAGAGCCCTCTGGGCCCGTAGGTTCTTGAAGTCGGCGTTGCTGAAGACCAGGCCTTGAAAGCGGGCCTCCTGCTTGGGGATATCGTGCTCCAACGAATCCGCCAAGAAGGTCTCCGCCTTGGAGAGGAGCTCCACCCCCCGGGCGCGGACGAAGCTACCCTCCTTGTACTCGATGAACCGTCCCCTGAGGCGGAGCCCATTCTCGTTGTCGATCAGAACCCCCCCTTGGGGCAAGGTGGTGACCCCCGTCTCCAGATTCACCCGCTGTGCTCCGAAGGGCTCCACGCTGAAGGTGGCAAAGCGGGCCGCCAGGGCCAAAGCCAGAAACCAAGGGAACAACCCTCTCATGCCTCGCACTCTACACCAGACTTCCGATAAAGTTTAACCCGTGCGCCTGCTCGCCCTCGGCCTAGCCCTCGCCCCCCTCCTCCCCCCCTTGGCCCTTCTCTCCCCCCTGTTTCTGCCTTGGCTGGCCCGCCTCCCCCTGGGGGCCAGGGCCCTGCTTGGGGTGTACGCCGCCTCCCTCCTCCTACCCGCCCTTTTCGCCCCGGAGCCCTTGGCCTTCCCCCTGGCCGTGGGTCGGCTTCTTCACGTCCTGGGCCTGGTGGGGGCGGGGGTGGCCCTTTCTGGGATGAAACGGCCCCTCGCGCCCTTGGGAGTGGGGCTATTCCTCCTCTACCTCACCGCTTTTGCCGCCTCTTACTGGGCCTACGGGGACCAGGTGGCCAAGGTGCGCCTCATGCACCCCTTCCACAGCCCCGTGGGCCTCGGGCTCATGGGGGCCTTGGGGGTCCTCCTCGCCCTCTACCTCCGCTACCCCTGGCCCTTCCGCCTCCTCCTCGGCCTTCTTGGGGGGGCGGTTCTCCTCCTCTCGGGAAGCCGGGGGGGGATGCTGGCCCTTCTGGTGGGCGGGGCCGGGGGAGTGCTTTTCCGGGGCCGGGGGTTTTTGGCCCTGGGGCTTTCAGGCCTGCTCCTCCTTCTGGCCGCCGGTCTGGACACCCCCGTCTCCGAGCGCTTCTTCCAGGGGCAGCTTTCGGGTCGGGAGGTCCTTTGGCTTCGGGCCTACGAGGTCTATCGGGCCCATCCCTGGACCGGGGTAGGGCCCTACCTCCTGGGGGATTACCTCCGGGGCAGCCTCTTCGGGGCGTGCTTCCTCTTCCCGCTCCTCGAGGCCAAGGGCCTGACCTGCCCCCCCTGGCTCCTCCCCTGGGGGGGGTTATGGCAGTTCGCCCACAACCACCTTCTGCAGGCCCTGGGGGAAAGCGGTCTGCCTGGCGCCATCGGCCTTCTTCTCCTGGTGGGAGGGTTTTTGGCGGCGGCCTGGGGGGAGGGGCTCCTCTTTAGCCTTCTTTTGGCCTACACCGCCATGGGCATGATAGACAACCCCTTCAGCGTACCCAGCCCCTTTAGGGGGGAGGTCTTCTTCCTGGCGGGGGGGATGGCCCTGGCCCGGTTGCTTCGCGGAGCGAACACCGAGTTGCTTCGCGGAGCGAACACCGAGTTGCTTCGCGGAGCGAACACCGAGAGGAACCCCTTTCCCCAGGCCTTGGGCCTCGGAGGAGGAGTGGCGTTGCTCTGGGCTTTGCCCTTCCTCTACCTGGCTAGCCGGAGCGAGCCCCCACCGCCCACCTTGGCCTATGCGGGTCTGGGGAAAGAGGGGGGGGTGGTACGCCTTTGGGAGGGCAGGGGGTACCGGGTCCAGGTCTGGCTTTGCGGCGGGAAAGGCTGCCAGCGGCTGGGGTGGGAGTGGTCCGGGGAAGAGCTCATCCAGTTTAGCCCGCCCAAGGACCTCCCCCCAGGGCGCTACCGCCTGAGGGTTCTCGTCTTCAGCCCGCACCGCCTCGCCCTCAAGCCCCGGTACGTCCTCGAGGAGGAGGTGGTGCGGTGAGGGGGGTGCTCTGGGGTCTGGGGTTTCTGGGTGGGGTGGGCCTGGCCCTCTGGGCTTTGGCCCAGGCCCTTTCCCTAAGGCCCCTTCCCCAGGGGTGCACCCCGGGGCCCCTTCCTGAGCGGGCGGAGCTATGGACTAGCGGTGCGGTGGAGATTCCCCTTTGCCGAAAGGCCACCCTGGTTCTCCGCCTCGAGGGCACCCTGGCCCAGGGCCACGGGCCCTATGCCCTGGTGGTGGAGGGGAACCGGGTGCTTTTCGAAGGGGAGGTCTCGGGGATCCAAGAGGTCCGGGTGCGCACCTCCGGGAAAGGCCCGGTGGCCCTTGTGTTCACCAACGACCTCTACCAGCCCCCAGAGGACCGAAACCTCTTCCTGAGAGGGCTTGCCGTTCTGCCCGCCCGGTGAGCTACCGCAGGAAGAGGCCAAAGGAAAAACTAGGCCCCTGGGCCTCGCCGTACTGCCCCTTTAGGACGGTCTGCGCCCTGAGCTCATAGGCAAAACAGCCGTCGTAGTAGCGGAAGGTGAGGCCGTACCGGCTAAGCCCCCCTCCGCTAAGCCCGAGCTCCGGGGCCAGCCAGAAGGCCTGGCAACAGGCGCGATCGGGCAGGGGCATGGCGTAGCCGAAGCGGATCTCCTCGTGGCTTCCCCGCAGGTAGGCCAGGCGGAAGGTGCCCAAGGCGGGGTCCCGGTACCCCCCCTCCAGGCGGTCGATGCGATTTCCTAAGGGGTTTTCCAGGGTGTATCCGAGGCTTAGACCCAGGTAGTCCGCCGAGACGCTCAGGCGCTGGAACTCGCCCCGCTTCTCGTAGGCAAAGGGAGGGGTAAAGCCCAGGGGCTCCAGGCGCCCGGCGTACTCGGCCCTCAGGCCCAGATCCCCCTCCTGATACCCCCCCCTAAGCCCAAGGCCCAAGGCGGCGTAGGGGGCGTAGGGGCTGCCCGGATAGAAGGTCAAGAGGGCGTACGGGGCGAGCTCCAGGGTGAAGGGGCCCTCCTGGTAGGCGAAGCGGTACTCTCCCTCCGCCCCCAGGGTGAGCCCCTGGGCCCGGGAGGTGGCGGCGTAGCGGGCAAAGGGGCTTACGGTGAGGCCTTCCAAGCGGAAGGTGGGGCGGTAGAGGGCCTCGAGGCTGGGGGTGGCCGGGTCCGGAGGGGTGGGCACGGCGGCTAAATAGACATCGTCCAAAAAGGCCCTGACCCCGGCGCCGGATCCGAACTGGACCTCGGCCCCCTTGCCGCCTTCCCGAAGACCCAGGACCAGGGCGGCCCCTTTTGTCCCCAGGCCCTGGCCCAAAAGGGTGAGGCGCCTCTCCCAGCCCCCCACCTCCTCCCCCGGCCTGGGCAGGGGAAAACCCCTAAGCCCCAGGGTCCAGCCCCCGTCCGGGCCACTCCCCAGGACCAGGGGGCTTTCCAATGCGGGCCGGCGGTTCACGTTGGCCCGGGCCTCCCCCAAGGGAACCTCCAGACCCCAAAGCCCGAGCCGGGCCTCCCCTAGAAGCCCCCCCGTGGCGGGGTCGAACCGGGCCTCCTCCATGGCCAGGCGGAGGTCCTCCCCGCAGGGGCAGGAGGTGGCGAGAAACCCCTTGAGCCGGACCTCCCTCCGCTGAAACCGGGCCTCCTTCGCCCTCACCCGGTAGGAGGGGGTTTGCAAAAAAACCCCCTGGCCCAAGGGGGGGTTCTCCAAAAGGAGGCTTTCCACCTGGGCCCTGAGCCTTTCCTTTTCCAGCCGCACCGCGTAAAGGGCCCTGCCCTCGAGCCTTTGGGCCGAAAGCCGCCAGCCCTCCGCCTCGCCTTCCAGGCCTTCCGCCCAAAACCCCTTCCCCTTCTGGTAGCGGAGGGAGGGGGCCTGGAGGAAGACCCCCTCCCGCTCGAGGCAGGCCTTGCCTTCAAAGACCAGGACCTCCCCGTCGTAGCTCAGGTTCTCCCCGCCCAAAAGCCCGTCCTCCGTCTCCAGGGTGTAGGGGCGCTCGGCGCACGGGCCGGCTAGGGCCAGCCCCCCCAAGGCGCAAAGCCAAAGCCACCGCTTCATGGGGGCCAGGATACCGGAATCCCTAGGCCAAAGCCCACCCCCTAGGGGGTGGGCTTCGTTGCTGGAGCCGGTGGCCGGATTCGAACCGGCGGCCTACCGCTTACGAGGCGGTTGCTCTACCGCTGAGCTAC
Source organism: Thermus sp. (assembly GCF_040290245.1). Classification (GTDB taxonomy): domain Bacteria; phylum Deinococcota; class Deinococci; order Deinococcales; family Thermaceae; genus Thermus_A. The sequence goes on from NZ_PSMQ01000008.1 coordinate 16,317, forward strand.
ACCGGCCCGCCCCAGAGATTCTAGACCAGGCCCGTCCCTTGCGCAAGGGGCCCCTGTCCCCATAGGATGGCGGGGTGCGCCCTGACCCCGAGCTTCCCATCGGCGTGTTTGACTCCGGCGTGGGGGGGCTTACCGTGCTCAAGGCCCTTAGGGAAGCCCTGCCCAAGGAGGACTTCCTCTACTTTGGGGACACCGCCCGGGTCCCCTACGGGCAGAAGCCCTTGGGCATGGTCCGCCGCTTCGCCTGGGAGATCGCGGGCTTCCTCCTCCGCAAAGGGGTGAAGGCCATCGTGGTGGCCTGCAACACCGCCTCCTCCGCCGCCTTGCCCGAGCTTTCCGAGGCCCTTTCCATCCCCGTCTTCGGCGTATTGGAGCCCGCGGCCGAGGAGGCCAGGCCCCATGCCAAGGTGGGGCTCATCGGGACCACGGCCACGGTGGAAAGCCGGGCCTACGAGCGCTTTTTGCCCCTGGCCTGGTCCAAGGCCTGCCCCCTCTTCGTCCCCTTGGTGGAGGAGGGGCTTTGGAACGACCCGGTCGCCCTTCTGGTGGCCAAGCACTACCTGGAAGACGCTCCAGAGGACCTCGAGGCCCTCATCCTGGGCTGCACCCATTACCCCTTCCTCAAGGAGACCCTCCGTCAGGTCCTTCCCGGCGTTCAGCTTATCGACTCCGCCCAGGCCACGGCCAGGAAGGTGGCCGAGGCCTTGCACACCCTGGGTCTTCTAAACCCCCAAGGGGGCGGGCAGACCCTCCACTACGTCACGGGGGATGCGGAAAGCTACCGGGTCCTGGCCCAGCGGCTTGGAGAAGAGGTCGCAGAGCTCAAAACCGTGGCCCTTTCCGAACTATAGTGGCCCCATGAAACCCCTGATTGACCAGCTGCACCACGAGGACGCCTGGCGGCTTTTCCGCATCATGGCCGAGTTCGTGGAGGGGTTTGAGGTCTTGGGAAGCCTCGAAACCCCTTTGGTCTCCGTCTTCGGCTCGGCCCGCTTCGGCGAGGGCCACCCCGCCTACGAGGCGGGGTACCGGCTGGGCCGGGCCCTGGCCCAGGCCGGCTTCGGCGTGGTCACCGGGGGCGGGCCCGGGGTGATGGAGGCGGTGAACCGGGGGGCGTTTGAGGCGGGCGGGGTCTCGGTGGGGCTGAACATCGAGCTCCCCCACGAGCAGAAGCCCAACCGCTACCAGACCCACAGCCTCACCCTCCGCTACTTCTTCGTGCGCAAGGTCCTTTTCGTCCGGTATGCGGTAGGGTTCGTCCTTCTGCCCGGGGGGTTTGGCACTTTGGACGAGCTTTCCGAGGTCCTGGTTCTGATCCAGACGGAGAAGGTCCACCCCTTTCCCGTATACGCCCTACCCAAGGGCTACTGGCGGGGCCTTCTGGACTGGATGGGCTTCCTCCAGAAACAAGGGGCCATCGACGCGAAGGACCTGGCCCTCCTCACCCCGATGGACACGCCGGAGGAAGTGGTGGAAGACCTCAAAGACCGGCTATCCTAGGGGCATGGAACTCGTGATCGCCACCTCCAACCCGGGAAAGTTCCGGGAGCTGGCCGCGGGCCTCGAGGCCTTGCGGTTCACCCTGCGCCCCCTTTGGGACTTCCCCGGCCTCACCCTTCCCGAGGAGACGGGGGCGACCTTTGAGGACAACGCCCTTCTCAAGGCCGCCTACACCGCCCGGCACACGGGGCTTCCCGCCTTGGCGGACGACTCCGGCCTGGTGGTGCCCGCCCTGGGGGGGGAGCCCGGGGTCTACAGCGCCCGCTACGGGGGGAAAAGGACCGATAAGGAACGGAACGTCTTCCTCCTGGAAAGGATGCGGGGGCTTCCTTGGGAAAAGCGGCAGGCCCGCTTCGTGGCCGTTTTGGTCCTGGCCTTTCCCGATGGGCATGCGGAGATGTACCGGGGGGAGGTGGAGGGGTATATCCTCGAGGCCCCCCGGGGGGAGGGGGGGTTCGGGTACGATCCCCTCTTCTACCTCCCCGAGGCGGGGAAGACCTTCGCGGAGATGAGCCCGGAGGAGAAGGCCCGGCACTCCCACCGCGCAAAGGCCCTCCGGGCGCTTTTAGAAGCCTGGAGAAACGGCCCCCCGCCCCGGGAGACAAGCCGGCTGGAGTAACCGGCCCCCTCTAGACAACCCGCCCCAAGGGTGTGGTAGGATAAACCGGGGCTAAAAGGAAACGCTACCATGGCTCCAGGGAGGTCGGTTATGAAAAAATGGCTGCTGGCTCTCGGGCTTTTGGGTGGGCTGGCGTTGGCCCAGGGGAAGATCACCGTCTGGACCCATTTCGGCGGTCCGGAGCTGGACTGGCTGAAGAAGGAGGCGGCCACCTTCGAAAGGACCGGGGGGACCAAGGTGGAGGTGGTGGAGGTCCCCTTTGGGGACATCAAACAGAAGTTCATCCTGGGGGCCCCCCAGGGCCAGGCCGCGGACCTCGTGGTCACCATCCCCCACGACTGGCTGGGGGAGATGGCCCAGGCCGGGGTGCTCGAGCCCATGGACAAGTACGTGACCAAGGGCTACCTGGCCGACCTCCAGGAGGTGGGGGTAGAGGCCTTCACCTTCGGGGGGAAGCTCTTCGGCCTGCCCGCCTACGCGGAGAGCGTGGCCCTCATCTACAACAAGAAGTACGTGAAGGAACCCCCTAAGACCTGGGAGGAGTTCCTCGCCCTGTCCCAGAAGCTCACCACCGGCTCCACCTTCGGCTTCCTCTACAACATCGGCGACCCCTACTTCAACTTTGGCTTCTTCAAGGCCTACGGGGTGGACAACGTCTTCGGTAAGGACGCCAAGGGGAACCTGGACCCAAATAAGCTCCTCCTCCAGGGCGAGGCCGCGGAGAAGGCCCTGGGCTTTATCCGGGACCTCCGGTACAAGTACCGCCTCGTTCCCGAGGGGGTGGACTACGGCGTGGCGGACGGGGCCTTCAAAGACGGAGCGGCGGCCATGATCATCAACGGCCCCTGGGCCCTTGGGGATTACAAGAAGGCCAAGATCGACTTCGGCATCGCGCCCTTCCCCACCCCGCCGGGGGCCAAGAACCCCTGGGGGCCCTTTTTGGGCGTCCAGGGGGTGGTGGTGAACGCCTACTCCAAGAACAAGACCGCAGCGGTGAACTTCGCCAAGACCCTGGTCTCGGGCGCGGCCCAGGTCTCCTTCAACCAGGCGGGCGGCCGCATCCCCGTCTCCAAGAGCGCGGTCAAGACCCTGGAGAAGGATCCGGTGGTGGCGGGCTTCTCTAAGGTCTTCCCCTTGGGTACCCCCATGCCCAACATCCCCGAGATGGGCAAGGTCTGGGGGCCCTGGGGCAACGCCATCAACCTGGCCGTCCAGAAGGCGGACTCCAACCTCAAGAAGATCGTAGAGGAGATGGTCAGCGAGATCAGAAAAGCCATCGGGCGATAAGGGCTTGGGCCGGGCGCACGCCCGGCCCTTTCGACCACCATGAAACACCCCCAAGGCCTCGTTGGGTTTCTGATCAGCCTGGGACTTCTCCTTCTCCTCCTTCTGGCCTCGCTCGGCCTGGCGCTTTTTGCCTTTTGGAGCCTTCAACTCTTCCTCCCCCTCCCCGGCTGGAGCCTCCTCCTTCTGAGCCTAGGCTTTCTCCTCCCAGGAGCGGTCCTCCTCGCCCGGAGGTTCCCCTTCCTTTCCGACTGGTACTACCTCCTCCCCGCCCTTTCCTTCCTCCTCGTCTTCACCGTCTACCCCACCGTCCTCACCCTTTACCTGGCCTTCACCGACTACTCGGGCTCCAAAAACGGCATGCCCGACCGTTCCACCGAGACCCGCATCCTGCGGGTGGAAGGGCGGACCCTGGTTCTGGAGGGGAAGGCCAGGGAAACCCTGCGGTGCAACCCCTGCACCGGGGTGGGCCTCGAAGTCTACACCCAGAAGGGGCAGAGGTTCCGCACCCGGATCCTTGCCGAGGAGGAAAACCGGATCACCCTGGCGGCCTCCCCCCCCTTCCAACCCCAGTACGCGGCGAAGATCAACGCCTTCCGCTTCATCGGCTTCCGCAACTTCACCTACATCCTCTCCCAAGCGGGCAAGGCTTTGATCCCCGTCTTCGCGTGGAACGTGGCCTTCGCCAGCCTGACCGTCCTTCTAAACGCCCTGGTGGGCGGGGTTTTAGGTATCCTTCTTAACAACAAGCGGCTGCGCCTCAGAAACCTCTACCGCACCTTGCTGATCGTCTCCTGGGCCCTGCCTGGGGTAATCACCGTCCAGGTCTGGGTGGCCCTTTTGAACTACAACTTCGGGGCCATCAACCGCCTTCTCGGGGTCTTGGGCATCTACCCCATCCCCTGGCTGTTAGACCCTGACTGGGCCAAGGTGGCGGTCCTCCTCGTCAACCTTTGGCTGGGCTTCCCCTATATGATGACCGCCACCTTGGGGGCGCTTTCCACCATCCCCGACGAACTCTACGAGGCGGCCCGGGTGGACGGGGCCAGCCCCTGGCAGGCCTTTCGGCGCATCACCCTACCCCTTCTCCGCCAGCCCATGACCCCCATCCTCCTTTCCGCCTTCGCCTTTAACTTCAACAACTTCTACATCATCTACCTCCTCACCGGAGGGGGGCCGGCCCAGGAGGGGCGGCTCGCCACCGCCCAGGCCACGGACATCCTCATCTCCTGGGCCTACAAGACCGCCTTCACCGCGGAGGGGCAGTCCGCCTACGGCCTGGGGGCAGCCATCAGCCTCCTCATCTTCCTGATCACCGTGGCCATCAGCCTGGTCAACTTCCGCCTCACGGGGGCGCTGCGCGAGGTGCGGTGATGCGGCGGCTTCTTTGGATTCTCCTAAGCCTGGGCCTAGTTTATGGCCTCCTCCGCTGGGCCCAGGCCAACCTCTTCGACCCGGGTTCCTACAAGCGTCAGGTGGCCTTTGGCAGCGTATTCATCCCCTACGGCTGGCTTCACGCCCTTTTGGGGTTTTTGGGCCTGGCGGGCCTGGTCTTGGTCCTGAGCCTGGCGTACACCGGCTGGCTCTTCCGGCGTCACGGCCGGAGGAAGAGCCCCTGGCCGGTCTTTCTGGAGGGGCTCACCCATCTTCTCCTCTGGAGCGTTCTCCTCCTCACCTACTACCCTGTGGCCCAGGTGGTGGCGGCGAGCTTCGACCCCACGAACAACCTCTTCAGCTTCCGCAGGCCTGAGACGGGTTTTTTCCTTTTAGACGCCAAGGTCCTCCCCTATATCCCCCAGCCTAGCCTGGAAAATTACCAGCAACTTTTGGAGGGGGTCGTCCTCTACCCCTACCAGATGATGCTTCTCCTTCTTTCTACCCTAAGCCTTCTTCTGGTGGGGGGCATCGGCCTGCTGAGGCGGCTGGGGTGGGAAAGCGAGCGGCTTAACCTCTGGCAAGGCCGCTTCCTCCTGGGGTTCGCCCTTTCGCTGGGGGTCCTGCTCCTTCTCCTCTCCCCCAGGCAGTTCACCGGCCAGGGCACGGAGACGAAGTTCCTCCTCTGGGTCCGCAACACCTTTTTGATCTCCGGACTCACCGGCCTCCTCGCCGTCCTCCTCACCGCCACCGCGGGCTACGCCTTCGCCCGGTTCACCTTCCCCGGCCGCTACCCCATGCTCCTCTTCTTCATCTTCGTCCAGATGTTCCCGGGGTTTTTGGCCCTGGTGGCCATCTACTACCTGATGAGCCACCTGGACCTCCTCAACACCTTCACCGGCCTGGTCTTGGCCTACTCGGGCGGGATCATCAGCTTCGGCACCTGGGTGTACAAGGGGTACCTGGAGTCCATCTCTAAGAGCCTCGAGGAGGCGGCCATGGTCGACGGGGCCACCAAGTGGCAGGTCTTCACCCGGATCCTCCTCCCCCTGTCCACGCCCATGTTCGTCTTCATCTTCCTCCTCCAGTTCGTGGGCACCTACTCGGAGTTCGTCATGGCCAACCTCTTCCTCACCGGGGTGGAGAGCTGGACAGTGGGGGTGGGGCTAAGGAGCTTCACCACCGGCCAGTTCCAGACCAAGTGGGGGATCTTCGCCGCGGCCAGCGTCCTGGGCTCCTTACCCATCCTCGTCCTCTTCTATAGCTTCCAGCAGTACTTCGTCTCGGGGTACACCGCGGGGGCGGTCAAGGAATGAACTACCACGACTTCGAGGAGGCCTGCCTGGACCCCCTCTACCCCAGCCTGGGGGAGAGGGTGCGGCTCCGGGTCTACACGGGGGCCAAGGAGGGGGTTCTGGTCTACGAGGAAGGCGGGGAGCTCAGGCGGAAGCCCCTTTCCCCCTTTCCCGGGGGCCTCGAGGCCACCCTACCTCTTCCGGAAAGCCCTTTCCGCTACGTCTTCTTCCTCAAGGGCGCTTCCCCCACAGGGGAACACGGGGAGGAGGCCTGGGTCTACCTGGGAAGCCACGGGCTGGAACGAACCCTTCCCCGGTATGACCGCTTCTTCCACCTCCTGGCCCACCCCCTGCCCCCCACCTGGGCCCTGGGGGCGGTCTTCTACCAGATCTTCCCCGACCGGTTCCGGAAGGGGAAAACCCCTCCCCCAAGGACGGGGGCCTGGCTTTACGAGGGAAGGCCTATCGTGCAAAAGGCCTGGGACGAACCCCCAGACCCCAAAACGGGAAGCCGGGAGTTCTACGGGGGGGACCTTTACGGAATCCTGGAGGCCCTCCCCCACCTGAAGGACCTGGGGGTGGAGGCGGTCTACCTCACCCCCATCTTCCAAAGCCCCTCCGCCCACCGGTACGACACCCAAAACTACCTCGCCGTGGACCCCCACCTGGGGGGGATGGAGGCCTTTCTGGCCCTTAGGGAGGGGCTTAGAGAAGCGGGGATCCGCCTGGTGCTGGACGGGGTCTTCAACCACACGGGCAACCTCCACCCGGACTTCCAGGAGGCCCTCCTAGACCCGGAAAGCCCTAAGCGGGGCATGTTCACCTTCTACCCGGACGGAGGCTACGCCAGCTTCTTTGGGGTCAGGACCCTGCCCAAGGTGGACTACGCCTCCCCCCTGGCCAAGGAGCGGATCATCCTGGGGGAAAACGCTCCGGTGCGCTACTGGATGCGCCACGCGGACGGCTGGCGCTTGGACGTGGCCCACCAGATCGGGGAGGGGGGGACGAACCGGAACAACGAGGGCCTCCTCCGCCTCATCGCCCACACCGCCAAGGCGGAAAACCCCGAGGCCTTCGTCTTCGGCGAGCTGTCCTTTGACACCGTTCCCACCCTGAGGGCCCACACCCTGGATGGGAGCATGCACTACGCGGGCTTTGCCCACCCCGTGATGGAATGGCTCTCGGGCAGGAACATCCACGGGGAGGAGGTGCGGGTGGGCGCAGAGGAGGCCTGGCAGACCCTGTTTGACCACTACGCCGCCCTTCCCCTAAACCTCCGGCACAGCATGTACACCCTGATCGGCTCCCACGACATCCCCCGGCCCCTCTGGCGGCTTAAGGGGGAGGTCAGGCGCCTCGAGGTGGCCTTCGGCCTCCTCTTCGCTTTTCCGGGAAGTCCGGGGATCTACTACGGGGACGAGATCGGCCTCTCCCAGGCCAACCCCTACGAGGACTGGCGGGGGGACCCCTACTGCCGGGGGACCTTTCCCTGGGAGAAGGCCCGCTGGAACCTGGGCCTTTTGGCCTGGGTGAGGCGGCTTTCCGCCTTGAAAAGGTCCGAGCCCGCCCTCCGGCAAGGGGGGCTCCTCCCCCTCAAGGCCCCCGAGGGCGTCCTCGCCTTCCGAAGAAGGTACGGCCACGAGGAGGTCTGGGTCTACGCCAGCCCCAGCCCCTATGTCCTAAACCTGCCCCCAGGGGTGGACCTCCTCTCGGGCCAGCCGGTCCAAGGGCGCCTCGAGGCCGAGGGCCTCCTCCTCTTCAAGCCGGAAAAGAAGCTATACTAAGCCTTTGTGCGGGACACTCTGGAGGCCCTTGAGTTTTCGGAGATCCTGAAGCGTCTGGCCGAAAAGGCCCAGACTCCCCCGGGCCGGGCTTTGGCCATGGGGCTAAGGCCCCTCCCGGAAACCGAGGCCCTTTTCCGCCACCAGCTCACCGAGGAGGCTCTGGCCTACCCCTTGGACCTCTCGGGGGTGGGGGACCTGCCCGCCCTCTACGAAAAGGCCAAGAAGGGGGAGCGGCTTTCCGGGGCGGAGCTCCTTTCCGCCCACCGGGCCCTAAGCCGGGCCGTGGCCTTAAAGGCGGAGCTTCTGCCCCTAAGGAACGCCCTTAGCCAGGTGGCGGAAAGGATCGGGGGGCATCTGGCCTTCCTAAAGCGCGTCCCCGAGGCCCTGGACGTGGACGGCTCGGTCAAGGACGAGGCGAGCCCCAGGCTGAAGGAGATCCGAGGCCGGCTTCGGCCCTTGCGGCAGGAGATCCTGAACCGGCTTTACGAGATCATGGATCGGCACCGGGAGGCGGTCCAGGAGCGGTTCATCACCCTAAGGCGGGAGCGGTACGTCATCCCGGTGAAGGCGGGCCAGCAGCACCAGATCCCGGGCCTTTTGCTGGACGAGTCCGAGTCGGGGGCCACCTTGTACCTCGAGCCCAGCCGGGTGGTCCACCTGAACAACCGCCTCGTCCAGCTCCGCCTGGAAGAGGAACGGGAGGTGGCGCGGATCCTCCTGGCCCTAAGCAGGCTTCTGGCCGAGGACAAGGAGGTGGAGGCCACAGCCCAGGCCCTGGCCCTTTTGGACCTGGCCCAGGCCCAGGCCGGTCTGAGCCGGGAGCTCGGCCTGACCAGGCCCCGCTTCGCCCCCATCCTGAGCCTGAAGGACGCCTTCCACCCCCTGATCGAGAACCCGGTCAGAAACAGCCTGCGCTTGGACGGCTCCACCCGCCTCCTCCTCATCACCGGGCCCAACATGGGGGGCAAGACCGCCTTCTTGAAGACGGTGGGTCTGGCGATCCTCATGGCCCAGTCGGGGCTTTTCGTGGCCGCGAGGGAGGCCTGGCTTCCCTATGTGGACCGGGTCTATGCGGACATCGGGGACGAGCAGTCCATCCAGGAGTCCCTTTCCACCTTTTCAAGCCACCTCCTCCGCCTCAAGGCCATGCTCCAAGAGGCCACAAAAGAAAGCCTTCTCCTGATCGACGAGCTGGGGAGCGGCACCGACCCCGAGGAGGGGGCGGCCCTGGCCCAGGCGGTTTTGGAGGCGCTTCTGAAAAAGGGGTGCTACGGCCTGGTCACCACCCACCTCTCCCCCCTCAAGGCCTTCGCCCAGAGGACCCTGGGGGTGAGAAACGCCTCCTTCCGGTTTGACCTCGAGCACCTCCGCCCCACCTATGAGCTCGTCCTGGGGGTTCCGGGGCGGAGCTACGCCCTGGCCATCGCCCGGAGGCTGGAGCTTGGGGAGGAGATCCTGGCCCGGGCGGAGGCTCTTCTGCCCCAGGGGGGGAGGCTGGAGAGCCTTCTGGAGGAGCTGGAAAGGGAAAAGCTCGCCCTCATGGAGGAGAAACGGCGCCTGGAGGCCCTTCTAGAGGAGGCCGAACGGAAGAGGGCGGAGCTCGAGGAGGAAAAGGCCCGGTGGGAGGCTACCCGCCAAGACCGGCTCGCCGCCTTGGAGGAAGAGGTGGCCAGGGCCCTTCGCAAGACAGAGGCCGAGCTCAAAGCCCTGAAGGAGAAGGCCAAATCCGGGGCCAAGCGGGACGCCTTAAGGGAGCTCATGGAGCTTCGGGCCCGGTACCAAAAGCCTAGGCCCGCCCCGCCGCCCCTCGCCCCGGGGAGTTGGGTGGAGGTCCCCTACGGGGGAAAGGGGCGGGTGGTGGAGCTTAGGGGCGAGGAGGCCCTGGTCCAGGTGGGGGCGGTCAAGCTGGCCCTCCGGGCCCGGGAGCTGAGGCCCATCCCCGCTGCTTCGCGGAGCGAACACCCAGAGGAGCCTGTCCCGAAAACCCCCGCCGCCCTGCGCCCCAAGATCGAGGCCAAGGAGGTGGACCTCAGGGGGCTCACGGTGGAGGAGGCTCTTTTGGAGGTGGAGGAGGCCCTCCAGGAAGCCTTGGCTTTGGGCCTCCCCTCCTTGAGGCTCCTTCACGGCAAGGGCACCGGGGCCCTGCGCCAGGCCATCCGGGAGGCCCTGAAGCGGAACAAGCGGGTCCGGACCTTCCACGACGCCCCGCCCCACGAGGGGGGGCATGGGGTCACCGTGGTGGAGCTTTAGGACATCCTTCCCCTCCAGCTGGCCTAAAATGGGCCTATGGATGCGGAAGTGGCCTTAAGGCGGGTGCGGCACGCCCGGTTTTTGCGCCTGGCCACCCTCCACGCGGGGCCTTTGGGCCTGGCGCTTTTGGGCCGGCCGGAGCTTGCCCCCTTATACGCGGAGGCTTACGCCTTCTGCCCTGGGGCGGCGGGCCTGGCCTGTGAGGGCGTGGGCGGGGTTCCCCGGGCTTGTCTGGTGCACCGACTAGAGCACTTGGCCAGAAGCGCCCTCCGCGGGGGAAAGAGGAGGCGGGCGCAGGAAAGGGCCTACGTGGAGGGCCTTCTCACCTGCCTGAGCGTTTTAAAGGGAAGCTTCCCCGAGGCCTTGCGACCCGCCTTGGAACTCACGGAAAAGGCCCTCCGGGAGGACCTGGCCTACCTGGACGGGCGCCTACCCCAAGAGGTGGTGCATCCTCCCCAGAAGGAGGATAAACCCCACCGTGGCCGCGGAAAGGATGATGAGTAAAAGCATAAAGGCGATGAAGCGGAGGTCGAAGGTCTCCCCCTCCGTGGTCACGGTGCGGGGGTTGAGGATGAGGTAGAAAAGAAGGGTCACCAAAGCCGCACCCAAGGCAAAAAGGGCAATATAGACCACGCGCACCTCCCTTAGCCCAGGCCGAGGACGGCCTTCAGGCTTAAGGGCAAGTCTACCACGCCTAGGCCGTAGGTGGGAACCCCCTGCGCCCACCCCACCCCGCCCAGGTAGGGCCCCTCCTTTTGAGGGAAGTCCAGGGGCAAAGGCCAGGCCTCCCAGGGGGGGTAAAGCCTTCTTTCCCGGTAGAGGAGGCCCGTGGGGGCCTGGACGCGGAAGTCCAGGGGCGAGGCCTCGTCCATCAGGCCGGTCCAGCCCTTCTCCGTCTCCTTCCCCCCCGGGAAAAAGACGCCCAGCCCCTCCCCCTCCTGGAGGAGGTAGAGCCGGTCCGGCCGGTGGCGGGAAAGCGCATGGGCCAAGGGGGCCCCTGCGGGGCCGGAAAGCCTTGGGCCCTCCAAGGTGGTGCTTTTCGGGGAGACGTCCAGGCCTAAAATCACCCGCCCCCGAAAAAAGAGGCCGTTCAGGGCCTTCAAGGCGGGGATAGCCTCCTCGTAGGGAACCCAGAGGAGGTGGGTCCTTCCCCCCATCCCCCCTTCAAAATAGGCCAGGAGGGTTCCGAACTCGTCCACATAGGCCCGGACATACCCTGAGAGGGCCTCGAGATCGGCCAGAAGCACCCCTGCCTGCATGGAAGCCACTATACTATGGGCGTGCGCCACCTGGTCCTCGCGGACATCCACGGGAACCGCTTCGCCCTGGAAAGGGCTCTGGAGGTGGCCCCGGCCTTCGACCGGGTCCTCTTCCTGGGGGATGCGGTGGGGTACTACCCGGATGGGGACCGGGTCTTGGACCTATTGATGGAGCTCGAGGCCGTTCCGGTCCTGGGCAACCACGACGCCTGGCTTTTGGCCCTGGAGGCTTTAGAGGTGGAGGGGCCGGTGCTGGAGATCCTGGCCTGGCAGAAGGCCCGCCTCAAGCCCAGACACCTGGACTACCTCCAAAGCTGGCCCTGGACGCAGGAGGTGGGGGGGGCGCTTCTGGTCCACGGAAGCCCCCAGGACCCCTTCCTCTACCTCGAGGGCACGGAGGAGGCGCGGGAGGCCTTTTCGGCCACGGACCACCCCCTGGTCTTCCACGGCCACACCCATAAGACGGGGGCGTTTTTACTCCTCGAGGGCCCCCGGCCCTGGATCCGCCACCAGCGCTTTCCCCAGGGGGGAAGCCTGGTTCTTCCCCCCGGGGTGCGGGCTTTGGTCAACCCGGGGAGCGTGGGCCAGCCCCGGGACGGGGTCCCGGGGGCGGCCTTCGCCCTTTGGGAGGAGGACGGGGTGGAGTTCTTCCGGGTGGAGGTGGACCTCTCCCCCTTGGAGGCGCGGCTGAAGGAGGTGGGGTTTCCCCTGTGGCTTCTAAAGAGGCTGAGACACGGGCAGTAGTCGGGCACGAGGAGGTCTTGGCCCTCTTAAAGCGCCTCTCGGCCCAGACCCTCCTCTTCACCGGCCCCGAGGGGGTGGGCCGGCGGAGGGTGGCCCGGTGGCTTGCGGGGGAGGGGGAGTATCGGGAGGTCCTCCCGGAACCCCCCGGCGGCCCTCTCGGTGTTCCCTTCGGGAAGCAACTCGGTGTTCCCTTCGGAAAGCAACGGCCCGAGATCCGCTTAGAACAGGTGGAGGAGGTGCTGGACTGGCTGGCCACGGCCCCTGGGAAGGGGTTCAAGCTGGTCGCGATAGACGGGGCCCACCTCCTCACCGAGGCCGCGGCCAACGCCCTTCTGAAGCTTTTAGAGGAGCCCCCCTCCTACGCCCGGTTGGTCCTCATCGCCCCAAGCCGGGAGGTGGTCCTCCCCACCCTGGCCTCCCGGGCCTTGGAGATCCCCTTCCGGCCCGTGCCCGAGGCCGTCCTTTCCCGCTTCACCCAGGACCCCCTCCTCCTCGCCTACGCCCAAGGCGCCCCGGGCAGGCTTTTTAAGGCCCTGGAGGACCCCTCCCGCATTCACGGCCTCTACGAACTGGCCCAGAAGGTCAAGGCGCCAGGGGCCTTCACCCGGTTCCAGGCCCTAAAGGCCCTTTTCCAGGAGGCGGGTAGGGAGGCCGTCTTCTTCCTCTGGCTGGCCCTCGGCCCCCAGCCTGCCTTGGCCAAGGCCCTGGAGGCCCTGGAGGGGTATGTCCACCCGGACCTGGTCCTGGCCTGGCTGGCCCTTAAACTAAACTTATGACCGTCGGCGTCCGCTTATCCGGCACCCACTCCCCCGTCCTCCTCTACGCCCGCTTCTTTGGGGATCCCCCGGCCTTGCAAAGCCATGTGGTGGTCAGGCGGGCGGGCCGGCTCCACCTGGGCCAGGTCCGCACCCCCCCCACGGACCGGAAGCCCCAGGGGGAGATCCTCCGCCTGGCCCGGAAGGAGGACCTGGACCAGGCCCTCCGCCTTAAGGAGAAGGCCGAGGAGGCCCTTTTCTTCCTCAAGGCCCTCTTCCGGGAGAAGAACCTCCCCAAGCCCCTTTTTTGCGAGTACGACCTCGAGGGGAAGGTCCTTTTCATCCACCTGGCCCGGAAGGAGGGGGAGAAGCCCCCCTTCCAAACGATCCTGAAGGAGATCCGGGCCCACCTGAACCTTAAGGTGGAGCTCATCCCCCAAGGCCCCCGGGAGGCCGCGGGGCTGCTCGGAACCCTGGGGGCCTGCGGGATGGAGTCGTGTTGCTCCACCTGGCTCCAGGGCTTCGCCCCCGTCTCCATCCGCATGGCCCGGGACCAGGGCCTGCCCCTTTCCCCCGAGAAGATCTCCGGCCCCTGCGGAAGGCTTCTTTGCTGCCTGGCCTATGAGCACCCGGTCTACGAGGAGCTCCTTCGGGAGCTTCCCCGGAAAAACGCCCGGGTCTGCACCAAGGCGGGGGTCTGCGGCAAGGTGGTCAAGCACCACCCCTTGGCCCAGGCAGTGGACCTGAAGACCCCGGAGGGGAAGGTGGTGACCGTCCATAAGGCCGAGCTCGAGGAGTGAGGCGCACGCCATGACCCAGGCCGAGGCCTTCCTCCCCCGGGTGCGCCGCCTGGCCCTCAACCGCCAGGCCACCGAGGCCCAGGTCTTCCTGGAAGAGGGTTTCCTTTACCTGCGCCAGGACGGTTTTGCCTGCTTCGCCCAGGGCGTGGAGGCGGAGGGGGTGGAAGGCTTCTCCCTCGGCCGAACGGGCGTGGTGATCCGCTTCAAGGATGGGAGCGCCCTTCGCCTCACCTACCGCTTGGGCCGGCTCAGGCCCCGTCTTTGTTGAGGTCTAGAAAAGAGGCCGCGGGATCCTCACTTCTCGTAGGGCCTCCCCACCGCCCCTGGGGGCCGGCTTTTGCCCATGAAGCCCGCCAGAACCAGGATGGTGATTCCGTAGGGCAAGGCCTGGACGAGGACGGCGGGGAAGACCTCCGTCCCCTGGAGCTGGATGGCCAAAGCGCTGGCGAAGCCGAACAAAAGGGTGGAGAAGAGGATGCCCACGGGGTGCCACTGGCCAAAGATCATGGCCGCCAGGGCGATGAACCCCATCCCGGCGGACATGCCGCGGACGAACTGGTTCAAAAACCCGATGGAGAGGTAGGCCCCGGCCAGACCCGCGAAGACTCCGGAAAGCACCACCGCCCCGTACCGCATCCGGTAGACGTTGACCCCCAGGGTGTCCGCGGCCAATGGATGCTCCCCCACCGCGCGAAGCCGCAGGCCCCAGGGGGTCTTGAAAAGGGCCCACCAGGTGAAGGGGACGAGGAGGAAGGCCAGGTAGACCAGGATGGAGAGGTCGAAGAACTGGGGCAGGCGGCTTTGCACCTCCTTGGAGCTCGTGGCGTTGCCGTAGAGGGCCGAAAGCACCAGGCTTGGAACCCCCAAGGCGAGGAGGTTAAGGGCGATGCCGCTTACGATCTGGTCCGCCCGGTACCGGATGGAGGCCACCGCATGAATAAAGGCCGTGAGCCCTCCCGCCACCATCCCCGCCCAAACCCCCGCCCAGGGGAGCCAGGGGGAGGGGCCCAAAAGGGCCTCGAGGCGCTCCACCGTGACCGCGGCGGCCAAGGCCCCGAAAAGGAGGATGCCCTCGAGGGCGATGTTCACCACCCCGCTCCTTTCCGCGAACATCCCGCCCAGGGCGGTGAGGAGGAGGGGGGTGGTCTGCCGAAGGGTGGAGAGCAGAAGGGCCAGGGCCAGCTCCATCACCCACCCCCCTTCTCACCCTGGGAGCCGGACCGCTCCGCCTGGAGCTCCACCTCCGCGGCCCTTAAGGGATCGGTGAAGTAGCGGGGCAAAAACCCTCCGGTGGCGATAAAAAGGACGATCAGGGCCTGCAAAACCGCCACCAGCTCCCGGCTGATGCCGAGCTGAAGGTTGAGCTGCAGACCGCCGGTGAGCAGGACTCCGAAGAGGAAGGCGGAGAGGAGGACCCCCAGAGGGGTGTTCTGGCCCATCAGGGCCACGGCGATCCCGTCAAACCCCACCGAGTAGGGCAAGGACTGCTTTAGGCGGTACTCGTCAATCCCGCCCCCGAGGACGTAGTGGGTGGCGGCGAGGCCGGCCAGGGCCCCGGCCAAAGCCATGGCCCACCCCATCTTCCGCCCCAGGGCCACCCCCCCGTACTCCGCCGCTTTGGGGGCGAGGCCCATGGCGCGAAGCTCGTAGCCGGAGGCGGTCTTGAAGACCAGGAGGTGGACCCAGAAGGCCGAGGCCAAGGCGAGGAGGAAGGCCCCGTTGAGCCGGACCGAGGTGAGGCTCGGGGAAAGCGCCACCGGGGGCCCCGGGAAGACCCCCCCTAGAAGGTAGCCCAGGGCGAAGCCGAAGGCCGCCCCTAAGGCCCGGTGCCCCGGGGTCTTGCGGAAAAGCCCATACCCGGAAAGGGCGAAGAGGAAGGCCAAAGGCAAGGCAAAGGAGAGATGCCCCCCAGGGGCCACCAGGTCGGTCCAGTGGGGCAGGCGGGCCTCGGGCCGGATCTCGTAGCTGCGGGCCTCATAGCCCGGGTACTTGAAGGGAAGGTAGAGGGTCTGGCCGAAGAACTTGTACTCGTTCGCGGAGATGAGGAAGAGGAAGAGGCTCGAGGCCACATAGTTCAGCATGATGGTGTTGATGACCTCGTGGGCGCCGAACCGGGCCTTGAGCCAGCCGGGAAGACCCCCCCAAAGCGCCCCAGCCAAGGCGGCCGAAAGAAGGGCCAGGGGCAGGACGAGCCACCTAGGCCCAGGGAGGTAGACCCCCACCAGCATGGCGGCGATGCCCCCCAGGATGAGCTGGCCCGGGGCCCCGATGTTGAAAAGGCCCGCCCGGAAGGCCAGGGCCACGGAAAGCCCGGTAAAGACCAGGGGGGTGGCCAGGAGGAGGGCCTGGAGGAAGCCCGAAAGGTCCACCAGGGGGCTATAGAGGAGCTGGAAGGTGTAGGTGACGAGGTCCAGCTTGAGCATGACCGCCTGGCGGAGGCCCTCCCCCTGGCCGAGCCCCGGCCTTAGGAAGGCCACCACCCCCCCTCCCACCAGGCTGGAAAGCCCCAGGGCGGCCAGGGGCACCACCGCCCCCCGGCGCCGGACCAGGGCGGCCAGCCCCCCGGGAAGGAGGAGGCGGTAAAGGAGAAGGAGGAAAACCGACTCCAAAAGCCAGGCGTAGGCCCCAAGGCCCAGGGCGAACCGCTTTAGGGGGAGGCGGTGGGGGGGGAGGCCTTGGGCCAGGGCCTCGGCGTTGACCGAGTGGACGCTCCCATAGAAGAGAAAGGCGGTGAGGGCAAACAAGAGGAGGCCCAAGGCCGAAAGGACGAGGAGGAAACGGGGGGTCTTAAGGAAGGCGGCCCCGAGGATGAGAAGGACCCAGGCCAAAAAGGCATAGCCCAAAGCGAGCCAGTCCGCCCGGTAGGCCTCGGGGAGGCTTCCCGGGGGGATCAGGCTTCCAAAGGGATTTAGGAGGGCCCCCTCTCCCCCGAAGACCCGGTTGGGCACGGCCCAGGGGGCCAGGTACCCCAGGGCAAGGGTCAGGAGGGCGGAGGCGAGGAGGGCGTAGCGGTGTGCGGCGGACACGGGCCTATTCTAAGGGGTCAGGCGGTCTCGTCCTTCCGGCTGCGGTAGCCCAGGATGTTCCGCTGCCGGGCCCGGGCGATGCCCAAGGCCTCTTCCGGGACCTCGTGGGTGATCACGCTCCCCGCCCCCACGATGGCCCGCCTGCCGATGCGCACCGGGGCCACTAAGACGGAGTTGGAACCGATGAAGGCCTCCTCGCCGACCTCCGTCTTGTGCTTCTGCTTCCCGTCGTAGTTGGCGGTGATGACCCCGGCCCCGATGTTGGCCCCCCGGCCCACCTCCGCATCCCCCAGGTAGGCCAGGTGGCCCGCCTTGACCCCGGGGTGTAAGACGGCGTTTTTCACCTCCACGAAGTTTCCCACGTGCGCCCCTTCCTTCAAAACCGCCCCCGGCCTTAGCCGGGCAAAGGGGCCGGCGTCGGAACCGGCCTCGAGATGGGCCCCCTGGGCCACGGTGTGGGGAAGGACGCGGGCGCCCGGCTCCAGGACCGTGTCCTCGAGGACGGCGTAGGCCCCCACCTCGCACCCCTCCCCGATCCGGGTCTGGCCCCGGAGGACCACGCCCGGCCAGAGGGTCACATCGGGGGCGAGCTCCACCGTGGGCTCGAGGTAGATCGTCTCGGGAAGGATCATCCGCACCCCGGCCTCCATCCAGCCCCGCCTGAGCCTTTCCAGGAGGATTTCCTCCACCTGGGCGAGCTGGGCCCGGGTGTTCACCCCTAGGGCCTCCTTTGGGTCCTCGAGGCGGATGGCCACCACCTTCCGCCCCGCCTTTCGGTAAAGGGCAATGAGGTCGGGCAGGTAATACTCCCCGCTTTGGTTGTCGTTTTTGACCTCCTTTAGCAGGCGGAAGACCTCCTGGTCGAAGGCGTAGGCCCCCGCGTTCACCTCCCGGATCCTCCGCACCTCCTCCGAGGCCTCCTTCTCCTCCACATTGGCCAAGACCTCCTCCCCTTGGCGGAGGATGCGGCCGTAGCCCGTGGGGTCGGGGAGTTCCATGGTCAGAAGGGCCATCCCTGCCCCCGCCTTTAGGGCCTCCAGGAGCCGGAGGAGGGTCCTCGGGCGCAAGAGGGGTGTATCCCCCTGAAGGACGAGGATCGGCCCAGAAAACCCCTGCAAAAAGGGCTCGGCCATGGAGAGGGCGTGGGCGGTGCCCAGCTGGGCCTCCTGGTGGGCCACCTCCACCGGGTAGCCCAAAAGCGCCTTTTCCACCTCCTCCCGGCCGTGGCCCAAAACCACCACCCCCTTCTCGGGCCGGGTGGCCAAAGCCGCCTCCAGGCTATAAAGAAGCATGGGCCGGCCCAGAAGGGGGTGCAGAACCTTGGGCAGGCGGGACTTCATGCGGGTGCCAAGCCCCGCGGCCAGAATGACCACGGCATGCGCCATACCTACCTCCTCCGTGCTTTCGCGGGAAACACCGCCAAGCGGCGAAGCATGACCCAGGCCAGCAGGATCAGCGGAACTGAGAAGATCTGCGTTGCGGTAAAAAGCCCGATGCCCAGCCGCTCGTTCACGTAGACGGGAAGCCACAAGGGGTTGAGCCGGAAGGGCTCCTCGAGGACCGAGCGGAGAAGGCTATACCAAAGGACGAACTGCCAGAAGGCATACCCGGGAAAAGGCCGCTTCTTTAGCCAGTAAAGGGCCAGGAAGAAGAGGATCACCCCCACCAGGGCCCCGTAGACCTGGGTCAGGTGGACCGGCCCCCGCACCAGGGCCTCACACCGGTAGACCTCGCTGATGTCCGAGATCCCCAAGCAGACCCCCGGAAACCCCCGGGCCCACTCCGGCCAGGTGAAGCCGATGGGCAAGGTGGTGAGCCGGCCCACCGTGTCCGAGCCGTTCATCAGGTTGCCGATGCGGCCGGCCACAATCCCCAGGGCCACCCCCGGGGTGGCCGCGTCCAGATAGGGGTAAAGGGGGAGTCCGTACCGCCGGTGGTAGTAGTAGAAGACCAGGGCCCCAAAGAGGACGGCCCCGTGGAAGGAAAGCCCCCCTTGCCAGATGTAAAGCGCGGAGACCGGATTTGGAGCAAACTCCTTCCAGGAGGTGAGGACGTAGAAAAGCCGCGCCCCAACGACGCCGAAGACCACTGCCCAGAAGGCCGCGGCCTCAAACCGCTCCGCGTCCAGCCCCCAGGCCTTGATCCGCCTTTTCGCCAGCTCAAAGGCGACGAAGATGGCCAAGGTGAGGAGAAACCCGTACCAGCGGATGGTCAGGGGGCCGATCTGGATCAGGATTGGGTCCATTCTCCCTCCCGAAGGCGCCGGGCCAGCTCCGAAAGCGCCTTTTCGTCAAACCCCCCCTCCAGAAGCACCCGGCCTTGCCATAAGAGGACGGGGACACGCAAGGCGTAAGGGAAAAGCCCCGGGTCCTTGTCCACCTCCCTGCGGAGATAAGGGAGGCCCAGGCTCCAAAGGGCCCGCTCGGCCTTTTCGCAAAGCCCGCACCCCTCTTTGGTCACAAAGATCAGCGCCATCCCTCCCAAAATACCCTAGAAGATGCTCCTCAGGACCAGAAGCCCCATGGCCAGGTGCAAAACCACCTTGCCCAAAATCCCCCCGGCCATGCCCACAAAGGTGCCCCAGGCGGCCCTCAGGGCTTCCTCTAGCCTCCTCCCCGAGAGGTATTCGAAGAGGAAGGCGAGAAGGAAGGGCAAGACCAAAACGCCCACCACCCCGAGGAAGAGGCCGAGGACCCCGCCCAGAAACGCCCCCCAGAGCCCCGCCCGGCCCGCCCCGTACCGCCTCGCCCCCCAGAGCTGGGCCAGGTTGTCCAGGAAGAAGGCGAAAAGGCCCAGGCCCCCAAGCCCCAGCCAGACCCCTAGAGGAATCTCCCTGAACCCCACCAAAAGCTCGTGCAAAAAGGCGGCCAGAAGGAGGATCAGCGTGGCCGGCACGAAGGGAATGAAGGTGAGAAGAACCGCGGCGAGCCAGAGGAAGACGAAAAGCCAGTCGGCAAAAGCCTCCACAGGAGGCACTTTAGGGGAAGCCCGGATGAGAAGGGCAAGTGGGCCGGACACCCCGGGCCGGGTCCCCACGCTTGACAAACCCCCGGGTTACCCCCTTAGATGGGGGCGATGCCGACCCCTTCCGAGCGGCGCAAGACCAAAGGGGCGAAGCCCGGCTCAGGGCGTCCGCCTGATGGTGTTTCCTTCGGAAAGCACGGCGGCGCCTCTGTCCGAAGCGCTGCTTCGCGGAGCGAACACCGAGCTGCTTCGCGGAGCGAACACCGAGTTGCTTCGCGGAGCGAACACCGAGTTGCTTCGCGGAGCGAACACCGAGTTGCTTCGCGGAGCGAACACCGAGAAGACCCAAGGGCCAGGGGAACCTTGGTGGTGGTGGAGTCCCCCGCCAAGGCGAAAAGCCTGTCCAAGATGCTCGGGGATGGGTTTGAGGTCCGGGCCAGCAAGGGGCACGTGGCCGACCTGCCCGAGCACACCCTCGGGGTGGATGTGGAAAACGACTTCGCCCCCACCTACGAGGTGAAAAAGGAGAAGAAGGAGGTAGTCAAGGAGCTGAAAAAGGCCGCCCAAGGCCGCCAGGTCCTGATCGCCACCGACCCCGACCGGGAGGGGGAGGCCATCGGCTGGG
>NZ_PSMQ01000008.1:36637-41519 GCF_040290245.1 Thermus sp.
GGACCCGAAGGGGCCGTTGCGGGTGGAGTTCCACGAGATCACCCCAAAGGTGGTCCAGGAAGCGGTCAAAACCCCCCGGCCCATCAACCAGAACCTGGTGGACGCCCAGCAGGCCAGGCGGGTGCTGGACCGGCTCCTCGGGTACAACCTCTCCCCCCTTCTTTCCCTCGAGTTCCGCAGGCGGGCGCTCTCCGCGGGCCGCGTCCAGAGCGTGGCCCTAAGGCTCGTGGTGGAGCGGGAGGAGGAGATCGAGGCCTTCCAGCCCGAGGTCTACCACGTGGTTTGGGGGCGGTTTTTGGCGGTGGCCGCAAGGGAGGGCCCAAAGGCCCTCGAGGTGGAGGCCCGCCTCCAGGAGGTCCGGGGGAAGAGGCTCTGGCTTGGGGAGGCAGAGAAGGAAGGCCGGCTCCACCTGAAGGAGGAGGCCGAGGTCCAGGCCCTTCTTTCCGAACTGCAAAGGGCTTCTTACCGGGTGGGGACGGTGGAGGTGAAGGAGCGGCGCAGACCCCCCCCACCCCCGTTCACCACCTCCACGCTTCAGCAGGCGGCCTCCTCCAGGCTCGGCTACACCGCAAGCCGCACCATGCGCATCGCCCAGCGCCTCTACGAGGGGGTGGACCTCCCAGAGGGGACGGTGGGCCTCATCACCTACATGCGCACCGACTCGGTCCGGGTCTCCCCCGAGGCGATCGCCAAGGCCCGGGAGGTGATCCGAGGCGCCTTTGGGCCCGAGTTCCTCCCGGAGGCCCCCCGGACCTACCAAAACAAAAAGGCCGGGGTCCAGGACGCCCACGAGGCCATCCGGCCCACCGACCCCGCCCGTAGCCCGGAGGCGGTGCGCCCCTACCTGAGCGAGGAGGAGCACCGGCTTTACGACCTCATCTGGCGGCGCTTCCTGGCGAGCCAGATGAAGGACGCCCTCTACGAGACCACCTCCGCCCTCCTTCCCTCCCAGGATGGGGCCTTCGTCTTCCGGGCCTCGGGCTCGGTCTTGAAGTTTGAGGGCTACCTCAGGGCCTGGGGCCGAGACCCGGAAGCGGCTTCACGAAGCGAACAACAGGAGGCGGAACCCCCCCTCCCGCCCCTCCTGGAGGGAAGCCCTGCCCAGCTCCTCGAGGCCTGGGCCGAACGGAAGGTCACCGAGCCCCCTCCCCGGTACACCGACGCCACCCTGGTCAAGACCCTGGAGGAGCTGGGCATCGGGAGGCCCTCCACCTACGCCCCCACCCTGGAGACCCTGGAAAAGCGGGCCTACATAAAGCGGCAGGGCCGGACCCTCTTCCCCACCCCCTTGGGCCGGGAGGTGGTCCGGTACCTAAAGGCCCGCTTCCCCCGGGTGGTGGCCTACGACTTCACCGCTCAGATGGAGGACCGGCTGGACGAGGTGGAGGAGGGGCGGGCGGTCTGGCCCAAGGTGGTCTGGGAGTTCTACGCCCCCTTCCTCGAGGAGCTGGCCCAGGTGCCCAAGAAGACCTGCCCCCTTTGCGGCAGGCCTTTAGAACTTAAGGTGAGCCGGTTCGGGCAGTTTCTGGGCTGCACCGGCTACCCCGGGTGCACCTACACCGAGCCCTTGGAGAAGCGGGAAAGCGAGCCCTTGGAGGAGGCCTGCCCCAAGTGCGGAAGGCCCCTTTTGCGCAAAATTGGCCGGTACGGCCGGTTTATCGCCTGCTCGGGCTACCCGGAGTGCGACTACACCAGGGACGAGGCCCCTTCCACCGGCCTTTCCTGTCCCAAGTGCAAAACCGGCGAGGTTCTGGAAAAGCGGAGCAAGCGGGGCAAGGCCTACTACCGCTGCAATCAGAAGGGGTGCGATTTCCTCTCCTTCTACCCCCTCCTTCCCGAACCCTGCTCCAGGTGCGGCTGGAACCTGGTCCAGGGTAAAGGCGTCAAAGGTTGCTCCAACCCCGACTGCCCGAGCTACGTGGGCCCAAAGGGCGGCCCACTGCAAAAAGCCGGGGAGCCTAAAAGCCCTCGGCCCAAAGGGCCCAAGGGATCCCAGCCCTCCCCAAAAGCGGGTGAGCTTCCGGCTGACTGGGAGGCGCTTCTGGCCTACAAAGATCAGCTGAAGGAGGAGGAAAAGGCCCTTCTGGAAAAGGCTGGCTCCGGTACCCCCTTAACCCAAGAGGAAAAGGCCCTCTTCAAGAAGGCCCTTTTCAAGCTCCGCATGGCCAAGGGCCGAGCGGAGAAAAAAGGGAAGGTGTTGGCGTGAAGCTCCACCTAAAACGGCTGGCCCGGGAAAAGGAGGTCCGGTTTCCCGGGGTGGAGCACTTCCGGGTCTACGAGGCCCGAAGGAGGGAGGAGCGGCCCGGCGGCTTCATCTACGTGGTTCTGGAAGGAGAGGTGGTCATCGACCTCCCGGACGGGCGGTACCTTCACCTCCGCCCCTTTGAGGCGGCCCACCTGAAAGGGCCTCACGTCCTCCTTCCGGTGGAGCGGGCCCTCCTTCTGGAGGTTCGGGCCTAGGCCCCACCAGAAAGACCGCCCCCCAGGGCTTGTACCTGCTTTGCAAACCGTCCACCCGCTCCTTGCCGCTTTGATAGCGGACCACGCGTTTCCAATAGACCGTCATCCCCTCCGCGGCAAAGTCCACCTGCTTGACCGCGTCCGGGGGCAGGCTGGGGTCCAAAATCCGCCGCTCGGCCAGGGGAGGCTCCCGGTCGGTGATCACCGGGCCCTCGAGGCGCACCGCCCGGTCCTTGGTCCCAAACAGGTGGAAGCGGAGCCGCGTGCCCTGAATAGAGCTCTGAACGTAAAGGTGGCCTGGGGTGTCGTTCTCCACGCGAAGGTCTAGGTAGGGTTGGAAGACGCTCGCATCCAGACCCGGGGGGGTGTAGTAGCGGACGAGGTAGCTATGGGGGTGGCGCTCCAGGATGGGAAGCCCCGCGAAGTAGGCCGCGCGGAAGAAGGTGGTGGAGACCTGGCAAACCCCACCCCCCACTCCCTGCTCTGTACGGTCACCAAGGATGACGTACGCCTCCTTATACCCCGCCTGTTCGCTCACCTCCCCCAGGGCCCGATTAAAGGAGAAAACCCCCGGGGGGATGAGAAGGCCATCCAGGCGGGAGGCCGCCAGGCGGAGGTTGTGGATGCGGTTAGGGTGGGAGCCCCTATAGTCGGTCTCCGCCGTGGCCAGGTGGTCGCGTACCCCTAGGCGGTAAAGATCGCGCAAACTGGGCTTTGGAGGGATCTGGCGGGCGGGCAGGAGGAAGCTGGCCCGGCCCTCGGCCCAGGCTTTCCGGAAGGCAGCCAAAGCCTCCTCTTCGTCAAACGTGCGGCCCACCTTCTCCACCCCCCGCCACCTTCCCCCCTCCCACACGAACCGGGGCGGCCTGGGCTCCTGCGTCCAGGCCCGGATCAGGGCCCTAAGCTCCTGTTCCGAGGCCACCCGTTGCCTTTTCGTGCCCACATAGGCCTTGACCTCCCCCCCCTCGAGGACCTCCTCCCTCACCACCAAAACCGCCTCGGGGATGGGCTTGACCTCCAGGGCCACCCCAAAGGAAAGCGCCAGGGGGAAGAACCAAAGCCTCATCCCTTCAGCTTACCGCACGGTGAGCACCCGCTCTAGGGCGTGGCGGTGGTGCGGAAAACCCTCTTCTGCACCATACCCCAGGGGCACCAGGGCGGGAATCCGGACATGATCGGGCAGGCCGAGCAGGGCCTTGACTCGAGCGGGGTCAAACCCAAGCATGGGCACGCTGTCCAGGCCATAGGCCTTTAAAAGGAGGAGCAGGTAGCCAAGGTAGATGTAGCTCTGGCCTGCACCCCAGGCCTCCACCTCTTCTTGCGGCATTGCTTGAAAGTGTTTTAGGACGCTATCCATGTAAGCGGGTCTTCGCTCCTGGGGCAGACCGGGATGAATGACCTCTTCCAAGTGGGCCAGGGCATCCTTCATGTCCGAGTAGACCACAAGGACCACGGGGGCGGTCTCCACCGCCTCCTGGCCAAAGGCGGCCGCGCGCAAGGCTTTTTTAAGCCCGGGGTCCAAGACGGCCACCAGCCGCCAAGGCTGTAGGTTCCAAGCAGAGGGGGCAGCCTGGGCAGTGGCCAGGACCTCTTTCAAAAGGGACATGGGCACGGGATCAGGGCGGAACCTACGGACGGAGCGCCGCCTGAGCGCGGCCTCCTTGGCGCTTAAAACCTGAAGGGCCGACTCCATACAAGGCAAGGGTACGGGAGGACTCGAGGGCGCACGGTGCTTGGTGCCACCTTTCACCTGAGTCCCAAACCGTAAAGCGCCTCCTCTTCCTCCTGCCGCAGGGGCCGCACCGACCCCAAGGGGAGGTCCAAGGCCAAGGGCCCCATGCGCAGCCGCTTCAGGTAGACCAGCCGGTTGCCCATCGCCTAAAACATCCGCTTCACCCGGTGGTACCGGCCCTCCACCAGGGTCAGCTCCACCTCGAAGGGGGCAAGGATGGTAAGCCTTGCCGGCAAAAAGACCTCCCCTCCCAGCCTAAGGCCCAGGGCAAAAGCCTGGATGTACGCCTCCTGGGCGGGGGCCTCGGTCACGCCCGGTCAGCCGCGTAGCGGCTACGTTCCAGGGCGTACCTTGAGGCGGGCGTAGTAGACCTTTTCCACCTTGTACCGAGGGTGGGTGAGGCGGTGGAGGAGGGCCCCGTCTGAGGTGAAAAGGAGGAGGCCTTCCGTGTCCTTATCCAGCCGGCCCACGGGCTCCACCTTGCCCCGGTAAGGCTCGGGAAGGAGGCGGAAGACGCTTGGCCCCTCGGCCTCGCTTCGGCTGGTCACGTACCCCGCGGGCTTGTGGAGGAGAAGATGGTGGTGCCTCCGGTAAAAAACGGGTTTTCCTCCCAGAAAAAGGGGGGTCCTCTCTGGGTCCAAGAGGTGGCCGGGGTCTTTGACCACCTCCTCCCCCACCCGGCCAAGCCCT
>NZ_PSMQ01000084.1:0-5411 GCF_040290245.1 Thermus sp.
CGGAACTTACCCGACAAGGAATTTCGCTACCTTAGGACCGTTATAGTTACGGCCGCCGTTCACCGGGGCTTCGGTTCAGGGCGTGAACCCCTCCCCTTGACCTTCCGGCACCGGGCAAGCGTCGCTCCCTATACCTCCTCTTACGAGTTCGCAGAGAGCTGTGTTTTTGGTAAACAGTCGCCAGAGCCTATTCACTGCGACTCCCTCGGGCTACTCACCCTAACGGAGCACCCCTTCTCCCGAAGTTACGGGGCTAACTTGCAAAGTTCCTTGGCGAGGGTTCTCCCGCGCGCCTTAGTGCTCTCGCACCCGCCCACCTGTGTCGGTTTCCGGTACGGGTCCCCATGGGTTACGCTTAGAGGCTTTTCTCGGCTCCCTGGCTTCAGGGGGTTGTCACCCTCACGGGCTTCCCCACCACGCAGAGCACACGAGAGGCGGATTTGCCTGCCCCTCACCCTGCGCTTCTGGCCGGGCTCGTCCATGGCTCCGGTCCCCCTAGCCTAAAGCGTCACCCCATCGCACCCATGGGGAGGGCCGGAATATTAACCGGCTGTCCATCGGCTACGCCTTTCGGCCTCACCTTAGGCCCCGCCTAACCCTACGCTGACGACCATTGCGTAGGAACCCTTGGGCTTACGGCGACAGGGATTTCCACCCTGTTTATCGTTACTCATGCCGGCATCCGCACTTCCCTTGCCTCCAGCTGCCCTCGCGGACAACCTTCATCGGCATCGGGAACGCTCCCCTACCGCTCAAGGTCTACCCTTGAACCCGCGGCTTCGGCGCTGGGCTTAAGCCCCGATCATTTTCGGCGCAGCACCACTCGACCAGTGAGCTATTACGCACTCTTTAAAGGATGGCTGCTTCTAAGCCAACCTCCTGGCTGTCTCAGCGGCGCCACATCCTTTCCCACTTAGCCCAGACTCCGGGACCTTAGCCGGCGGTCTCGGTTGTTCCCGCGCTCGGATACGAACGTTATCGCCCGCACCCTCACTCCCAGGCTCCACCTGAGCCCCTTCGGAGTTTGACAGGGTTTGGTAGGCTGGTAGGCCCCCTAGCCCTATCAGTGCTCTACAGGACCCAGTCAGCACCTGAGGCTGACCCTAAAGTCATTTCGGGGAGAACCAGCTATCTCCGGGTTCGGTTAGCTTTTCACTCCTAACCCCAGCTCATCCGAGGGGTTTTCATCCCCCACCGGTCCGGCCCTCCACGCGGTCTTACCCGCGCTTCAGCCTGGCCAGGGCTAGCTCACCCGGTTTCGGGTCCACGGCCGCAGACTAAACGCCCTGTTCGGACTCGGTTTCCCTACGCCTCCGCCAAAGGCTTAAGCTCGCCTACGACCGTGAGTCGCCGGCTCATGCTTCAATAGGCACACCACAAGGGCTTAATGCCCCCGTGATTGCTTGTAAGCACACGGTTTCAGGCTCTTTTTCACTCCCCTCCCGGGGTTCTTTTCACCTTTCCCTCACGGTACTGGTTCACTATCGGTCACCCGGAGTACTTAGCCTTAGGCGGTGGTCCGCCCAGATTCCCCCATGGCTCCACGAACCACAGGGTACTCGGGTACCCTCACCTATCCCTACGCCTTCCGCCTACGGGGCTTTCACCCTCTTTGGCGCTGCTTCCCAACAGCTTCGGCTAGGCTCAGGATTCGGTATCTTGAGGGCCCCACTACCCCGGCCTGCAAGCAGACCGGTTTAGGCTCTTCCCCTTTCGCTCGCCGCTACTCAGGGAGTCGATCTCTCTTTCCTCTCCTGTGGGTACTAAGATGTTTCAGTTCCCCACGTTCCCCCCGCTCATCGCGGTGACCCGTGTTCCCACGGGCCGGGTTCCCCCATTCGGAGATCCAGGGATCAACGCCCGCTACCGGCTCCCCCTGGCTTATCGCAGGTAGCCACGTCCTTCATCGGCTCGGGTGCCGAGGCATCCACCGTGTGCCCTTAGCATCTTGACCGCCCTTTACATCATCCCTAAAGGGCGCTACCACCTGGCCTGTCAAGATCCCCCGCCGCTCTCACCGAGCAGCGCAAAAATAAGACTACCACCGCGGCAAAAAAGAGTCAAGGGGGTGTAATCGGTCAACACATCTGAGACTCTCCACCCTGGGGGACCGACTCCCCTTGCATCATAGCCAGGAACTCTAGGGGCGCGAGGCCGTTTAGGGCCCGGTGCGGTCGTTCGCGGTTGTAGTACTCCAGGTAAGCGTTTAGCTCACTTTGAAGCTCGGGAATCCTTGAAGGCAACGGCCGGGTGTAGAACTCGTCCCTGAAGGTCCGCTGCATTCGTTCGACGTGGCCATTGAGCTTGGGACTCCTGGGTGGGAGGACGAAGAGCTCGATGCCTAAACGCGCACAAACTTCTTCAAACTCCGCCATGAACTCGCTCCCGCCGTCCACTTGAATCGCCCGGACGGGGAAGGGGGTGTGGGTGATGAGGTGAGCCAGGAAGCCGGCCGCCAGGTCCGCCGTGGCCCTCGTGTGCACCTCGGCCAGAGAAAAGCGGGTGAAAAGGTCCACCGCCGAGAAGTGCTTGACGACCTCCCCGGGCCCTAGGGTCACGGTGAGGGTGTCCACCTGGACCAGGTCCCCAGGTGAGGAGGCAACGTAGCTTTTGGGTTTCCTCCGGGCGTGGGGGCGCTGGGTCTTCCGCCTGGTCTTCCCCCGTCTCGCCCGGGCCAGGAAGGCGGCCACGCTTTCCACCCTTCCCCGCCTTTCCAGGTGGGCCAGGATACGGCCCACGGTGCGCTCGCTGATGTTGAACCCTCGCTTCCAGAGGGCGAGCCAGATCGGCCAGCGGCCCCAGGTGGGGTTTTGTTTTCGCAAGGCCTCGATCGCGATGATGCATTCGGGGCTCCAGTGCCCCTTCCGCCGTAGGCGCTTGGGGCGTTTAGGCTTGGGCAAGAGGCCTTTAAGCCCCTCGTCCTGGAGTTTTCGCTTGTAGCGGTAGTAGGTGGCCCGGCTGATCCCCACCAGGGACTGGATCTCTGACCAGTCCACCTTGAGTTTCCTGAACGCCTCGACCTGTTTGAGCTTTTGTAAGCGGGCCTGGACCGTGGGATCGCCCGCGCCAGCCCCGACAAGTTCCTGGGCCTTCCTCGCTCCCCGCCATACCTCCCGGCCAACCGTTGTAAGATGCATCCGTGGGGACCTCCTCTCTCCTGGAGTGGTCCCCACATTCTTATCGATCCGGTCTCACATCTGTCTGTCCGGGTTCAGTATACTTAGGCCCCAGGGGGGTGAGCGCCTGGAAGAGTTAGAGGTTAGGCCAAAAAGGCGGGAAGCGCAGGGGGCCTTTGGCCCGACGAGGTGGCGGACCCCGCAAAGGGGATAACCGGAAAAGCCGGGAAAGATCGAGGGTGTCCGCGGATGCCGCCCGGGGTGTGCCCGCCCCGCCCGCCTGAAAAAAGCCCGCGGGGAAAGCCTGTGCTTCTGGACGGGACAACCCAAGGGCAGGGCGAACCTGAGGACAGGGCCTAAAGCCCTGGTAGGTCCCAAGTGGGCTTAACGAGGAAAAGATGTGCGGAATCGTCGGCTACGTCGGGTTTAGAAGCGCGGCGGATGTGCTTTTGGAGGGGCTGAAGCGGCTCGAGTACCGAGGGTACGACTCCGCTGGGGTGGCGGTGAGGACTAGGGAGGGGCTTAAAGTGGTCAAGCGGGCGGGAAAGCTTTCCGCGCTCGCCGAGGCCCTTGAAGCGGAGCCTCTTTTCGGCCATCTGGGCATCGGCCACACCCGCTGGGCCACCCACGGGGCCCCCACCGACCCCAACGCCCATCCCCACACCACGGAGGACGGGAGGATTGCCATCATCCACAACGGGATCTTTGAAAACCACCTGGAGCTCAAGGAGGCCTTGAAGCAACGGGGGCACCGCTTTAGCTCGGAGACGGACTCGGAGGTGCTGGCCCACCTTCTGGAGGAGAAGTACCAGGGCGACCTCTTCCAGGCCCTAAGGGAGGCCCTCCTGGAGGTGCGGGGGGCCTACGCGGTGGTGGTGGCCCACGAGGGGCACGAGGAGATCGTGGCCGCCCGCACGGTAAGCCCCCTGGTGGTGGGCCTGGGGGAAGGGGAGGCCTTTTTGGCCTCGGATGTGCCCGCCCTTCTCCCCTACACCCGCCGGGTGATCTTCCTCCACGACGGGGACGTGGTCAGGGTCACGAAAACGGGGGTGGAGATCACCGACCTCCAGGGCCGGCCTGTGGAAAGGCCGGTGGTGGAGGTGGACTGGACCCCGGAGGCGGCCGAGAAGGGGGGGTTTCCCCATTACATGCTGAAGGAGATCTACGAGCAGCCCTGGGTTCTGGAGAACACCCTGGGGGGGAGGCTCAGGGAGGAGGAAGGGACGGTGGCGCTCGGCCTGGGCCTGGACCCCCTTTGGGTGAGGCGCATCCACATCCTCGCCTGTGGCACCGCCTTCTACGCGGGCTGGGTGGGAAAGCACCTCCTGGAGGGCCTGGCCCGGATCCCGGTGGAGGTGGAGGTGGCGAGCGAGTACCGGTACCGCAACCCGGTGGTGGAGGAGGGCACGCTGGCCATCGCCATCAGCCAGTCGGGGGAGACGATCGACACCCTCGAGGCCCTCCGGGAGGCCAAACGCCGGGGCGCCCGCTCCTTAGGGGTCATCAACGCCAAGGGCTCCACCCTCACCCGGGAGGTGGAGGATGTCCTCTACATCCACGCCGGGCCGGAGATCGGGGTGGCCTCCACCAAGGCCTACACCGCGATGCTTGCGGCCATGGCCCTTCTGGCCCTCTTCCTCGGCCGTGCCCGGGGGACGCTTTCCAAAGAGGAAGCCCAAGGCCTGATCCGGGAGATGCGCAAACTCCCCCGCCTGGTGGAGGAAGCCCTGGAAAAGCGGCCCCTGGTGGCCCACGTGGCAGAGAAATACCACCAGGCCCAGGACTTCCTCTTCCTGGGCCGGCAGATCCAGGCCCCCACCGCCTATGAGGGGGCCCTAAAGCTCAAGGAGATCAGCTACATCCACGCGGAGGCCTACCCCGCAGGGGAGATGAAACACGGCCCCATCGCCCTGATCGACGAGCACCTGCCCGTGGTGGTTCTGGCCACGGAAGGGCCCCTCTATGAGAAGACCCTTTCCAACATCCAGGAGGTGCGGGCCCGGGGGGGGAGGGTGATCGCGGTGGCCACAGAAGGGGACGAGCGCATCCGCACCCTGGCCCAGGAGGTTTTGTACGTGCCAAAGGTCCACCCCCTCCTGGCCCCCATCGTGAGCGTGGTGCCCCTGCAGCTTTTGGCCTACGAGATCGCGGTCCTCCTCGGGCGGGACGTGGACCGGCCCCGGAACCTAGCGAAGAGCGTCACCGTGGAGTGACAAGAAGGTGACCTCCTCCCCCCTCTAAAGAGGGGGGCTAGAACGTAGCCCCTTTGGGGCTGACCCCCCTTCACCGACGAGG
>NZ_PSMQ01000009.1:0-15999 GCF_040290245.1 Thermus sp.
CCACCCCCACCCCGGCCAGGCCCAGAAGGAGGAGGCAAAGGGGCAAAGGCCGCATCCGGACTGCCAAAACCGCAGTTAAAAGGACAAGGAAGAAGGCCAGAAGAACCGTCACGCTTCCTCCCGCACCGCCACCGCGGTGAGGTTGTCCCCCCCACCCCGCCTCAGGGCCAAGGCGGCCAGGGCCTCCAGGTCCGCCTGGAGGTCCCGCCCAAACCGCCACTCCTCCTCCGGGACCAGGGTGTAAAGCCCGTCCGTGGCCAGAAGAACCCCCTCCCCGGGCAGGAGGCGGACGGGGTAGAGGTCGGCCTTGGCCTCCTGTAGACCGATGGCCCGGGTCAGGAGGTTGCGGAAGGGGTGCCGCTCCACCTCCTGAGGGGAAAGGAGACCCATCCGGACCTGCTCCGCCACCCAGGAGTGGTCCTCGGTAATCCGCCTCACCCCGTCCGGCATGAGCCGGTAAGCCCGGCTATCCCCAATGTGGGCCACCACCCCCTCCCGGCTCCAGTCCGCGAGCAAAAAGGCGGTCAGGGTGGTTCCCATTCCCTTCCGGCCGGGCTTTTCCCCTTCCTTGAGGACCCGCCTTTGGGCCAGGGCGAAGGCCCGATCCAAAAGCTCAGCAAACCCCACCACCCGCCGGCCCTGGTTCACCTGGCCCACATAGGCCCGGACCGCCTCGGTCAGGGCCTCTATGGCCACCTTGCTCGCCCACTCCCCCGCCTCCTGCCCCCCCATCCCGTCGGCCACAGCCAGGAAAAGGAGATGGCCCATGGGCAGGCGGAAGGCCATCGCCCGGTGAAAATCCTCGTTGTTGGGACGACGGCCAAGATAGGAGACGGCGGCCACGGCGAACCGGGGAACCAGGCGCATCCCCCTTATACTACATAAGGATGAAGGGGGAAGGCGTACACCCCGAGGTTCTGGCGGATCTGGTGGACCTTTACGAGTACAAGGTGGAGGCCTTGGCCCAAGGTCTCCCCCCAAAAGGGGGAAGGGCCAGCCTCCTGAGGCTTCGCCAGACCCTCCTCTCGGTCCGGCTATCCCCGAGGCTCGCCAAACGCTTCCGCGCGGCGGACAAGCTCTTCAGAAGCCTGAGGCCAGCCGCCCCCCCTCCAGAGGCCCCCATCCCCCTCCCGGAGCTGGAGAAGGAGCCCCTGCCGGACAACGTCGACGAGCTCAGGCGGGGCTTGTCCCTAGAGGTCTGGCGCATCTGGGTGGAAAAGGAGCTCAAGGAGCGGGCCAAGGGCTTTTTAGAAGGGGGGCGCGAAGCCCTCCGCCTCCTCTACGGCTTCCTGCAGAACTTCCAGACCTACCAGAAGACCCCCGGGTTCAACCGCGACTTTGCCCTAAACCGCTTCATCCCCCAGCTGCCCATCCCCCCCCTTTATGACCCCATCGCGGAACTCGACAACCGGGAGGTGGCGGTAGGCCTGCTTTTGGAGTTTCTGGAAACCGCTTTCCACCTCACGGATCACCTGCCCCTTCCCCCCGAGGAGACCCGGACCTACTTTCGGCGGGCGTTTCGAAAACTCCTTGAAAATGAGGCCGTGTACCCCGTAGGGCCCAGGCCCGATCTGAGGGCCTTACAAAGGGCGTTGGAGGAAGGCAGAAGGCTCGGGTTGAGCGCCAAGGACCTCGAGGCCCTGGAGGGGAGGCTTAGACAAGCCGCCCAGGAGGAACGGCGCCTCAGCCTCCTCTTGGAGGAGGATAAGCGCCGCTTCTCCATGGCAGCAGAAAAGCTCCTCGCCCTCCTCAGCCTTTTGCCCACCCCTAAGGGGGAGGTTCCCTGGCCGGAGATCCCCGCCCCCGGGGAAAGAAGGCCCGGCCTCCTCACCCTTCCCCTCCGTCCAGGACGGGTGGAGCTGGATGGGCTGGAACTCACCTTGTCCAAGGTGGGGGAGGCCTGGTATCTGGGGGTTTCGGGAGAGGACCACCCCCTGGGAAACCGGATGATCCTCCCCATGGGCGACCTGGAGGTCTGGGTGGTGCGGCAGGAGGACCTCCTCCACCTCCGCCTCGAGGCCCGGGCGTCGGCCCGGCTGTATGAACTTCTGGGAGAGGGCCGGGTCCTGGCCTACCTTCTTCACCCTGGGAACGATTTCGCCTACTTAAGGCTCCTGCGGGCCCTCTCGGCCCGGCTCAAGGGGGAAAGCCTCTCGGGGTTTGGGCCGGAGCTGGCGCAGAAGTACCGCCAGGCCCCCCCCGATGCCCTCCTGGACTTCGCCCGTAAGGGGCTGGAGGTGATGACCGCCCGGCTCAAGGGCCAGGACCCCCTACCCCTTTTGGAGGGGGTGGGCCGGGCCCTGGGCTTAGAACCGGAGGCCCGGACCCTGGGGGTGGTCTTGAGGGAACACCTCCGCCGCAAAACCCCCACCCGGGAGACCCTGGGGCGGGAGGTGGGCACCCTCTCCCTGGCCGCCGAGCCCCAGACCCTGAAGCTGGGTTCGCAGGTGCTCTCGTTAAGGCCAACGGAGGAAGGGGTGTACGTAGGCATGGTCGGGGAGGTTCCCCGCCGGCTTAAGGATCTTCTGATCTATCCCCTGCCCCAGGGCCAGCTGGTTCTGGCCCGGGAAGGCGGACGGGTGGCCTACCTCTTGGTCGTCCCGTGACCTTCTCCCTCATAAAGAGCCGGCCTTCCTTCACCGACGAGACTTATGCGCACGTAGAGATTGTTCCCCACCGTGGGCACAGCGGCCTTCATGCGAATATAGCCCCTAAGAGGTCGCCCCTTCGGGGCACGTGGATGCTCTGAGCGTCTTCAACGGGGCCAGGTTGTCCTTGGTCACCCGGGAGCGTACCTTAAGGCCTTGGATCTCCTGCTTGACCTGCGCGCCCGAGAGAACAAGCCGGCGCGTCCTTGACCTGGGCCCCGGGGTACGGCGGGGTCCTATAGCCCCCCAGACCCCCCGTTGCTGTAGGCAAGGACCTCCATCCCCTCGAGGGCTTCTTGAAGGAGGGTGGGGATCTCCAAGGGGGCCTCGGCCTTCTGGACCTGGGCCAATCGGGGCCGGGTGGCGGGGTGCCTGGGCGCGAAGACCACGCAGCAGTCCTCCTCTGGACGGATGGAGACCTCGTAACTCCCCACCCGCTTGGCCAGGGCGATGATCTCCTCCTTGTCCAGCCCCACCAGGGGCCTTAGGACGGGAAGCGCACTCACCTCGTTCACCACGCGAAGGCTTTCCAAAGTCTGGCTGGCCACCTGGCCCAGGCTCTCCCCGGTAAGGAGGACCAGCACCCCCTCTCGTTCGGCTAAAAGGTTGGCAAAGCGGAGCATCATCCGGCGCAAAACCAGGGTATGGAACCGCTCCGGCACATGCCGGCCGATCTGGAGCTGAACCTTGCTGAAGGGGACGATGAACAGCCTAAAGGGGGCACCCCAGCCGGCCAGAACCTCGGCCAAGGCCTCCACCTTCCCCCGGGCGGTGGCCCAAGGCGGCGCGTCGAAGTGGAGCATATCCACGGAAAGCCCCCGCTTCATCCCCATCCAGGCGGCCACCGGGCTATCGATCCCCCCGGAGAGGAGGGCCAGGCCCCGGCCCGTGACCCCCACGGGAAGGCCACCCGGCCCCGGAATCTTTTGGGTGTAAAGGTAGGCCCCCTCGGGGCGGACCTCGAGGAACAGGGTGAACCCCGGGGCCTCGAGGTCCACCTTAAGCCCGGGAAAGCGCTCGAGGATCAGCGCCCCCAGGCGGCGGTTGAGGGCTTCCGAGGTGAGGGGGAACCGCTTCTCCGCCCGGCGGGCCTGGACGCGAAAACTCCGTTCACCCCGGGCCACCTCCTCCTGGGCCAAGCGAAGGGTGGCCTCCTCGATGGCGGCCATCTCCAGGGGAACCTTTAGGGCGGGGCTATAGGAGACCACCCCAAAGACCCGGGAAAGGGCCCGATGGACCTCAAGGAGGTCCGGGGCCTCGGCAAAGAACCGCCCCACCCCCCGGCGCACCCTTCCGCCCCAGGGGGCTAGGGCCTGCCTCAGCCTCGCTTCCAGGGCCTTCTCAAAATGGGCCCGGTTCTTCCCTTTTAAGGCGATTTCGCCGTAGCGGATGAGAAAGACCCCCAAAACCCACCTCCAACCCCCCAATTGTAGCACGGAACACGCTTTTTTGGACCCCTTGACCGCTTTCCTGCCCAAACCGGGTATACTCCTGGAGAACCGGAGGTGATATGGAAGCCCTACGTTCACCCGGGTTCTTTCGCTTATTTCTGGCCTACTTGGTCTCCCAGGCCGGAAGCAAGGTCCACCGGGTCGCCCTCTTGGTTTTGGTCTATCTCCTCACGGAAAACGCCCTCTGGGTCTCCCTGACCCTGGGCGCACAGCTCGTGGGAACGGTGGTCTTCTCCCCCCTGCTTTCCGCCTGGGCCGACACCCAGGACCGAAAGGCCCTCCTGGTCTGGTCAGATCTCTTAAGGGCCCCGCTGGTGGCCCTCATCCCCCTCCTGGGGGCAAAAAGCCTGCCCTTCCTCCTCCTTCTGGTCTTCCTCCTCGAGCTCCTTCGCAGCCTGCACGACCCCATCCAGAACGCGGTGGTGCCGGATCTGGTGGAGGAGAAGCACGTGGACAGCGCAAACGGTCTTGTCATGTTCGCGGAACGGCTCTCCGAAGTCGCCTTCGTGGGGCTCGCGGGGGCGCTGGTGGCCTGGGTAGGGCCCGCCTACGCCTTCTACCTGGATGCGGCCACCTACCTCGCCTCGGGGTTCATCCTGCTGGGCCTACCCCCGCTCCGGCCCGACCGGAAGGCCCAGGGGGTGCCCTACTGGAAGCGGATCAAGGAGGGGATCGGGCATCTGGTGGGCCACCCGGCGGTGCGGCGCACCGTAGGGGCACTCTTTACCGCCGCCGCCTTTGGCTCGGTGGAGACGGCTTTAGGGGTGGTCCTGGCCCTGAAGTGGCTGAGGGTGGGTTCAGCCGGCTTCGGCCTGATGGAGGCCAGCCTGGCCTTAGGCGCCATCTTGGGCACCCTCCTCGTCCCCCAGCTCACGCAAAGGCTTCCCCGGGAGCGGCTTTTCCTCTACGGCCTCATCGTCTACGGCCTCTTTGAGGCCTCCATCGGAGCCCTTCCGGTCTTCGCCTGGGTCCTTTTGGCTTTGTTCCTCTCTGGGATCGCCAACATGGCCTTTATCGTCCCCGCCCGGTCCATCCTCCAGCTCAACACGCCCCCGGAGATGCGCGGCCGGATCTTCGCCGCTTTCAGCGCGGTGATGAACGCCGCCGTCCTCATCGGCACCATGCTGGGAGGAAGCCTGGAGAGGAGCCTGGGGGCTCCTTTGCTCTTCCTCCTCGCGGGGCTGATGGTGAGCCTGGTGGCCGCCCTCACCCTTCTTACCGGTGGGATTCCCGCAGCCACCCGCTCGCCTGAGGGGCGTAGTACGTGAGGATGACCTGGGCCCCAGCCCGCCTCAAGGCGTACAAGGACTCCAAGACCGCCCGCCTTTCATCCAGATACCCCGCCAAGGCCGCAGCCTTCAGCATGGCGTACTCCCCCGAGACCTGGTAGGCGGCCAGGGGTTTGGTAAACCGCCGCTTGAGCTCGGCCAAAACGTCTAGGTAGGGCAGGCCGGGCTTGACCATAAGGAGGTCGGCCCCCTCGAGATCGTCCAGGTGGGCCTCTTGCAAGGCGTCCCAGAGCCCCCCCTTCGGGTCCATCTGGTACCCCGCCCGGTCGCCGAACCTGGGGGCGGAGGCGGCCGCCTCCCGGAAGGGGCCGTAAAAGCTCGAGGCGTACTTCACCGCATAGGAAAGGATGGGCACCTGGCCAAACCCCCCCTTGTCCAACGCCTCCCGGATGGCCCGCACCTGCCCGTCCATCATGGCGCTTGGGGCCACGAGGTCCGCCCCCGCCTCCGCCTGGGAAAGGGCGGTCTTGGCCAAGAGGGCCAGACTTTCCTCGTTGTCCACATAAACCCCGAGCCGACCCTCCCGGACTACCCCGCAGTGCCCGTGGTCCGTGTACTCGCAAAGACAGGTGTCCGCGATCACCAGCAGCTCCGGATGGTGCCGCTTCAAAATCCGGATGGCCCTCTGCACGATCCCTTCCGGGTGGTAAGCCCCCTGGCCCAGGGGGTCCTTCTCAGAATCCGGAAGGACGCCGAACAAGATTACCCCTCCCAGCCCGGCCTTAAGGGCCTCCTCCCCCAGGGCGGGGAGGTCCTTCAAGGGGTGGCGGAAGACCCCGGGCATGGAGGGGATCTCCTCCTTCTCCCCACCCTCCTTGACGAACAAGGGCCAGACCAGGTGGCGGGACGAGAGCTCCACCTCCGCCACCAGCCGCCGTACGCCCTCCGAGAACCGAAGCCGCCTTGGACCCATATCCCCACTATAATGGCGAAGGAGGAGTGGGATGAACATCCAGAGGCTCTTGAAGGAGGCGCAAAAGGCGCAGAAGAAGGCGGCGGAGGTCCAAGAGCGCCTGGAAAAAACCGTGGTCACAGGCTCGGCCCAGGGCCTGGTGGAGGTGGACGCCAACGGGCACGGCCGAATCCTGGCGGTCCGGCTTAGGCCCGAGGCCTTGCAGGAGGACCTCGAGGGCCTAGAGGACCTGATCCTGGTGGCCATCCAGGACGCCCAGAAGAAGGCCCATGAGCTTTCGGAGAAGGAGATGAGCCGGGAGCTCGGCAGCGTAGGCCAGATGCTGGGGGGGCTGCTCTAGGCGCATGCGGTACCCAGAACCCCTCTTAAAGCTCATCCGAGCCCTCTCCGGCCTTCCCGGCCTGGGCCCCAAGTCCGCCCAGAGGCTGGCCCTCCACCTCGTCTTCCACCCCGAAGCCCAAAAGGCCCTTAAGGAAGCGCTTTTAGGGGCGGGGGGCCTTTCGGTCTGTCCCGCCTGCGGCAACCTCTCTGAAGGGGGGCTTTGCGCCATCTGCCAGGACGAGGGCCGGGATCGTCGTCTGCTCTGCGTGGTGGAGTCGGTCCAGGACCTTTACGCCCTGGAGAAAAGCGGGGAGTACCAGGGGCTTTACCACGTCCTGGGGGGCACCTTGAACCCCCTGGAGGGGGTGGGGCCAAGGGAGCTTGGCCTCGAGGGCCTCTTCGCCCGGCTGGAAGGGGTGGAGGAGGTCATTCTAGCCACCGGGATGACCGTGGAGGGGGAGGCCACCGCCCTTTACCTGGCGGAAGAGCTCAAAAAGCGGGGCGTGCGGGCGAGCCGCCTGGCCTACGGCCTTCCCATGGGCGGAAGCCTGGAGTACGTGGACGAGGTGACCTTAGGCCGGGCCCTGGAAGGACGGAGGCCGGTATGAGGGAGGCCTTGGTGGCGCTTCTGGACCGGGTGGATGGGGGGATCGCCGCAGCCCTTGCGGACATGGACGGCCTTCTGATAGAGGGGTTCAGTAAAAAGCGGCTGGACCTGGAGGCAGCCGCGGCCGAACACGCAGCGCTTTTGAGCCAAGCCCGGGCCGCCTATGCCAAAAGCCTGGGGAGCCCTCGGCTGGAAGAGCTTCTGGTCTCGGGCCAGGGTGTGGTAGGCTACGCTCGGGTGTACTCGGAAACTTTCTTCCTCCTTCTCCTCCTCGCCCCGGGCGGGAACCTTGGACAGGCCCGGCTCCAGGCGGGCCGTCTTCTCCAGACCCTTCAATCGGAGGCGGTATGGCGTACCTCGAGGCCCTCAAGACCCTAGGCGTAGAACAGGCGGTCCTCACAGGCCTGGACGGGCTGGTGATCGAGAGCGCAAGCAGGGGGAGCCCCTACCCCGAGCTCCTGGCCGCAGAGCTCGCCACCTTGCTCAGGCAGATGGCCCCCTTGGCGGAAACCCTCTCCGGGGAGGTCCGCCGTTTCAGCCTGGCCACGGACGCCCGGGAGATCCTGGCCGTGCGGGTCAAGGACTACCTCCTGGCCGCGGTCGTCACCCGCGGGGTAGACCGGAAGGCTGTGGGCAACGAGCTTTCTCGGATCGCCCTGAGGCTTTCGGAGGAGCTTTAGGAGGTGAAGGTGGAGGAGATCCTCAAAGCGTTAAAAGAGGTCCGGGGGGTGCAGGCGGTCGCCCTCCTCACCGAGGACGGGTTTGTGGTGGAAAGCCTTTTGGACGAGGGGGCACCCCCTCTGGACCACCTGGGGGCCGCCTCAGCCACGGCTTTGGCCACCGCCCGGGGGCTTTCCCAGGAGCTCAACCGGGGGGAGGTGGAGGAGGTCATGGTAGAGTACCCAAACGGGGTGCTCCTCCTGGTCCCCCTGACGGGCCACCAGCTCATCCTCTACCTGGACTCGGTGGCCAGCCTAGGCCGGACCCGTCTGGAGCTCAAAAAAGCCCTACCTCGGCTTAAGGAGGCCCTATGAACGAGCTGAAGATCGATATCGACAAGGACACGGCCATGGGCCGGTACTCCAACCTGGCCCTTTTCTCCCATACCAAAAACGAGTTCGTCCTGGACTTCGCCCTTTTGCAACCCCAAGGGGGGGCCTTGGTGGTCAGCCGGGTAATCACCAGCCCCCAGCACGCCAAGGCCATCCTTCGCAGCCTGGCTGAAAATGTGGCCCGCTACGAAGAGGCCTTCGGCCCCATCCCCGAACCTGTGGCGGAAAACCAGGCCTAAAGGGCCAATCGCTTTAGACCCCCTGTAGCGCTCCCCCTACAGGTGGGTCTTCCACCAGTCCAGATACGCCTGGAGCCGGGCCACGCGCCGGTCCGGCCGGCCCGAGCGGGAAAGCTCGTGCCCTTCTTCGGGGACGCGGAAGAAGCGGGTCTTGACCCCCAGGTGCCAAAGCGCGGTGTACCAGGTCTCCCCCTGGTCTATGGGGCAACGGTGGTCCTCCTCGGAGTGGACCACCAAGGTGGGGGTGCGCACCCGATGGACCAGGCGCAGGGGGCTTTTGTCCCAAAGCACCTCGGGCCGCTCCCAGGGGTTGGCAAAGAGCTCGAGGTGGGTGAAGCGGGGGCCGATGTCGCTGGAGCCGAAAAAGCTGTACCAGTTGGAGATGCTCCGGTCCGTCACCGCCGCCTTGAAGCGCTCAGGATGCCGGGCGGTGAGCCAGTTGACCATATACCCCCCGTAACTCCCCCCGGCCACCCCCACCCGGGCCGGATCAAAGGGGAACCGCTCAAGGACGTGGTCCAAGAACCCCAAAAGGTCCCGTTCGTCCGCCTCACCCCAGTCTTTTAAAAGGGCGTAGGCCTGGCCATACCCGGTGGAGCCCCGGGGGTTGCAGAAGGCCACCCCGTACCCCGCCCGCAGAAAGAGGTACAGCTCCAACATCATCGCCCGGCCAAAGGCGGTGTGGGGGCCCCCATGGATGTAGAGGATGAGGGGATGGGGCCCCTCGCCCTCCGGCACCAGAACATGCCCCGGCACCCTGTGCCCCTCCGGGCTTTCCCACTCGGTAAGGATGGGCTCGGGAAGGGCCGGGAACAGGCCCTCATTGGGGTCAAAGAAAACCCCCGGCCCCTCCAGGGCCACCCCTCGGCAAAACCCCTCCGTCAGGAGGAAGAGGCCCTTTCCGAAAGCAAAGGCCACCACCGTGCCCCCGGCCACCCTTTCCTCCTTACCCGGGGTGAAGCGGTACAAGGGCGCCTCCCCCCGCTCGGTGCGCACCGCGTAGACCGCCCCGTCCGGTCCGATCCGGGGGCCTTGCCGGTAGCCCCCATAGCGGAGGTCGGAGTTCAAGGAGTTCTGAAAGGACCCCTCGGCCAACACCCGGGGGCTTCCCCCATAGGGTAGGAAGTAGAGCCGGGCCTCCGTACCCCCCCCGTGCTCAAAGGCGTGGGCGAGGAAGACCAGACCCTCCTCCCCTGCGTCCAGGCCATAGATGGGCCCCTTCCCGCCCCAGACGGGCACCAGACGCCCCTCCCCCTCGAGGCGGTAGAGGGTGTCCCGCCCGGCGGCCTGGGCCCCCGGGTCCTCCGCAGCCACCAGATAAAGGCCGTCCTTACCGAAGACCATCTCCTTGATGGGGGGATACCGCCTCAAAAGGGGCTCGCCCTCACCCAGCTGGAAAAGCCCCACAGGCCTTTCCGAAAGCCGCCCCCGCCCGTCAAACTTAAAGGGCCAGGCCTCGTAGAGCTGGGGCTGGTCCTTGGCCGTCTTGTCCTCACGGGCCAGGAGGTACACCTCGCCCTTGGAAGAAAGGGCGTAGTCCAAAACCCCCCCGGGAAACTCGGTCAGCCGCTCCGCCTCTCCGCCCCTTTGGTCTAGCCGGAAAAGCTGAGGCGGCTCCCCCGGGGCCGAGGAACGCAAAAAGTAGATGTAGGGCTCAGCGTACCTGGGCCTCCTCGCCTCCTCCTGGGTCAGAAACCGCACCCCCCCCTCCCACAACGCAAGCCGGGAACGGTACCGCGGAGGGGTCCCCTCCTGGATCTCCGTGAGGACGAAAAGGGGATGGCCCCCGGGGCCCTCCGTCAGGTCGGATAAAAACCGGAGCTTAAAAAGGATCTCGGCTTCCACAAGGCCACTATACCGTAGGCTAAGGGTGTGGAACGGGACGAACTGGTGGCCTATCTGGACGAATACTTAAGGATCCATGCCTTCAAGGATGTCTCCCTCAACGGGCTTCAGGTGGAGGGAAACGCCCGGGTTCACAAAATCGGCGCAGCGGTGGACGCTGCCCTACAGGTCTTCGAGTCCGCGAAGGAGGAGGGGGTGGACTTCCTCCTTGTCCACCACGGCCTGTTCTGGGGAGAGGTCTTCCCCATCCGGGGGCACCACAAAAGGCGGCTGGAGCACCTCCTTCAACACGGCATCAACCTCTACGCTGCCCATCTTCCCTTGGATGCCCATCCGGAGGTGGGGAACAATCCCCAGATCGCCAAGGCCCTGGGGGTGGTGGATCTGGAAGCCTACGAGGTGGGGGTAAAAGGCCGCTTCCCCACCCCCACCCCCCTCGCCGAGATCGCCGACCGGCTGGGTCAGCTCACAGGGATGCAGTGCCTGGTCCACCAGGGGGGGCCAGAACTCGTCCAAACGGTGACCATCGTCTCGGGCGGGGCGGCCAGCCTCGTCTCCAAGGTGGAGACCGATCTCTTCATCACCGGAGAACCCAAGCACTCCGCCTTTCACGAGGCCTTTGAGCGGCGGCTCAACGTCATCTACGCGGGCCATTACGACACCGAGGTCTTCGGGGTGAAGGCCCTGGCCGCTCACCTTTCCGAGCGCTTCGGCCTCCCTTGGGTGTTTCTAGACCACCCCACGGGGCTTTGATGGGCCATTTCCTCACCTTTGAAGGGCCGGAAGGCGCGGGCAAGACCACCCAGGCCCGCCTTCTGGCCGACTGGCTTATTTCCCAGGGCCAGGAGGTCTTCCTCACCCGGGAACCGGGCGGGGGGCTTCCCTGGTTAAGGGGGGCGCTCCTCCAAACCCCTCACCCCCTTTCCCCCGAGTCCGAGTATTTGCTTTTCAGCGCGGACCGGGCGGAACACACCCTAAAGATCCAGGAAGCCCTTCGAAGGGGGGCCTGGGTGATCTCGGACCGGTATCTGGACTCCTCCTTGGCCTACCAGGGCTTCGGGCGGGGGCTGGACCTGGCCTGGATGCTTCAGGTGGCGGAAAAGGCCGCCCCCCTG
The DNA here is from genome assembly GCF_040290245.1 of Thermus sp. Taxonomy (GTDB): domain Bacteria; phylum Deinococcota; class Deinococci; order Deinococcales; family Thermaceae; genus Thermus_A. The sequence continues at coordinate 11,481 of NZ_PSMQ01000009.1, forward strand.
AAACCCCGGCTCACCTTCCTTCTGGACCTCCCCCCAGAAGAGGGGTTAAGAAGGGCAAGGGAGAAAAACCGGTTCGAGGGTTTGGATCTTTCCTTCCACGCCCGGGTCCGGGAAGGGTACTTGGAACTTGCCAGGAAGGAACCCCACCGCTTCATCGTTTTGGACGCTACCAAGCCCCTCGAGTTCATCCAGGAGGAGATCCGGCGTGCGATAATGCCCCTATGCGGCTTTTAGCCTACCTGGTGCTCCTTAAGGTGTCCCTGGCGGGAGCACTGTGGGGTTCGCTATACAAGGCAGCCCTAGCCGAAGGCCTGGGCTTCCCCAGGAGCACTCTTTATGTGGAGTACGGCCGCCGCCATACCCTTGAAGTGGAGGTGGCGGACACCCCTGAGCGGCAGGCCCAGGGGCTGATGTTCCGGACCCAACTGGGGGAGGACGAGGGGATGGTCTTCCTTTTCCCCGTCCCCACCGCCGGGGGATTCTGGATGAAAAACACGCGTATACCCCTTTCCATTGCCTTCTTCGACCGGAAGGGGACCATTTTGCGCATCCTGGACATGGCGCCTTGTAAAAAGGACCCTTGCCCGGTCTACTACCCGGGGGTCCTGTACCAAGGGGCGCTGGAGGTCAACCAGGGCTGGTTCGCCCGCCGGGGCATCCGGGAAGGGGCGCGGGTGGGAGGGGCCGCCCTTTCCCTGTGGCCCAAGTGATGTTCCGTCTGGTCAGCCTGGCCCTCCTCCTCTTCCTCTTCATCCTCTCCTTCCTCGGGTATCTTCTCACAGGGCTCCGGCTGCGGGAGCCCCTGCCCCCTAAGGACGCCGTGGTTCAGACCGCCCACAAGAACCTCCCCCTCAAGGTCCGCCTGGCGCGGACCCCCGGGGAGTGGGCTTTAGGCCTCGGCCTGCGCAACCCCACCGGGTACGAAGGCCTCCTCTACCTCTTCCCCGAGGTCACGGACCGCCCTTTCTCCACGGAGGGGTATCGGTTCGGCGTGAGCCTGGCCCTTCTGGACCGGGAAGGGCGGATCCTGGAGATCGTGGACCTCGAGCCCGGAAGGATCTACGCCCCCACCACCGCCTACCGGGGGATCCTCGAGCTGCCCATGGGCTGGTTCAAGACCCACGGAATCCGGCCCGGGGACCGGGTCTATTACTGAGCCGACTCCTCCTTCTTTGGGTCCTCCTTGCTCTCCTTGTTCTCGCCGGAGGATTTGGCGTAGTCCTTCACGTGCCAGCCAGAGCCCTTAAAGACGATGGCCGGGGGCGTGATTACCCGCTTCAGGGGCTCCCCGGTCTCGGGGTGGGCCCTCAGAGGCTCATCGTGGAAGCCCTGCTCAAACTCGTAGTATTGGCCCGTCGTCAACCCCTTGTAGACGTACACTGGCATGCCCATCCCTCCTACGAGGGGATTTTGACACTTAAACCTATTGAGTGTCAAGACGGGGGCGGTTAAGGTGGAGCCGTGAAGGCAAGGCTCCGCGCCCGAGCCAAGGCGCTCAGGAAGGGGCTGGATCTGATGGCCCTCTCCCAAGAGGCTGCGAGGCATCTGGCCCGTTTTCTCCAAGAACAAGGGGTCCAGCACATCCTTCTCTACCACCCCCTGCCGCACGAGCTGGACCCCCGGCCCGTGGTGGGGCTCTACCCCGCTCGATACTACCTTCCCAAGGTCTCGGGGGAGAGCCTCTCCGTCCACCCCTGGGAAGGCCCCTTGGTCCCAGGTCCTTTTGGCCTTTGGGAGCCCGGTTCACCGGCGGTAGACCCAGGGGTTTTGGACGCGGTCGTGGTCCCCGGCCTGGCCTTTGACCGGCAAGGAAGACGGCTTGGCCATGGGAAGGGCTTCTATGACCGGTTTTTAAAAGGCCTGTCCCCTCGAGTCCTCACGGTGGGCCTGGTCCCCAAGTTGCTTGTCCTGGAGGAACTTCCCGAGGAGCCGTGGGACGTGCGGGTCCGGTGCCTGGCTACGGAAGAGGGGATCTGGTGCCCTTGATCCCCGGGGACACCTTCTCGGGAAAGTCCGAGGCCTCTCGGTTCTAACAAAACGGGATTGGCCGGCCCCAGCCCTGGTCACCCCAGGGAGACCTTTCAGGCTGGTCCAGGGGTTGCCCCGTCGGATCACCGGGCAGAACCCCCCGTTCCCTACCTCCCATGTTCGCCAAAGGCGGGCATGGGGGTTCATGTATCCCCAGCCTTGGAAATGGAAAGGTCATATAGCCCCCCTTGGTTACAAATCCGGCCTATACTTGGTCCATGCTCCGGGGTGCGCTTCTGGACCGGGACGGGGTCCTTCTCCTTCCAGACGAGGACGCCCTCTACCAAGCCGCTCTAGAGTTCTCCGTCCACGGCGCAGGCTTAGACCGGGGCCTAAACGCCCTGGTACGGGCCCGGCGGGAGGCCTTGGAAGCGGTGCGGCTTCTTAAGGTCCGAAGCCTCGAGGAAGAACGCGCTTTTTGGATTGCCCAGGCCCAAAGGCTGGTGAAGGGGTTGCGGCTTCCTTTTAGCCCTGAGGAAGTGGTCTCCACCTGGCCCTACTACCGCTTTCTCAAACCGGCCCCCAAGGCTTTGGACCTCCTCAAAACCCTGAAGGGCCGCGGGCTCCGGCTGGGGGTTCTCTCCAACACCCTGCCTAGCCTCCAAGAAAGCCTGGCCTACTACGGCCTGGCGGACCATATCGATGGATTCTTCAGTTCTTGCGTTTTGGGGGTGGCTAAACCCCACCCCCAGGCCTTCCTAAAAGCCCTCGAGGCAATGGGCCTTCATCCGGAGGAGACCCTCTATCTGGACGACGATCCGGAAAACGTCCAGGCAGCCCTGGAGCTGGGCCTGGTGGCCCAGGTGTACGCCCTTCCTTGAAACCCCCACCCCAAGCCCGGGGTAGGGCTTCAGGGCAGCTTGAAGCGGAGAAGGGTGCCGTCCTTGGCGGTCAAGAGCACCCCCCTGGACAGCCAGCCCGCGATCGGATTCGGAAAGGACAGCCACCAAGGTCTTGGCCACTGGGTTCACGCCCGTGCCGCCCTAGGCTTCCAGGCCGGAATCCACTTATCCCAGGGGCCGAAGGCCAAGTCCACCAGATAAATCGCCTAGAGCACCGGAAGCTCCGCCAGGGTGACCACCTCTATGCTGGGGCTCCCCTGCCGGAAAGCGGCCAGCCGGGCCACCACATGCCCCCCGGCCCGCTGGACCACCCGCTCCATGGCCTTCATGGTCTCACCGCTCGCCACCACATCGGAGACTAAAGCAACCCTTTGGTTGAGCAGCTTCTCGGCGAACCGCCGATCCAGCCAAAGCACCTCCCCCACCCCGAGGGTCAGGGTGCTCACCTCCTGGATAATGGGGTCCTCCATATAGGGCCGCCGCCGTTTCCTTGCGACCACATAAGGCAGGCCCAGGATCTCCGCCATCACGTGGGTAAGGGGGATGGGGCTGGTCTCGGTGGTGAAGAGGGCCTCCGTCCCCTTGGGCACGTGGGGTAGAAGGGCCTCGGCCGCTGCGCGGACGAACTCGGGGTCTCCCAGGAACTCCACCAGGGGAATCCTCCGCCCGGGTAGGGGTTCCACCAAGGGGACATGCCGGGTGATGCGGCCGATGGTGATGGGATAGGTCTCCATACACGCCTCCTTACGGCTGGAAAAGGGGAAGGTGGCCCAGGGCAATCACGTCCTGGCGGGGCGTGCCCTCGGTAAAGACCGCGAGCACGGCCACCACCTCTCCCCCCACGTCCTCGATGAGTTCCCGCAGGCCCTTTAAGGTGCTCCCCGTGGAGACCACATCGTCCACGATGGCCACTTTACGGCCCTTGATGATCGGTACATCCGCCCCGTCCAGGACTAAAAGCTGGGGCTTACCCGTGGTGATGGAAAGCACCTCGCGGCTCACGGGGTTGATCATATAGGGCTTCTCCGTCTTCCGAGCCACCACATAGGGGATGCCCGTGATCCGGGAAAGGGCGTGGGCCAAAGGAACGGCCTTCACCTCCGGGGTCACCAAAACCTCCACCCCGGGGGGAAGCTTCTCGGCCAGGGCCTCCGCCGCCGCTTCGGTGAGCTCGGTGTCGCCCAGGAGGTTGAGAAGGGCCACCGCCACGTTCGGCCCCACCTGGACGATGGGCAGCTCTCTCCTCACGCCCGCGATCTCCACAGGGTACGTTCTCACGCCCACCAGTCTATACTGGGGCTATGCTGGCTGCAAAGATCGAAACCCTGGGGGTGGACCCCCATAACGGAAGCGTGGTGGTCCTTCTAAGAGCAGCCAACGACAAGCTTCTACCCATCGTCATCGGCCCCCTCGAGGCCCACCACATCATGGTCGCCCTCCAGGGGGAAAAGCCCCCTAGGCCCCTGACCCCGGACCTCCTCCTTTCTGTAATGGAAATGCTCCAGGGAAAGCTCAAAAGGGTGGAGATTGTGGACCTTAGAGATGGCACCTTTTATGCCCGCCTCATCCTGGAGCACCGGGGGATAGAGCTCGAGGTGGATGCCCGCCCCTCCGACGCCATGGCCCTGGCCCTGAGGGCAGGGACCCCC
>NZ_PSMQ01000009.1:16039-29781 GCF_040290245.1 Thermus sp.
GGGGGGGGGGGGGGGGAGCCTCCAGACGCCCGGGGGTGCGGAGGCCTGAGAGTGGCCCGGGCCTTGGCCCTCCTCCTCCTCCTTGAGCTGGTCCTGGCCCAACGCCTGGCCGTCATCGGGGACTGGGGGGCCGAGACCCCTTACCGACTGGAGGTGGCCTCGGCCTTATGGCGCTTTCATACCCAGGCCCCTTTGGAGGCCCTTTTCACGGTAGGGGACAACTTCTACCCTCGAGGTCGGGTGGTCGAGGCTTACCTGAAGGACCTCCCCCCCATTCCCCTCTACCCTGCCTTTGGCAACCACGACGCCCCCGCCCTGGCCGAGCAGCTTGACCGCTTCCGCCTAAAGAGGCCTTTCTACCGCGTCAAGATCGGCCAAGTGGAGGCCTTTGTCCTCTACAGCGAGGACTTCACCCAGGCCCAAAGGTCCTGGCTGGAAAGGGCCCTTTCGGAAAGCCAAGCCCCCTGGAAACTGGTCCTCCTCCACCGCCCCCTGTACTCCTCCGGCCTCCACGGGGGAAGCCGGAGCCTCAGAAGCGCCCTCGAGCCCCTCCTCCTGCGCCACCGCGTGGCTCTGGTCCTGGCCGGGCACGACCACCACTATGAAAGGCTTTTGGCCAAAGGCCTCGTCCACCTGGTCACCGGGGGTGGTGGGGCCTGGCCCCGAGCCGTGCCCATGGTCAAGCCCGAAAGCCAGAAAATCCACGTAGGGCCGAATTTTGTGGTGTTAACTGTGGGGCAGAATGCGCTCGAGGTCCAGGCGCTGGACCCCAGCCTGGAGGTTCTAGACCGGTTCAGCCTGGCGACCCCATGACGTGCACGTGAACGTGATAGACCTCCTGCCCCCCCTTCTCTCCCACGTGCACCTGGAGCTTGTAGCCGGAAAGCCCGAGAAGCCGGGCCACCCGGTTGGCCCGGTTGAATAGAGCCCCCAGCTTCCGCTCCCCCTCTTCCGAGTCGGGGTAGTCGGAAAGCTTCTCCACGTGCTCCCGGGGGACGACCAGCACGTGCACAGGGGCCTTGGGCCGGATGTCGTGAAAGGCCACAAACCCCTCGTCCTCGTAGACGAACCGGGCGGGAAGCTCTCCCTTGAGGATGCGGCAGAACACGCAATCCATACTTCAAGAGACTACCAGAGGAAGGGGGATCTCTGTTTTTTCCCTAAAGGCGACCTGGCCCAGGAGGGCATACCCCTCCACCCCCTCCACCCGGACCCGCACCACCTCCCCGGCCTGGGCAACGCCCCGGGCCCGGACCTCGTAATAATCCGGGGTGTGTCCCAAAACCAGGGGCTCTTCCCCTGTGGCCCGGAGCCGCTCCACCAAGACCTCCACCTCCTGGCCCACCTTGGGGCGGACGCGCTCCTCCGCCAGGCGGTGGGCCAAAGCGATGAGCTCGTGGGTCCGCCGCCTGCGCACCTCGAGGGGCACCTGGGGCATGGAGGCGGCCCGGGTCTTGGGCCTTGGGGTGTAGGTGAAGGCGTGGACCCGGGTGGGTTTGAGCTCTTCCAGGAAACGCATGGTCTCCTCATGCTCTTCCTCCGTCTCCGTGGGAAGCCCGGCGATGACGTCGGTGGTGAGGGCGAAACCGGGGATGAGCGCGTAGGCCCTCTGGACCAGGGTGCGGTAGTAAGCCTTGTCGTACCGGCGGCCCATGAGCTTCAAAAGCCGGTCCGAGCCCGTCTGAAGGGAGAGGTGTAGGTGTGGGCGTACCCCGGGCGCGTATTTGGCGATGACCCGAAGGAGGTCCTCACCGGTGTCCTCGGGTTCTATGGAGGAGAGTCGAACGAAAGCCCCCAGCCGGTAGAGGTCCTCCACCAGGCCCGCAAGGCCCCTGGGATGGCCCCGGTAGCTTCCCAGCCGTACCCCGGTGAGGACGATCTCCCGCACCCCCAGCTTCAAAAGCGCCTCCGCCTCCTGCAGGGCATCCTTATGGTCCCGGTGCCGCTCCTTGCCCCTGAGCCTGGGGATGATGCAGTAGGCGCAGCCCGCCTGGCAACCGTCCTGGACCTTTAAAAACGCCCGGACCCGGCTGTTCAAAAGCCCCCTCTCCCCCGCCCCCCAGAACTCGTTAGGGGGGGTGGTGATGGGATCGGAAGGCAGGCCGAAGCGCTCGAGGATCACCCCGGGAAGCTCTGCCTTGCGGGCGTTCGGCACCACCACATCCGCCCCCAGTTCCCTTAGGGCCTCCCCAGAAAGCTCCGCGTAGCATCCGGTGACCACGACGAAGGCCCCGGGGTTGGCCCGCCGGGCCCGGCGGATGAGTTTACGGGCATCCGCCTCCGCAGTGGTGGTCACCGCGCAGGTGTTGATCACCACGAGCTCAGGCCCCTCCTCGAGGGGGACGACCTGGGGTTCCAGGGCCTTTAGGAAGCCCAAAAGGGCCTCCATCTCCACCTGGTTCACCTTGCACCCCAAGCTCAAGAAGGCGGCGCGCATCCCTTACATTGTGCCTTTCAGGAAAAGGGGCGTCAACCACTCCACTCAAACCCAGTCCTGCTCCGGCAGAACGCACTCCGGGCACTGGTGGGTGACAAAGGCCAGCCACTCCACCACCTCCCTTGCATCCTGAACAGGCCCCAGGTGGTAGACCTCGAGGTGGGCGTCGGTCACCAACGCACCCCCCTTTGGAATAGATTCCACCAGGTTGCCCGCAGGATCTAGAAGGAGAGGCAGGGGAGTAGAAATAGGGGCTTTGGCCAAAAGGTAAGCCTGAGCCGGTAAGACTTCCCAAAGGGCCCGGCTTTCCGAAAGCTCGAGGGCCAAGCCAGAATCCCTAACCAGGGCCAAAGGCCGGCCTTTGAGGTCCGGAAGGTAGACCCTTCTGCCTTGGGCATCGGTTAGGAAGTATGGAGGAAGAACCTGGCGCAGCCGGACCATACTTCTCCTTTAGGATAAAAGGCGGCTTGGGTCAAAATGTGAGATGCTCCCCTTGCTCCCTCCCCCTACAACTTGTAGGATTGAAACCGTCCTCCCCTATATATGGGTGAACATCTAGGGGAAGGGCTTTGGGAAAAATCAAAGGAGCGGTGGTTCGCGATTCAGGTCACTTGGGAATCAAGAGCAAGAGGTGGATTATATGAAGCGCTTTGACGAACACGCGCAAGACCTGGCCAAGAGGCAGTACCTCCAGCCAGAAGACGGGGACATTCTCGGGATGTTCCGCCGGGTGGCCCGTTCGATCGCCCAGGCCGAGGCCCCCCTGGACCAGGCCTACTGGGAGGAGAAGTTCTTCGAGCTTATGAGCGAGAAGCGCTTCTCCCCCGGCGGAAGGATCCTGGCCGGGGCGGGGACGGCCCACGGGAACCTCCTCAACTGCTTCGTCCAGGGGGCCACGGAAAACCCCCCGGCGAGCTTTGAGGGAATCATGGAGGTGGCCAAGAAGCTCGCCCTGGTCACCAAGGTGGGCGGGGGGAACGGGGTGAATCTGGACCCCTATGGGAGCGCGGAGGAAAGGCCCACGCGGAAGGTGGTGGGGTTCGCCTACCTTAAGGCCGACCACCCCGACGCCAAGGACTTCATCCTAGGGCTGATGCGGCCCTCTAAAAATCCGGATGGGGAGAAGGAGCCCCACCCCTTAAGGAACTGGGTCCGGGTGGTCTACGGGGAGGTCTCCCCCGAGCTCGAGGCCCTCGCCCAAAAGAACCGGGTGCGCACGGTGAAGACCCCCCCGGCGGAGCGCCTCATGGTCCCGGACGACATGGCCGGGATTATGGACGCCCTCAAGGAGGCCATGAATCTAGCCCGGAAGGGGGAGACCCCAAAGGTGGACTTCTCCCTCCTCCGGCCCGAGGGAAGCCCCATCAAGGGAAGCGGGGGGACAAGCTCGGGGCCGGTGAGCTTTTTGGTGGAGCTTTTTGACAACTTCCTGGAGTGGGTGAACCTGGGGGCGGAAAAGGCGGGCCCCGTGGCCACCTTGCGCTACGTCTACGCCCCCGTCTTAAGGAGCATCCGCCAGGGCGGGGTGCGCCGGGGGGCGGGGATGGCCACCCTGTCTGTTGATCACCCGGATATCCTGGACTTCATCACCGCCAAGGACCTGGACCGGGAAGGCGCGGAAGGGGATATCTCCACCTTCAACATCTCCGTTCTGGCCACGGACGCCTTTCTGAAGGCGGTGGAGGAGGACGCCCTCTGGACCGTGCCCAAGCCGGTGCCCGGGAAGTACGTCCTGGAGGAGCTGGAGGAGCCCTACCGGGGGGAGTGGCCGGAGTCTTCCTTCCTGGACCCCTCCCTAAGGCCTATTCCCGTCTTCCGCACGCCGGACGGAAAGAGGGGCGTCCCTGCCCGCTGGCTCTTCCAGGAGATCGCCTGGCACGCCTGGGCCACGGGGGAGCCGGGGCTTATCTTCATCGACCGGGTGAACGCGCTCTCGGCCCTAAGGGGACTAGGGGAGAGGTATGTGATTAAAAGCACAAACCCGTGCGGGGAAATCCCGCTCACGGTGGGCGAGCCCTGCGACCTGGGGGCCCTCAACCTCGAGGCCTACGTGAAGGACGGTGCCTTCGACTTCGAAGCCTTCCGGCGGGACATCCCCGTGGCCGTCCGGTTTCTGGACAACGTCCTCACCGTGAACCGGTTTGCCCTCAAGGACAACGAGGAGGCCGCAAAGAACCTCCGGAGGCTGGGCCTTGGGGTGATGGGCCTGGCGGATATGCTCATCCGGCTGGGCCTTCCCTACTCCAGCGAGGAGGCCCGCGCCTTCGTCCACCGGGTCATGACCGTCCTCCGGGAGGAGGCCACCAAGGCCTCCGAGGCCCTAGCCGAGGAGCGGGGCCCCTTCCCCCTTTACGAGGAGGAGCGGGCCTACTTTGAGTCCCTCGGCCTCCCGCCTCGCAGGAACGTGGCCCTCCTCACCGTGGCCCCCACCGGCACCACCAGCATGATCATGGGGGTCTCCAGCGGGATTGAGCCGGTCTTTGCCCCCTTCGTCTATCGGAGGATTGGCGGGGCGTACAAGGCCTTAATCCATCCCCTCTTTAAGGAACTCCTCTCGAAGTACCCGCCCCATCCGGACTACGAGAAGGAGGGGGGCTGGGACTGGGAGAAGGTGGTGGAGAAGATCCAGGAGAACCACGGCTCCTTAAAGGGCCTCCCCTTCATTCCGAAGGAGCTCCAGAAGGTCTTCGAGTGCGCCCACGACGTCCACCCCCTGGACCACGTGAGGATGCAGAGCGCCGTACAAAGAGCCTTCGACGAGGGCGGAAAGTACGTGGGGAACTCCCTCTCCAAGACGATCAACCTGCCCCACGAGGCCACGGTGGAGGACGTGGTGGCGGCCTACTACGAGGCCTACCGCACCGGGTGCAAGGGGATCACCGTCTACCGGGACGGGAGCCGGGCCTTCCAGGTCCTCACCGTTAAGAAGGAGGAAAAGAAAGCCGCTTCGCGGAGCGAACCCCAAGCGGAAAAGGCCGAGCGCATCCCCCCCGCTGGACCGGTCTACGAACGGGTGGGCCGGCTCTACGGATTCACGGACATGGTCAAGCTCTTCGACAAGGAGGGAAGGAAGCACTCCTACCTTATCACCGTGAACGCCACCGAGGGGGGCGCCCCCATCGAGGTCATCCTCACCACGGGGAAGGCGGGGGACGAGGCCAACGCCGATTCGGAGGCCCTGGGCCGGGTGGTCTCCATCGCCCTCCAGTACGGGGTGCCCAAGGAGGCCATCATAAGGACCCTCCGGGGCATTAACGGGGGGCTTTACGGGACCTACAACGGCCGGCTGGTGGCAAGCAAGGCGGATCTGATCGCGGTGGCCTTGGAGACGGCCAACGGCTCACCTGCCACGCCCCCTTCCAAGGTCGCTTCGCAAGGCGAACCCCTCGAGGCCACCCTTCAACCTCCACTTACCGTCTCCGGGGGGGCTTTGGTTGCTTCCCGAAGGGAACCCCAAGCTGCTTCCCGAAGGGAACCCCAAGAGGACCCCAGGGAGGAAGACCAAAAGGCCTCTTTCGCCAAGACCTGCCCGGTCTGTCAGGTGCAGGCTCTGGTCAACGAGGAGGGGTGCGAGAAGTGCCAGGCCTGTGGATACAGTAAGTGTGGGTGAACAACCTTTCCAGGGGCTTTATGGTGGTGAAGGTCTGTGGAATTACCCGCCTCGAGGACGCCCTCCTCGCGGAGGCCCTGGGGGCGAGCGCGGTGGGGTTCGTCCTCGCCCCCTCGAGGCGGCGCGTAACCCCGGAAGCGGCCCGGGAGATCGGCCTTGCCCTGGGCCCCTTCGTAACCCGGGTGGGGGTCTTTGTCAACGATCCCCCAGAGGCGGTGCTCCGTCTAATGGAGCGGGCCCGGCTCCAGGTGGCCCAGCTTCACGGGGACGAGCCCCCGGAGTGGGCCCTGGAGGTCCGCAAACACTACCCAGTCATTAAAGCCTTTCGGCTCTCTGGCCCTGCTGATCCCTCCTGGGCCCACTACCCCGCGGATGCCTTGCTTCTGGACGGGAAGACCCCAGGCTCAGGACAAGCCTGGCCGCGGGACTGGGCCCTTCCCCTCCTGGACCAAGGGGCGCGGCTCATCCTGGCCGGGGGGCTGAACCCGGAAAACCTCCCGGAGGCTTTGACCCTAAACCCTTACGGCCTGGACGTCTCGAGCGGCGTGGAGGAATCCCCCGGGAAAAAGAGCCCTGTCAGGCTCCGGGCCTTCTTCGCCGCGCTCCAATCCAACCTCTAGCCACCCCCTAAGGCCCACGCCCTTCGGGCAGGGGACGGAAGCCTTCCCCGCTCACGAACCCTTCCATAAGGGCCGAAGCCTCCTCCGGCACCTCCCAGGGGGCAAGAAACCCCCCCTCCAGAAGGAGCCGGACCGCCTCCCCCTTGGCGAAGTCCACCACCCGGGCGGAAAGGGGGGGAAGCAGAAAGGCGTCCCAGGCACCAGCCAGAACCAAAACCCGCCCCTCGAAGGCCCGGAGCCAGCGCCGCTCATCCCTTAAATGAAGGACAAACTCCAGGAAACTCCGGACGCCCTCCTCCCTCAGCCCTTCTCGCCAGGCCTCAAAAAGGGCCTCCTCCCGGTGTTCCCTTCGGGAAGCAACTCGGTGTTCCCTTCGGGAAGCAACCCCCACCGTGCCCGGCCCGAAGAAGAAGGCCCGCCCCACCCGGGCGAACCCCTCGAGCCCTCCCCTTTCGAGGGCGAAGCGCAGGGCCTCGGCCTTGGCCCAAAGGAGAGGCGAGCCCTCCAGAAGGGGCGAAAGAAGAACCAAGCTTTTGGCCTCGAGGCGGGGTGCGTCCTTCAGCGCATCTAGAGCGCCCTCCGCGAAGGCCACCAGGTGAAACCCCTCCTCCGCCTTTTCCTCCAGGCCCTGGAAGAAGGAGAAGCCCGCCGGGGGCATGAGGCTCCCCGGGTAAAACCGTACCGCCCTCACCCCTCTGTTATACCCGTATACTCAGTCCATGGAAACCGACCTCTCGGTGTTCCCTTCGGGAAGCAACCTGGACCGGGAGACCCTGGACAAAACCCTGGGCATCCGGTATCTGGAGCTTTCCAAGGAGAAGGTGGTGGCGGAGCTCGAGGTCACCCCAAAAGTCCACCAGCCCTTTGGTTTCCTGCATGGGGGGGCCAGCGTGGCCCTGGCGGAGAGCGTGGCCAGCGTGGGGGGGTTCCTGAACTGTCCGCCAGGGTACGCGGCCTTCGGCCTGGAGATCAACGCCAACCACCTGAGACGGAAACGGGAAGGCACCCTTCGGGCGGTGGGTACCCCCTTGCACCTGGGCCGAAGCACCCAGGTCTGGGAGGTGCGGATCTACGACGAGGGGGGAAAGCTCATCTCGGTCAGCCGGTGCACCCTGGCGGTGGTGCCCCTGGAAGGGGTCTAGTCTAGAACGAACCGGGGCTCCGCCTCGTGGAGGCGCACCCGGTGGACGATCCGCTGGTCGTGGCCGGCCCCATCTGTCATGGCCACCACGCTCACGTAAGGGCGCAAGGGGCCCTTTAGGACCTTCTTGGTCAGGGTTTCCTCCACCTGGAAGATCCCAGCGGAGTTGTTCATCAGGACCTGGATCTCCACCGGGGTCCTTTCTCCCTTAAGGATGCGCACCTCGTCCACGGCCAGGGCGCTGATGGAGTGGATATCGATGGAGCCCAGCTGGAAGGCCTTCCGCCCCCGGCCCTTGGTGATGTCCGTCCCATCGGCCACCGCCGTAACCCCGGCCTCGAGGGTAAGGGGCTCGGGCTCGAGGTCGTGGCTGTAGATGCCATGGAGGATCAGGGCCCGGAGCATAGCCCGCTGTTCGGGGTCTGGGTAGAGGCGCTCGAGGACGCGGTTTAGGATGGGGAGGGCCAGGGTAACCCCAAAGGCCTCGTGGCCGAAGCGGTGAACCTGGTTGCCCAGGTCGTGGAGCATGGTGGAGAGGAGGACCACCACAAAGGCGTCCTCCACTTCCCCCGCCCCGGACTCCACCGTATCCAGCCTCACCCCCGCCTCTACTAAAAGCCCCAGGATGGCCACGCCGGCCGCCCCGGTGAGGAGCGCATGGACCCGGCCGTGGTCGTTGTAGCCCAGCTTGCGCATGGTCAGGTAGTTGGCCATGTTCCAGCCGGCCTTGGCCTCCGGGTCCTGGATGAGGAGCTCGTAAGCGGAAAGGGCCTTGGGATAGGCTTTGAGCTTCTCCCGGATGGCCTGGTCCGCCTCCTGGTAGAGCTTGGCCTTGGGGCTTGCGACGTGGACGACCCTTTCCTCCTTCATTCTCCCCTAAACTCCGGCGCGCGCTTCTCCAAAAAGGCCCGCACGCCTTCCTTCATGTCCTTGGTGGTGCAGGCGAATCCGAAAAGGTCCGCCTCGATCTCCAAGGCCTCCTGCAGGTCCAGCCCTTCCCCCCGGACCAGGCTCTCCTTAGCCAGGGCCAGGGCAATAGGGGCGTTTTTCAGGATCTGGACCGCAAGCTTCTTCGCCTCCTCGAGGGCATCCTCTCCCACCCGGTTCACCAGACCCAGCGCCAAAGCCTCCTCCGCGCCCACATGCCGGCCCGTGAAGATGAGGTCCAAAGCCCGTCCTCGCCCGATAAGCCGGGGCAGGCGCTGCGTGCCCCCATAGCCGGGGATGAGGCCCAAGCCCACCTCGGGTAGGCCCAGCTTGGCCGTCCGGGAGGCCACCCGAAGGTCGCAGGCTAAGGCGAGCTCCAGCCCCCCACCCAGGGCGTACCCGTTGATGGCGGCGATGGTGGGAACGGGCAAGGCGGCGATCTCGGAAAAGATCTGTTGGCCGAAAAGCGAGGCCTCCCGGCCCTGGAAGGCGTCGGCGATCTTGGCGAGTTCCGTAAGGTCCGCCCCCGCGGCAAAGGCTCGGCCTTCCCCGGTGAAGATGACCACCCGGGCCTCCGGGTCCTGCTGGATGACCTCGGTCACCTCGGAAAGCTCCAGAAGGAGTTCCTGGTTGAGGGCGTTTAAGGCCTCGGGCCGCCTGAGGGTAACCAGGGCCACCCCGCCTTCCACCTCGTAGGAGAGGTGCTCAAACTCCGGGATCTCCAGGACAAACTCGTGTTCGTCTTCCATCACTCCACCTCCAGAATGGCCTCGAGGGCGACCTCCGTCATCCGCCGCACCCCCTCCTGCAGAACCTCGGCCGGGACGAGGTCGGGATCGCCGATCCGGTTGGAAACCGCAAGCACCGCCCCCGCCCGCACCCGGCGCATCTTGGCCAGGAGGAAGAGGGCGCTCGCCTCCATCTCAAAGGCCAAAACCCCGTACGCCGCCCAGGCGCGCGCCTCCTCGGGGGTGGTGGCGTAGAAGGCGTCCTCCGTCACCACAAGCCCCGCCCGATGGGGCACGCCCTTGGCCTGGGCCGCCCGGAGGAGGGCCAAAAAGACCTCCACATCCGGCACCGGGGCATAGGGAAGCCCCCGAAGGTACTGGCGGCTGGTCCCTTCCAGGGGCACCGCCCCCTGGACGACGACGAGTTCCGCCGGTTGAAGGGCCCCGTCCACCGCTCCGCAGGTCCCCACCCGGACCAAAACCCTGGCCCCCAGCTGGATGAGTTCCTCGGCCACGATGCTCGCGGAAGGGGCCCCCATCCCCGTGGCCTGCACGGAAAGCGGCACCCCTCGGTACCGGCCGGTGTAGCCGAGAAGCCCCCGGTGGGTGTTGTAGGGCACTGGGTTTTCCAGATAGGTCCTCGCGATCCATTCCGCCCGGCCTGGGTCCCCCGGAAGGAGGACCCTAGGGGCGACGGTGCCGGGCTCGGCGCGCACATGGATCGGCATACGCTAAAAGCATACCCTTAAAGGGCGAGTCTGGGCAGGCCCTGGACCAACCCCTCGTCGTGGGTGGCCACGAGGAGGGCCACCCCCTCCTCGCGGCAAAGCCAAAGGAGGAGGCCGAAGACCTCCCGGGCCAAGACGCGGTCCAGGCTGGCGGTGGGCTCGTCGGCCAAAACCAGCCGGGGCCTTAGGTAAAGGGCCCGGGCCACCGCAAGGCGCTGCCTCTCCCCTCCGGAAAGGGAAAGGGGAAGGGCGTTCATGCGGTGGGCCAGCCCCACCCGCTCCAAAAGGGCCTGCCCCCGCACCCGGTCCACCCGGCCCGCCAGGTAGCCGGGAAGGAGGACGTTTTCCAAAGCGGTGAGCTCGGGCATCAGGAAATGGTGCTGGAGGACGAGGCCCAAAAACCCTAGCCGCCTCCGGGCCAAAGCCGCCTGAGAAAGGCCGCGGATGGGGAGGCCCTCCCAGTACACCTCGCCCTCCTGAAGGGGCAGAAGCCCTGCCAAAAGGTGAAGCAAAGTGGTTTTGCCGCTCCCTGAGGGGCCAAGGACGGCCAGGACCTCCCCGGGGGCAAGGACCAGGGAGATCCTCTGGAAGAGTGGGGTTTCATACCTGTAGGAAAGCCCCTCGGCCCGGAGCAGCACCTTCCCATCCTCTGGCGGAAAGGTGAGGATTCGGTTAGAGTAGGGCCGTGCTCCAGGCCCTCCTCCAAAGCCCCCTCTTCGCCGGCCTGAGGCCGGAAGAGGTCCAGATCGCCCTCGGCTACTTCATCCCCAGGCGGTACCGGAAGGGTCAGGTCATCTTCAAGGAGGGGGATCTGGGCCAGGCCCTCTATCTGGTGGAAGAGGGCCTGGTCCGGCTTTACCGCACCCATCTTGGGGGTCAGGAGCGGACCCTGGGGTTTCTTGCCCCAGGGGAGGGCTTCGGGGAGATGAGCCTTCTGGACGAGGCCCCAAGGAGCGCCTCGGCGGAGATGCTGGAGGAAGGTCGGCTCCTCCTCCTCTTCCGGGAGGAGTACCAAAGCCTCTTAGGCCGCCTCCCCCGGTTCGGGCACAACCTGGCCCTCCTCCTGGTGGAAAGGCTCCGGGCGGCCAACCTCCTCATGGACCTTTTGGTGTTTGAGGAGGTGGAGGTCCGGGTGGCCTTTGCCCTGTGGCTGGCCCACCGGAAGACGGGCCAGGACCTCCTCCCCCTAAGCCACGCCCAGGTGGCGGGCCTTGCGGGCTCGAGCCGGGAAAGCGCCACCCGGGCCCTGCACGCCCTTAGGAAGCGGGGCGTCTTGACGCTGGAAAGGGGGGCGGTGCGGATCCTCAACCCCAGGCTTCTGGAGGAGATCGCCCATGGGCTTTTATAGGAGGAAAACGCGATGCGCCTAAGGGTGGACCCCTTGCCCCGGGGGGCTTCCCCACCCGGGGAAGCCCAAGAGGAAGCCGTCTTTTCGGACGTGGTGCTGGTGGTGGATGTCATCCGGGCCACCACCACCGCCGCGGCCTTCTTGGAGGCCGGGGCGGAGGCGCTCTACCTTACGCAGAGCCTGGAGGCGGCCCGGGCCTTTAAGGACCAGGACGTCGTTCTGGCGGGGGAGGAGGGGGGGTTAAAACCCCCGGGGTTTGATCTGGGCAACTCCCCCCGGGAGGCCCTGCAGGCCCAGGTGGGCGGTCGGATCGTGGTGATGAGCACGACCAACGGAACCCGGGCCGCCCACCTGGCGGCCAAGACCGCCAAGCACGTCCTTCTGGCCTCCCTTTTTAACGCCCACGCCGCAGCCCGGAAGGCGCTGGAGCTGGCCACGGAGGAGGTGGCCATCCTCTGCGCGGGGAAGGAGGGGCGGATCGGCCTGGACGACCTCTACACCGCTGGGGTGCTTGCGGAGTACCTCCTTTTCATGGCGCAGGACCTGGCCCTGGAGGATGGGGGCCGGGTCGCCCTCGCCGTGAAGCGGGCCTACCCCGACCCCTTGGAGCCCTTGAACCTCTCCGCGGCCGCCGAGGCCCTAAGGCGGGTGGGCCTGGAGGCCGATGTAGCCTTCTGCGCCCAGGTGGCCAGAAGCGCCGCCGTGCCTCAGCTTTCCGGCCGGGTTGGGGAAGCCCTCATCTTCAAGCGGGCCGGGAAAGCCCCTTAAGACCCGCCTGGCGAAGCCGCTTGAGGAAGGCCTGGCTCGCCTCGATCCCCTTTTCGAAGTTTAAGAGGTCCAGCTTCTCGTTGGGGGCGTGGAGGTTGTCGTCGTGGAGGCCGAACCCCATGAGGACCACCGGGGCCTTTAGAACCTCCACGAGATCGGCCACGATGGGGATACTCCCCCCCTCCCGGGTGTAGACGGGCCTTCTGCCCCAGACCTCCTCCAACGCCTCCGCCGCCAGGCGCATGAGGGGGCTTTGGGGATCGGTCAAAACGGGGCGGCCCAGGCCGTGGCGAACGACGCGCACCCGGATGCCCGGGGGGGCGATGGCCTTCAGGTAGGCCTCTGCCAAAGCCGCGATCTCATGCGGGTCCTGGTCGGGGACCAGGCGCATGGAGAACTTGAACCCCGCCTGGGCGGGGATGACCGTCTTGCTCCCCTTCCCCTGGAAGCCCCCGTACACCCCGTTAAGGTCCAGGGTGGGTCGGCTCCAGAGACGCTCCAGAAGGCTATGCTCCGCCTCTCCCCAAAGGGCCTGGAGGCCGATGCTCTGCTTAAAGGCCTCCTCGTCCACCCGGGGCCAAAGCGCCTTCTCCTCTTCCGAGACGGGCCGCACCCGGTCGTAAAAGCCCGGGATCCGGACCCGGTGGTCCTCCCCCTTGAGCTGGGCCACCATCCAGCCCAGGGCCTGAAGGGGGTTGGGGGCGGCCCCACCGTAGACCCCGGAGTGGAGGTCCCGCGCCGCACCCTCCAGGAGGACCTCCAGATAGACCAGCCCCCTGAGGCCATAGGTGAGGGTGGGGGTCTTCGGGGCGAACATGGCCCCGTCCGAGACCAGGATCACATCCGCCTCGAGCCGGTCCCGGTTTTCCCGAACGAAATCGGGAAGGTGGGGGCTTCCGATCTCCTCTTCCCCTTCGATCAGGAACTTGACGTTCACCCCCAAGGCCTCCCCCAAAGCCTCCACCGCGGCGATGTGGGCGTAGATCTGGCCCTTGTCGTCGGAGGCCCCCCGGGCATAGATCCGCCCCTCTTTCAGCGTGGGCGCAAAGGGGGGGGTCTCCCAAAGCTCCAAAGGCTCCGGGGGCTGGACATCGTAGTGCCCGTAGATGAGGAGGGTAGGGGCCTGGGCCGAGACCCGCTTCTCGGCGAAGACCACGGGGTGGCCCGGGGTCTCGGCCACCTCCACCTGGAAGCCCAGGGCCTCGAGGCGGCCCTTCAGCCAAAAAGCAGCCCGCCGCACGTCCTCCTTATGGGCGGGATCGGTGGAGACGGAAGGAATGGAGAGGAACTCAAAAAGGGCATCTAAGGGCCTCACGGGGGGATTATACCGCCCCGGGGCGGTCCAGGGAAACTTCCTTCGCCTTTTCCAGCAGGAGGAGCTTGAGCCGGGCCACCTCGGCCTCGAACCGGGCCTGCAGGGCCTCGAGCTCCGAAC
>NZ_PSMQ01000009.1:29955-39949 GCF_040290245.1 Thermus sp.
CCGCCGCTACGCTGATCACGTACACCGGCCGGTCCTTGGGGTTTGGGGAGGAGGCATGGCCGGGGGCGGGAAGGGCCTTGGGGAGGTCCAAGGCCTCCAACTCTGCCCCGAGCTCCGCCTTGAGCCGGGCCACCTCGGCCTCGAACCGGGCCTGCAGGGCCTCGAGCTCCGAACGAAGCCGCATGATCTCCTCCACCCCCGCCAGGTTCACCCCAAGCTCCTGCGTCAGACGCCGGATCTCCCGAAGCCTCTCAATGTCCCGCTCCGAATAAAGCCGCGTCTTACCCCCAGACCGCCGCGGCTTGATCAAACCCTTCCGCTCGTACAGCCTGAGCGTCTGCGGATGCATCTCCACCAGCTCCGCCGCTACGCTGATCACGTACACCGGCCGGTCCTTCTCCATCCCTCCCCCCTGCCATAGGCTGACGCAGCTCACCTACTAAGCCCAGTATACTCCGGCCTGTATCCCAGGTGGAGAGAAACCTTAAGCGCCGCCTCCCGGACCTTTGGGGAAAGCTCGTGGGCGGCCGCCTCGGAAAGCCGGCTCGCGGGCGCGGAAAGGGAAAGGGCCGCCACCACCTCCCCCCCGGGTCCGAAGATGGGGGCGGCCACGCACCGTACCCCTAGCTCCCGTTCCTCGTTGTCCAGGGCATACCCCTGGGCCTTCACCCAGGCCAGTTCCTCGAAAAGGGCTTCTTTTTCCGTCTTGGTGTAGGGCGTGTAGGGCTTTAAAGAAAGCCCTTCGGGAACCTCCCCGTAGGCCAAAAACACCTTGCCCACGCCCGTGGCGTGAAGAGGGGCCCGGGTCCCAGGCGCGGTGAAGAGGCGGACCAGCTGGAGGCCTTCCACCTGGTCGACGTAAAGGGCCTCAAGGCCGCTTCGCACCGCCAGGTTGACGCTCTCTCCCGTCTGGTCGCGCAGCCAGACCATCCAGGGCCGGGCCGCTTCGGAAAGGCTTCTCGCCCGGTAAGCCTGGCCCACGGCGAAGGCCACCGGCCCCACCCGGTACCGCCCTCCTTTCTCCTCGGCGAACCCCGTGCGCACCAGGGTGGAAAGAAGACGGTAAAGGGTGCTCTTGGAAAGCCCCCCTTCCCGCGCCAGCTCCTTAAGGGTCTTCTCCCCGTCGGCCAGGTGCCTGAGCACCTCGAGGCCCCGCTCCAGGGTCCTTACGCCCATCGCTCCTTTGGACCGCGGCCTTGGCATGGGGGTAGGGTACCACGGGCGCCCCATTTTTTCAATAAATGAAAAACTATTCCGGTCATTGACAAAACCCTTCCGCCAGGGTAGGCTCGGGCCAGTATGAACGGGATGGAGATCCTCAAAGGCCACCCGCTTCTGGAGGAGGTCCTCACCCCTGAGGCCCAGGCCTTCCTGGTGGCCCTCCACCGGGAGTTCGAGCCCGTGCGGCAGGCCCTCCTCGAGCGGAGGCAGCGGCTTTGGAAGGCCTACCGGGGGGGTGATCGGCCCGGCTTCCTGCCCGAGACCGCCTTCGTCCGGGGGGGGAGCTGGCGGGTGGCGGAGGCCCCGCTGGACCTCTTGGACCGCCGGGTAGAGATCACGGGGCCCGTGGAGCGGAAGATGATCATCAACGCCTTAAACTCCGGGGCCAAGGTCTTCATGGCGGACTTCGAAGACGCCCTCTCCCCCACCTGGGACAACGTGATCCAGGGCCAGAAAAACCTCTATGACGCCATCCGCCGCCAGATCGACTTCGTCTCCCCGGAGGGGAAGGCCTACGCCCTTAAGGAAAGGACCGCCACCCTGGTGGTCCGGCCCCGGGGCTGGCACCTCTACGAAAAGCACGTCCGGGTGGACGGGGAACCCATCTCCGCAAGCCTCTTCGACTTCGGGCTTTACTTCTTCCACAACGCTAAGGAGCTGATCGCCCGGGGAAGCGGCCCCTACTTCTACCTGCCCAAGTTGGAAAGCCACCTCGAGGCCCGGCTTTGGAACCAGGTCTTCAACTTCGCCCAGGACTACCTGGGCCTCCCGCGGGGCAGCATCCGGGCCACCGTCCTTATCGAGACCATCCTCGCCGCCTTTGAGATGGAGGAGATCCTCTACGAACTCAAGGAGCACGCGGCAGGGCTCAACGCGGGCCGGTGGGACTACATCTTCAGCTGCATCAAAAAGTTCGCGGACTCCGCCCCCCTCTTCCCCGACCGGGCCCAGGTCACCATGACCGTCCCCTTCATGAAGGCCTACGCGGAGCTTCTGGTGAAGAGCTGCCACCTCCACGAGGCCCACGCCATCGGGGGGATGGCCGCCTTCATCCCCAGCCGCAAGGACCCCGGGGTGAACGAACGAGCCCTACAGCAGGTCCGCCTGGACAAGGAGCGGGAGGCAAGCCAGGGCTATGACGGGACCTGGGTGGCCCACCCGGACCTCGTCCCCGTGGCCATGGAGGTCTTTGACCGCTACCTAGGGGAAAACCCGCACCAGAAGCATGTGAAGCGGCTGGACGTCAACGTGACCGCGGAGGATCTTTTGGACTTCAGCGTGCCCGGCGGGAAGATCACGGAGGCGGGCCTCCGGAATAACCTCAGCGTGGCCCTTCAGTACCTGAACCAGTGGCTTTTGGGCAACGGGGCGGCGGCCATCTTCAACCTCATGGAGGACGCGGCCACCGCGGAGATCGCCCGGGCCCAGCTTTGGCAGTGGGTGCACCGAAAGGCCACCCTCGAGGACGGCCGAACCGTGACGGAGGAGCTTTACCAGAAGGTCAAGGGGGAGGAGCTGGAAAAGCTTGGGGGCCGGGAAAAGGGGCGCTACTCTGAGGCGGAGGTGATCCTGGACCGGCTCGTCCTCTCCGAGGAGTTCCCGGAGTTCCTCACCACCATCGCCTACGAGTATATAGACTGAGGAAAGATGGACCCGTTGAAGGCCCTCCAGACCCTCTATCCTCCCTCGAGGCTCCTTTCCCGCCCCGCGGAGCTCCTCCCCTACGAGTCCGACGCCCTCACCGCCTACCGGGCCCGCCCTTTGGCGGTGGTCCTCCCCGAGACCGAGGAGGAGGTCGTCGAGACCGTGCGCCTCTGCCACCGCCTCGGCCTCCCCTTCGTGGCCCGGGGCTCGGGGACCAGCCTCTCCGGGGGCTCCCTCCCCGTGGAAGGGGGGATCGTCATCGCCCTGAACCGGCTGAACCGCATCCTGCGGATCGACCCCCTGAAGCGGATCGCGGTGGTGGAGCCCGGGGTGGTGAACCTGGACGTCTCCAAGGCCGCCCAGCCCTACGGGCTCTACTACGCCCCAGACCCCAGCAGCCAGCCCGTCTCCACCATCGGGGGAAACCTGGCCTTCAATTCCGGCGGGGCCCACTGCCTCAGGTACGGGATGACCGTGAACCATGTCCTGGGGGCCAGGGTGGTCCTCCCCACGGGGGAGGTGGTGAGCCTGGGCGGGGAGGGCCTCGAGGGGGTGGGCCCCGATCTTTTGGGGCTCTTCGTAGGCTCGGAGGGGCTTTTGGGCATCGCGCTCCAGATCACCCTCCGGCTCCTTCCCAGGCCCGAGAAGTACCACACCCTCCTCGCCGCCTACGAGGCCCTGGACCAGGCCGGGGAGGCGGTGAGCCGGGTGATCGGCTCGGGGCTTCTTCCCGGGGCCATGGAGATCATGGACCGGCTGGCCATTGAGGCGGCCTCCGCCGCGGTGGGGGCGGACTACCCCCAGGCGGAGGCTTTGCTCATCGTGGAGCTCGAGGGGGAGGCCCTGGAGGTGGAGAGGGAGGCCCAGGTCCTGGAGGAGGTCATCGCCCAAAGCGGGGCCTACGAGGTCCGGGTGGCGAAGACGGAAGAGGAGCGGCAGAGGATCTGGAAGGGGCGCAAGGCCGCCTTCAGCGCGGTCGGGCGCCTCTCCCCGGACTACCTGGTCCAAGACGGGGTGGTCCCGAGAAGCCGCCTGGGGGAGGCCCTGAAGGAGATCCAGCGCCTGTCCGAGCGGTACGGCCTCCGGGTGGCGAACGTCTTCCACGCGGGGGACGGTAACCTCCACCCCCTGGTCCTCTACGACGGGAAAAAGCCCGGGGAACTGGAAAGGGCCGAGGCCTTGGCGGGGGAGATCCTCAGGCTCTGCATCCGCCTCGGGGGGTCGATCACGGGGGAGCACGGGGTGGGGATGGAGAAGAAGGCCTACCTGGCGGAGATGTTTTCCCCGGAGGACCTCGAGGCCATGGAACGGGTGCGGCTCGAGGTGGACCCCGGTCTGCTCGCCAACCGGGGGAAGGTCTTTCCGGGCCAGGGGGGTGGATGAGCCCAAAGACCGTGGAGGAAGTTCAGGAGGCCGTGCGGACCAGGCCGAGGCTCAGGGTCCGGGCGGGGGGAACCAAGCCCGCCTTGAGCACGCCCCAAGGGGCTGCCCCCTGGCCAGAGGAGGTCTTGGACCTCTCTGGCCTCCGGGGGGTCTTGGAGTACGAGCCGGAGGAGTTCGTCTTCACCGCCTTGGCCGGTACGCCGGTGAAGGAGGTGGAGGCCCTTCTCAAGGCCCACGGCCAGCACCTCCCCTTCCACCCCCCCTTCGCCCGGGAGGGGGCCACCTTGGGGGGGACGGTGGCGGCGGGGCTTTCCGGCCCGCTCCGGCACCGATTCGGGGGGGTGCGGGACTTCCTCCTGGGGGTGCGGTTTGTGGATGGGACGGGGAGGCTGGTCAAAGCGGGGGGAAAGGTGGTGAAAAATGCGGCGGGGTTTGGCTTCCACCGCCTGATGGTGGGGTCCTTGGGGGCGTTTGGGGTGATGGTGGCCCTCTCCTTCAAGGTCTTCCCCTACCCCAAGGCCACCCAAACGCTGAGGCTGGCCCTGGGCCGCCTGGAGGAGGCCCTGGAGAAGATGGAGCGCCTTCTCTTTTTTGACCTCATGGCCCTGGACCTCGAGCCCCCCGCCACGCTTCTCCTCCGGCTGGGCGGGTTTCCCGAAAGCCTCCCCCGGCGGGTGGAAAGGCTCAGGGCCCTTCTAAAAGGGGGCGAGGTCCTGGAGGAGGACGAGGCCTACTGGGAGGAGGCCAGAAGCCTGCCCTACGGCCCCCTGCTGGTGAAGATTCCCGCCAAGCTCCCGGAGATCCCCCGGCTCGAGGCCCTCCTTTCAGGCCCTAGGCGGTACATCGCGGGCGGGGAGGCCCTCTACGCAGGGGTGGAGCCAAAGGAGCGGGACCGCCTCAAGGCCCTGGGCATCCCCCACCTGGTCCTGAAGGGGGCGGTGTCCGATCCCCTCTTCCCACCCCCCCAGGACGCCTTCTTCCTCAGGGTCAAAAAGGCCCTAGACCCTAGAGGCCGGTTTCCCCTAAGCTAGGAGGAGGATGCAGCACAAGATCCCCGTCGAAGCCTTGGGCCAGGTGGGCGAGGCGATGGCCCACGCCATAGAGGCCTGCGTCCACTGCGGTTTCTGCCTTCCCGCCTGCCCCACCTACCAGGTCCTCCAGGAGGAGATGGACTCCCCCAGGGGCCGGATCTACCTGATGAAGACGGTCCTGGAAGGGGAGGTTGCCCTCGAGGAGGCTTTGCCCTATCTGGACCGGTGCCTGGCCTGCCAGGCCTGCGTCACCGCCTGCCCGAGCGGGGTGGCCTACGGAGAGCTCATCGCCGCCTTCCGCCTTCACACCGAGGAAAAGCGCCATCGCTCCCCCTTTGAGGAGGTCTACCGCTTAGGCCTCCTTAAGACCCTCCCCTACCCTGGGCGCCTCCGGCCCCTGGCGGAGCTTGGGGTGCGCCTTAGGCCCCTCCTTAGGCCCCTGCCCCTGCCCAAGGCCCTAAAGGCCCCCCTCGAGCTCCTGCCCGAGGCCCTTCCCAAGGTTGCTTCCCGAAGGGAACACCGAGAGGAGGCCTACCAGGAGGTCTACCCCGCCAAAGGGGAGCAGAGGGCCCGGGTGGGCCTTCTCCTAGGCTGCGCCCAGCGGGTGCTCCGGCCCTCCATCAACCGGGCCACCCTCCGGGTATTGCAGGAGAACGGCGTGGAGGTGGTCCTCCCCGAGGACCAAGGCTGCTGCGGCGCTTTGAACCTTCACGCGGGGGACAAGGAAGGGGCCAGGCGCCTGGCCCTGAGGACGATGCGGGCGTTTGAGGAGGTGGAGGTGGTCCTCTCCAACGCCGCCGGGTGCGGCTCGGGGATGAAGGAGTACCCCCTCCTCTTCCTGGGGGAAAAGGAGGAGGAAGAAGCCCGTACCTTTGCCAAGAGGGTAAAGGACCTTTCCTTCTTCCTGGACGAGCTGGGCTTCCTCCCCCCTCCCCCGCCCCCTAGCCCCCTCAAGGTGGCCTACCAGGACGCCTGCCACCTTCTGCACGCGCAGAAGGTCAAGGACCCCCCCAGGCGGCTTTTAAAGGCCGCGGGGGTGGAGGTGCTAGAGCCCAAGGAGCCGGAGCTTTGCTGTGGAAGCGCGGGCACCTATAACCTCTTCCAGCCGGAGATCGCAGAAGCCCTTGGGCGGCGCAAGGCGGAGAACCTCAAGGCCACCGAGCCCGACCTGGTGGTCACGGGCAACATCGGCTGCCAGACCCAGATCCAGCGGTACATCGGCCAGGTTCCCGTCTTGCACCTCGCCGAACTCCTGGAGCTCCTCTACGAAGGCCAGGACCCCAAGGCTCTTTCCCCGCCAGGGGAGCATCAAGGGGCCACGAAGGCCTGAGCGCGCCAGAAATGGTCCCTTACCGAAACCGAGAGGCCCTCCTCCAGGAAGCCTTCTTCCAAGCCCTAAGGGCGGCCGACCCCTACCGCCTCACCCTCAGGCACCTACCCCCCTGGCGGCCCGACCTGGTGCTGGCGGTGGGCAAAGGGGGGGCCTCCATGCTCAAGGCCGCCCTGGACCGCTATGGGGAGGTGGCCTACCACCTCACCCTTCCCAAGGGGCAGGACCCCTTGGGCCTAAGGGCCCGCTTCGCCGCACACCCGGTGCCGGATGGGGAAAGCCTGAAGGCGGCGGAGGAGGTCTTGGAGCTCCTGAAGGGGCTTTCTTCCAAAGCCCGCCTCCTCGCCCTGGTCTCCGGGGGCGGAAGCGCCCTCTGGTGCGCCCCTTGGGGGATAGACCTCGAGGAGAAACGGGCCCTTACGGAGGCCCTCCTGAGAAGCGGGGCCAGCATCCGGGAGATCAACGCCGTCCGCAAGCACCTCTCCCGGATTAAGGGGGGAAGGGGGCTTCTGGCCACAGGGGCCAGGCTCCACGCCCTCCTCCTTTCCGATGTCCCGGGGGACGACCCCAGCGTCATCGCCTCGGGCCCCTTTCACCCCGATTCCAGCACCTACGGGGAGGCCCTGGCTGTGCTGGACCGCTACCGCCTGGACTTCCCTAGGGCCAGGGCCTTCCTGGAGCGGGGGGCAAGGGGGGAGGTTCCCGAGACCCTAAAGCCCCAAGACCCCGCCCTAAAAAGGCTCTCCTACCGGATCGTGGGCAGCAATCTTCACCTCCTCCGGGCGGCTTGGCGGTTCCTAAAGGATGAGGGGCACCGGGCGGTGGTCCTCTCCGACCGCTTCGGGGGCGAGGCGAGGAGCCTGGCCCGCTTCCACGCCGAACTCATAGGGGGCATCCGCGCCCACGGGGTGCCCTTCCGAAAGCCCCTTTTCCTCCTCTCCGGGGGGGAGGCCCAGGTGCGGGTGGCGGGCAAGGGAAAAGGGGGGCGGAACCTGGAGTTCCTCCTCGCCCTTTACGCCCACCTCGAAGCCCCCCTGTACGCCCTGGCCGCGGACTCGGACGGCCTGGATGGGAATAGCGGCGTAGCAGGGGCCCTCCTCACCCCGGGGGTCTGGCGGATGGGCCTGGACCCAGGGCCCTTCCTGGAGGAGAACAATAGCCTCGGCTTCTTCGCCCAGGCGGGCACCCTTATCCAGACCGGCCCCACGGGGACCAATCTGAACGACTTCCGCCTCCTCTATGTAGACTGAGAGGCGTCGAAATGGCCAACCTCCCCGCGGTGAGCAGCCTTTACGTTCACGTCCCCTTCTGCCCCACCCTCTGCCCCTACTGCGACTTCCACGTGGTCCGGCGGGGGCCGGGCTGGGTGGAGGCCTACTTGGCCCGCCTAAGGGAGGAGGCGGCCATCCTTCACGAAGCCCACCCAGACCCCTTAAAGACCCTCTACTTCGGGGGCGGCACGCCCAGCTTCCTCAGGGACCGGGAGCTTGTGGCCCTTTTCCAGGCCCTCCCTTGGGGCCTCAGGCCGGGGGCAGAGGTGACCCTCGAGGCCAACCCCGGGACCTTGAACCGAGAACGCCTTCGGCTCCTTAAGGACCTGGGGGTGAACCGGCTCTCCTTGGGGGTGCAGAGCTTCCAAGACCCCGTCCTCAAGTTTCTGGGCCGGGCCCACGGGCGAAAGGGGGCCTTAAGGGCGGTGGAGCTGGCTTTGGAGGAGGGGTTTCGCGTCTCTTTGGACCTCATCTTGGGCCTGCCCATGCAAAACGTGGACCAGGACCTAAAGGAGGCCGCCTCCCTCGAGGTGGGGCATGTCTCCGCCTACACCCTGCAGGTGGAGCCGGGCACCCCCTTTGCCCTCCTGGGGGTGGAGGTGGACCCGGACAAGGAGGCGGAGGCGTTTCTTAGGGCCGAGGAGGTCCTGGGCCAGGCGGGGTTTGTGCGTTACGAGGTCTCCAACTTCGCACGGGACAAGGAGGAGGCCCAGCATAACCTGGTCTACTGGCGGGCGGGGTTCTGGCTGGCCCTGGGGCCTTCCGCCACCGCCCACCTCCCCGCCCAAGCCCCCCTCTACGCCCGCCGCACCCAGAACCCTCCCCTGCCCCGCTGGCTCCGGGAGGAACCGCCCTCGGAGGAGGCCATCCCCCCTTTGGAGCACGCCAAGGAGAGCCTTATGCTGGGCCTCCGCCTGAGGGAGGGGGTGGAGGTCAAGGCGGTGGAGGCCAGGACGGGCCTTTCCCTCTGGCCCCGCCTGGAGGGGGTGGCCCAGGCGCTCATCGCCGAGGGGCTGCTCCTTAGAGAGGGCTCGCGCCTCAAGCCCACCCCTCGAGGCCTCGTCCTCCTCCACGGGGTGGTCCTGAGGCTCTGGGGGGCCCTGGAGGCCTAGGCCAAGGCCAAAGCCTGCCGGGCCCGGTCGGCCAGGGCAAAAAAGCGCTCTTTGGTAAGGGGGATCCTCCCCGTGACCAGGCCTTTTCCGGGTTCATAGTGGGCGTGGAGGTGGATATGGGCCCGGGGCAGGCGGAGGCCGATCCGCTTCAGCTGGGCGTGCCGAGGGGAGACCTCGGCCAGGAGGAAGGGCTCCCCCAAGGCATCGGATAAGGAGGCGGTCATGATGGTGGTGGGAAGGTCGTAGGGCCGCTCCATGCGGTAGATGAAGTCGGGGAAGTCGGCCTCCTTTTCAAAGCGCACGCCCTTCTCCTTCGCGTAGGCCCGCATCCAGGAGAGAAGCTCCACCCAGGCCTCATACAGCGCCTTCTCGTGCTCGTAACCCATGGGGACCATTCTACAATAATGAGGATGGTGTGGAAGGGGCTATAGTGCCCCGCATCTTTAATGCGGGGGTACATGGACCCCTTCCACCAATCCCGCAGAGGTTGTATGATGGGAACAAAAACGGCCCGGCAGTGTTTGCGCACTCCGAGCCCGGAATCACCTGAAAGGGAGGTGACGCAGAAACCTATGTTGAAAACCCTGCAAGTGCTAATGACAACCCTCATGCTGGCCGGCCTGGCCCTGGCCAACCCGCTGCTCGAGGAGAAGTTCTGGAAGACGGCCACCCCTGCGGATGTGGAGCAGGCCATCCAGCAGGGGGCCAAGGTGGATGCTCGAGACAAGGACGACCAGACTCCCCTGCACCTGGCCGCGGCTTTCAGCCAGAGCCCCGAGGTCCTCAGCGTCCTGGTTGCGGCTATAAAGGAGTCGGCCTTCTTTTTTAGGGTAGATACAACCGATAGGACCGGGAGAACCCCTCTGCACCTGGCCGCGGCGAACAACCCCAACCCCAAGGTCCTCGAGGCGCTGCTGGAGCTGGGGGCGAACCTCGAGGCTACAGATGAGAACGGCTGGACCCCCCTGCACTTTGCCGCAGCTTTCAACCCCAACCCCGAGG